>CADCOC010000089.1 GCA_902802945.1 uncultured bacterium | reverse complement strand
AGTGGATCGATACGGAGAAGCTTGCCCTTGCAGAAACGCGCACGGACGTCGGGTACAAGTACACGCCGACAACGCAATCAGTCAATGCCATGATCGGCGGAATCCAAACCCCGTCGCGTTACTATCCGATTTCGCTACCGGGGACGGATGCAAAGGCCGAGCGCTACGATCGTGGCAGCGGTACGGGATCGGAGTTCAAGTTAACCCATCCAGTCGTCACGGATCACGAGGTCATCTTCAATGGAGCTCAGCGGAATGTGTACGTGGATGGCGTCGAGATCGCCACGTTCACCGCCGGTTTCACCGACAGCGCAAAGTCGATGTATATGTTCGCGGCGCGGAATGTTAGCGGCAACAAGGCCGACTGGCTCGCGAAAGCGCGGATATACCACTATGAAATCTACGAGACGAACGGTACGATGTGCGCGGCGTTCCGTCCCGCAGTCGATTCCACGGGCGCGGGCTGCATGTACAACGGCTACACGGGCAAGCTCCACAAGAACGGCGGCACGGGCGATTTCAACGTCGGGCGGATCATTTCGCCGAAGGTCGCGCTCGACCTCTCGTCGCGCAGCGACCTCGCCGAAGGCCTGAAGGTGATGAACTTCACCGTGCGTCCCTCGTGGGGGACGGTGTTTGAGCTGGACGCGGCGACCGCCGCCACGTATGACGCGGAAGTGCGCTCCGACGGCGTGTACCTCGCGGCGAAGAACGCGGCGGCGGCGAGCGTCGTCACCGTCACGGGCGACACGGCGGCGAACTTCGCAGTCGGCGCGATGCCGACGTGCTCTTCGATCGTCCTCTCCGGAACGGTGCGCCTCACGGCGAACTGCGACTGGCGCGGTCTCGGCAAGATCATTATTCCCGACGGCGTGACGATTGACCTCAACGGACACGATCTCCAGACGGTTGGCTTCACCACGCTTCCCGAAACGTTCGCGACGATCACCGACACCTCGGCGGCGGGCTCCGGCGGCGAACTGCGCGTGGAGGTTGCGGCGAACGAGCTCTTCATGAACGACAGCGTCCCGCTCATGGGCTCGCTCCGGCTCGTCAAGGAGGGCACGGGACTCTATCTCGCAGAGCTCGGCGGACACCAGTACGCCGGTGGCACGGAGGTTGTCCAGGGGACGCTGCGCATGAAGGACACGATGAAGACGCTGGGCGCTTTCAACAACCAGGTCCCTGCGAACTCGGAAGTCCTCATCGGCGCAAATGGCACGTTCGACGCGAACGGCAACAACTGGGGTTATCACATCTATACGCTCGACGGCGGCATTCTCACGAGCTCGCGCCGCACGGCGTCGAATTCAGGCACCGTGAAGAGTCCGTTCACGCTCACGGCCGACTCGGTGGTGAACAACAAGAACTTCGGCCTCGTCTGCTCAGGGTGGAATGAGGTCAAGGTGCGCCTGAACCGACACAAACTGCGATACGAGGGGCACGTCGGAACCGACAATGCGTTTTACTTCGCCCACACCACGTTCGAGGGCGAGGGAACGCTTGAAATGGGAAGTGGATGGATTTGCACCACGAACAATACCTACTCGAACATCGGTCGGAATCTTTCGCTAATACAGCCAAGTGCATATTCTGGCGGGCTTTGGCTCGAAGCGCCGTTCACGGTGTCCAACTGTGTCATGCGCGGCGAAGGTTCGTTAAGGGGCAATGCGCAGCTCACAGTGTTGGGAACGTTCTCTCCGCTCGTCAACAGCACGAACAACTTCCCCAACACATCGCTTGCAGACGGTTCGACGCTTGACCTTTCTGGGTGTACAGGAAAGGCGTTCAACATCGTCTCAAAGAACAACAGACGCGTGACGTTCCCCGACAACGGCACGGTGACGCTCGACCTCTCGCAGCGGAACGACCTTTCGGACGGGCTTCTCGTCGTCGCATGGGACGCGATTCCTTCGACGACAACTTTCGCGCTTGATGACACCACGTCGGTGAACTGGCGCGCAGTCGCAGGCGCGGAGGGCGTGACGCTCGTCGCGAAGGGGCCGCGCGATATCGAGTTCGCCGAATGGACGGGTGCGGCGGGGAACGGCCTCGCGACTGATCCCGGCAACTGGACGTGCTACGACTTCGACGGCCTTGAAGTTGAAGGGGCGCTGCCCGGTGCGACTACCACGATCCGCGTGACGGGAACGACGACGCTGCCGTATCCGACGGGTGTGGAGTGGGGGCGGCTGATGCTCTCCGGGAACGTCACGCTCGGCGCAAACTGCGACTGGCGCGAGTTCGGCATGATCGACATCCCGTCTGGCGTGACGGTGAACCTCAACGGCCACGAGCTGAAGATATCTTCGTTCAGCGGCGCGGGAACGGTGAACGGCGCGAGCGGCTCGCTCCACATCGACGTTGCGGAGGGCAAGACCGTGACAAACAGTTCGGTTATACTCGACGGTGGCATCACGCTCGTAAAAGATGGTGCGGGCACGCTGATGGCAGGAAAGGCCAACCAGCCGTACGCTGGCGGCACGACTGTCGCGGGCGGAACATTGCAGGTCAACCAAACAGGGAAGAACTGTCCGCTTGGCGCGCAGGACTCGACCGTGACCATCGAGCCGGGAGCGACATTCGACGTGAATGGACAGTACGACTACAACAGGTACACGTTCACGCTCGCCGGCGGCACGCTCGCCAACAGGAGCAACACGAACCTCGGCGGCGGCAACGAGCGCTGGTGGGGCTCATTTTCGAACATCGTTCTTACTGCGGATTCAAGCATGGACATCAACGGATCGATGCTTTTGGGCGGCGGCGCGATTGGCTCCGCATGGTCGAGCGTGCTCGACCTTGGCGGGCATACACTCACCGCGACAATCAGAAAGAATGGTTCGCAGCTATACATCAACCATGTAACGGTGATGAACGGCACGCTCGCGATGCGTCGGGCCGAAGGGATAGGCGAGGCGTGGCTCCAAATCTTCAATGACACGCAGGCTCCTACCGCGACGCTGGACGTGGATACGTACATCGCGCTTTACAGCACCATTACGGTCGGCGGCTACGTGAGCAGGTATTCCGTGCAATGGACGACCGGACCTGGATACGTCAGGGTGAAGGGCACGTTCAAGCCTGTCTGCGACGCCTATCCTGAGATGGTGATGCTCGATGGCTCCACGATCGACCTGACGGACCACGTGGGCGTGTTCTCCACGCGCAGCATGCTTGGAAGCATCGCGCCGCGGTTCCTTGGCGCTGCACGAGACGCCCGAGTGCTGATCGACATCACGGGAAGGACCGATCTCAAGAGCGGCGACCGCGTGGTCGAATGGGAGGCGCCTCCGGAAATTGTGCACAGGTGGAGCTTCAACGGCGACTGGGCAGACTCCGTCGGAGGAGCGACGGCGGAGGCAATCGGCACGGCGACGCTCAGCTCGACGACTGTGACGACGCCGGGTACCGAAACTGGACGCGTGTCGCTCGGCTCATGGCTCATCCCCACGAACGCCGGCCCCGTGACGGTGGAGCTCTGGGCGGCGCAGAATGCGAAACGGGCAAGCGCCAAGATCTTCACATGCGGAAACGACAGCGGCACGCACGGCTTCTGTCTGATGGACAAGAACGGCGGGGCACTGTATCAGGGCTGGATGGGCATGGGTTCGACGATGTACGACGACTCGTGGAGCTCGTGCGGCGCGCCGGTGCTTGGCCGGATGGAGCACTTCGCCATTATGATGGACAACATGCCGGCGCCTGTTGGCAACACCGGCATGATGATGCGGCGGAATACGCTCGACGGAGGCTACGTGGGCGGGCTGCAGCCGAGCCTCGCCGGCTGGACGCTTCCCAAACTTGTCCAGACCGCGACATACGTAGGCGGATGCGGGTGGAACAACTCCGACGCCGCGGCCACGTTCGACGAGGTGCGTATCTGGAAGGGCGCGCTGACGGCGGCCGACCTTGAGGCGAACGCGGCGACTTCCTGCGACACGGTGCTGAAGTCGTTCCGCGAGACGGCCAAGTTCAAGTTCCTCCAGAACGACAATCTCTGGGGTGCAAAGTCCCGCGCCGATGGCCTTTACCTTGATCGCCGCGGCCTTATGATCATCGTCAAGTAGTCCGTGCGCAACTACACGTTCTGGCCAAAGCAAAGGCGAAATCCTGTCAAACCAAAACCACACATCAAAAGGACCAACAGCATGAGTTGTGGCAAAACTGGTCTGACCTGTTTTGCCACATCTCCGGGCCGCCCAGTGGTCGGCCCCTACCGTTGGTAATGGCGGGCGGCTCGCCGAGGACGGCTCGCCCCACCATTCTGCCACCACATCCACCTCGTTCCGCACCGTGAGATTACGGCGCGGAATCTCGGCGGCTCGCGGGGGCGCAATGGGGTCTTACGCATTCAGCCTATCATACCAATAGCCAGGTTCGCGCTTTGTGTGCATGATTGCATATATGAAAACACGGTTGTCCTCCTTCGAGTATAGTATCGCGTAGGGGAAGCGCGGCTCAACGTTGTTGTAGTAGTCTATTGCCGCAAGGAACTCCTCGCGGGCTTCTGGATGCATTGCGCTCTTCATGCCGTCGCCCGCGCGTATGCCTCAGACAGCACTTCGGAAGTCGGGATGGGGCGAACTTCGCCAGACAGGATTTCGCCACGCCGTCTGTCAGCGACTTCAAGCCACTTTTCCTGAACGGCGGGATCCACAGGATTAAGTGTCTGCAAAACGGCATCGGCAAGCACCACCCGTTCATCTACCGGGTAGTTTTGCACTTCGTTCATCATCATCGCGACTGGCATGGTACATTTCCTTTCTTGGATGGAAGTATTATACCATATTTTGGATGACCTATGTTGGGGAATTTTTATTCCGCAAAGGGTCAAGCCATTTCGCGCTCTGATCGTCTCGGAGAAGTCCATAGTAAAGATTCCCCGCATCAATATAGACATTCGTTTTCATTTCTGTAAAATGCTAAGGCCCCGCCCCTTTCGGATCGGAGCCTCGCCCCGTATCGGCAGAGCCTCACGGTCGGATGCGAAACTTTTGAGGGGTTCGGCGGTAGTATATCAAATCCAGCGGAGAAAACAAGGGGGTAAATTTCATTCGTGCTTCGCCGTCTTTTCGGCGTAGAGCTTGAAAAGGTGGGCGACGATTTCGGGTTCGGGCGTGTCGGGCGCAAGGCCGTAGGCGGCTAGCACGGCGCGGTCGGCGGCGGGTTATATCCATGCAGCAGGGCGGCGGATAATTCGTCCGTCGGCAAGTGGCACTTCATCTGGCAACTGGCAACGGGTTGGAAGATCATGAGGGATGTTGCGATATAAAGACGCATAGCGTTTCAGTTCATCGCAGGTACCCTGATGTGGGTTATAGACGGCGACTGGGCGTTTGAGGCGGTAACGAATTGCAGAAACCGGTCCGGCAAGATCGGAATCGCCGCTTACCAAGGTAAATGCGTCAATGTCTTTTTCCAGCGTCGCGTCAAGCAACATCTCCGTCGCGATGTTGACATCTGAGCGTTTTTCCTCAAGTTTGACAACGGATGCCATTCCGTTTGCACTGGGACAGGAAAGGCACGGCTCTTTGTAGAACGGCATCCGCACTTTGTGTTTCGTGTAAAAACCCTCTACGATTCTTACGCGGGATAATGAGGAAAGCGCCTCAAGGTAGAAGTGCTGGCGAAGAAGTTTGTCGGGATTGGGAGGATATGCCTTGATCGGGGCGGTGAAATATTTGATGGCGACAACAACTACGCCGGGGGCGACCATGCCGTCGGCAAACTTCTCAAGGTCTAGCCATTTGTATGGCGTGCCCTTTAACATCCCGTAGAACAGGTTGAATCCGTCTATATAGACAATCACTTTCATAACGCAGGAAATGCTAAGGCCGGGTTTTACCCCGGCCTTGCGCCGCTTCGGCAGTGCCTCAGCGGGTGGACGATTGTTAGTGTACCAAATCCCAGCGGAGAAAACAAGGGGGTAAATTTCATTCGTGCTTCGCCGTCTTTTCGGCATATAGTTTGAAAAGGTGGGCGACGATTTCGGGTTCGGGCGTGTCGGGCGCAAGGCCGTAGGCGGCAAGCACGGTGCGGTCATATCCGCGCCATGATGAACGGGATGTTGGACTTGTCGAGCGACGAGAATGCAAAGCACTTCTTGCCAAGGTGGTTGAGTGATGCGCCTATGTGAATGAGCGTTGTTTTGTCTATGATGAGAAAGCGGTCGTGGAACTTGTCGGACACCTTGACCGTGAGCGAGTTGCCGTACTGCGCGTTGAACCGCGTCACATCGACATTGTGAAGCAGTCTGTTCCGCGAGTTCTTCACCACGAGAACTGACACGCTCTGACGCTTCTGCGCGATGAGCGGCAAGACGCAGTCCGCAAAATACGGGTCGATGATGATAAGCTCGTTCCTCGCCATGCGCACGAACTTCTTCATCTGCTCGAAAGCGTCGTATATCTGGCCGTCGTAGAACACCTTCTGCGGTGGAAACTTCTTGTCCCGCATCGCGTCGAGAATCAGTTTGAATCGTTCCTCGTTACGGGCCTGCGCGTCTTCCTGCTTCAATTGGCGGCGTTCCGTTGCTTCGATACGAGACAGCAAAGGCGCAAGCGAGGCCAAGGTGCGGCGCATCGCAACGAACACGTCCATTATGCGAATGCTCACGGAAACCGCCGTTGCGCTTTTCAGCACGGCAGAAAGCATTGCTATTCCCTGCTCCGTAAACGCATACGGCATATATTTCAAGTGTTGGCCTTGTCTCTTGTTTAAGGTCACAATTTGTGACCTTAAACTTGTGTCTATATTTGAGGTCACAATTTGTGACCTCAAGTCTGCAAGTTCATCTTTGGTCAACTGGAACATGAAACGTTCTGGGAAACGTTCTATGTTGCGCTTGACGGCCTGATTGAGAACCTTCGTCGGTACTCCGTAAAGTTCCGCAAGGTCGCGGTCGAGCATGACCTGAACGCCGCGAATCGTGAGGATTCGCGCACGTATGGCGTCGGCGTTCGCCGGTTCGATGACAGTCAGATCGTTCATGTTACAGTTCCTTCAGCGGCGAATATTATACCATATTTTGGATAGCCAATGTTGGGGAGTCCTCACCCATTGACCTTGTCGGCGTAGAGCTTGAAAAGGTGGGCGACGATTTCGGGTTCGGGCGTGTCGGGCGCAAGGCCGTAGGCGGCTAGCACGGCCTCTGGCATTTTTAGGGCGATTTTGCGCCGAACACCTGTACGGGACTGACTTTGTTATTGCCGCCGGCGAGAACGGACACGCCGCCGAGTTTGTGTCCGTCACGCTCGTAGCGATACTGCAACGCCTTGATGCGCTGTCCAAAGCGATTCCGCACAATGTCAAATACTGCATCTGCATGAACGCATACGTTTTCCAGATTCGGATAGAAGGCGCGAACGGCCATCGGACACAGGAACGCAGAGCCGACCCAGTCCGCAAGTTGCAGCATGGCGTGGTTCTCGCTATGTCCGAATAAAGGCAACTCGGCAAGATGGTCATAGCCCGTGCCATGTGCGCTGAACTTCATGGTGAAGATGCCATGTGCAACGGGTACGTTTTTCACCTTATTTCTGCTGTCGAGAATGAAAATGCCCTGCTCGTTCTCGCGCTGGAGCTTGTCTTCAAAGGCCATTGTAAGGCGTTGGATTGCCGCCGGATAGACCGACGAGCCAACAAATGCCGTGTTGGGTACCTTCAAGTAGATGCGCGAGACAATCTGAACATGTTGCTGTTCCATCAAGCGAAGCAACTGTTCCATGAATCCGATGACATGACGCTTGGCGTCATGAGTCCCTTCACGAAGCGACCGCCGCAAGCTCGCGCCTTTCACCTCAACTTTGAGCCAGTCGTGCCAGTGCGTCAAGCCGTTGCCGTATGCGGGGAAGAAACGCTATTTGAGATCGATGATTGCCCGCGTCAGATGCTTCAAAGACGACTGCTTGACGATTACGGCGGAAATCAGGAACACCGGTTGCGTGTTCCGTTCGGACGGAACCAACGCGCCGGTGTCGCCGGATTCATCAACATAGCACATCAACATTTGCCATTTCCAAAAACATCAGCGGCGACACCTTGCGATGCCGCCACTGGACTCGCCGCCTGTCTCCAGCACGGCATTGGTTAAAAAACTGCGGATATTTTAGCATACCCCCCGGCCAAAGGCAAGGACGTGTTGAGATTTTTTCAAAAAAGTTCACTCCTTCACCTTTTCGGCGTAGAGCTTGAAAAGGTGGGCGACGATTTCGGGTTCGGGCGTGTCGGGCGCAAGGCCGTAGGCGGCCAACACGGCGTGGTCGTTTTTAGATTGGAAACAACCAGAACAACTGGTAAAAACAACTATGAAGAGGTGCGCGGGCTAACTCGCCCACGCGCTTTTTCTTTCTTCCGTATGTCATCTTCGATGGATTTTGATATAATGTTGCCCGTGAAACGAAAGGAGCCTGATACAATGAAGTTATCGAAGAAGAACGCGGCCCGGCAACGGGTCCTACAAAAGGCCATTGCGTCCGGCAAGACGCTTGGCGGACTGCTCGTCGGCCTCACCGCCGCGACAGTCGTAGGCGGATGCAAGGATCCCTCGCCCGCAAGCACGATGGGCAGCTATCCCAGACCACAGCAACAGGCAAACGCCACGAGCGAGAATGTCGGCGAGTTTGTCACTGGGGGTGCCATTGCGGAGCCAGAAGACATTACGGAACCTAAACCTAAAACCTCGCAACCTAAACCGAACGCCGTGCGGGAGAGGCGAGGCAAAGAGATTGTTCTTGGTGGCAAACCTTTGTCACCGCCACCGCCGCCTTTGCCACCGGGCCAGTATCGTGTCAAGTATGGAGACACGCTCTCGAAGATCGCAAAGGCACATGGCACGACTGTCGCGGAATTGAAGAGACTCAACGGTTTTGACGACGTGCGGGCAAACAACCTCATCGCGGGCGAGATCATCAAGGTTCCGCAGCCGAAGCCAAATACGGTTAACGAAGTCAAGGGAGGGCGTCGGCCACCGCTCCCGGGCGCGCTTCCTCCGAAGCCGCGTGGAACGTTGCAGAAGTAGTCGCCATTGTCTATATGCGCTATCCGCAGCACATGACGCTGGAACTGACGGCGAAGTGCAACTTCCGCTGTTCGTACTGCTATTGCGTATGGCATGAATATCCCGCGCTCGCGAAGCCTGAACTGGATGCGGACGGCTGGAAGGCAATTCTGGACACGTGCGCGGCGGATGGCGTCAATGATATTCTTTTCACGGGCGGCGAGGCGTTACTGCGGGACGATCTCTTTACGATCCTCAACTATGCGCGTCGCGTTTTGCCGCAAGCGCGGCTCTCGCTTTTCACGAACGCCAGCCGCCTCGACGAAAAGTTGATAAGGCGATTCAAGCGGATGAGCGTCCATCTCGCGACATCGCTCCAGGGGCTTGCCACCTACGGCGCAATGACGGGCACGCGCAGAAGCTACAAGAGACTGCTCGCCGTCGTCGCAAGGGCGTCCGAACTGAAGTGGCCGCTGGCGGTCTCGATGACGGTCACGAAGGAGAATCTTGGTGAAGCGTCGGACATGTTCGTTGCGGCGGCGCTTTCGGGCGCGAGCACGATTCAGGTGGGGCCCGTGATTCTGGGCGGACGCGCCGCGTCGCACCCGGAACTGATGATTTCCCGCGAGGAGTGGGAAGAAGTGAAGCGGCGCATCCGCGCGCTGCCCGACGCGCATGTTCCCTACACGTTCTGCGACGAGTTCATCTGCGCCTGCCGCGCCGATACGCCCAAGCGTTTGCTCGACAAGTGGGGCGACAAGAACCGCAAGCCGTGTCCGGCAGGCAAGACCTTCGGCGTCATCGGCCCCAACGGCCTCTACCGCACTTGCCTCCACTCTCTGCCAAAGGGGGGCGGTCTGTGAAGAGACTTCGTCAAAAGGCAATTCTCGTCCCTCGTGTGCTAAACGTCAAAATGTGTGAATCAGCGTGTTGCTAAAACGTCAAAACGTGTAAAATCCGTGTTGCGTAGAACGTCAGAAGGTGATATAATGGTTCGCGTCAAGGAGAATACTATGGTGATGCGACGAAAAATTACTGAAATTCTCAAGAAATGGAAAACGTCGGACGCCAGTGAGTGCGCGTTGCTCATTGACGGTGCCCGCCGTGTCGGAAAGAGCTTTATCGTTGAGGAATTCGCCAAGGCGGAATATCCGGCGTACCTGATGATTAACTTCAAGTATGTCGGCAACGACGTCAAGGAGACGTTCAATGAATACCTCGGCAAACTGGATGTATTCTTCGAGAGGCTGTTTCTGGTGCTTGAAAGAAAACCGCTGCCGAAGGGCAGCCTGGTCGTGTTCGACGAGGTGCAGGCGTTTCCCCGTGCGCGGGAGGCCGTCAAGCCTCTTGTGGCGGATGGACGCTACCACTATGTCGAGACAGGCTCGCTCATATCGATCAGGAAGAATGTTGAGGGCATTCTCATTCCGTCCGAGGAACGCCACGTCAAGATGTATCCGATGGACTTCGAGGAGTTCCTGTGGGCGAACGGAGAAGGGGGGCTGATGGGGGCGATCAGCGAGGCGTTTGCCCGAAGGGAATCCCTCGGACCGCTCCATCGCCGCGCCATGGATGCCTTTCGCACGTATATGCTCGTGGGCGGAATGCCGCAGTCCGTGAAGAAGTACGTCGAGTCGCACGACTTCGACAAGGTGGACCGCGCCAAGCGCGACATATTGGGGCTTTACAGGGACGCTATCGTGAAGTACGCCGGCTCAAGCGCGCTCAAGGTGGAGCGCATGTGGGACGCCATTCCTGCGCAGCTGTCCCGGCACGAGAAGTCCTACAACCTTGCGGACATAGACGGCAACGCGCGGATGAGAGAGTACGAGGAGCCCGCGTTCTGGCTCAAGGACGCCATGATATGCAATTTCTGCTACAACGCGACCGAGCCGAATCTTGGGCTGTTGCTGAGCGCGGACCATACGACGTTCAAATGCTACATGGCGGATACGGGACTTCTCGTGAGCCATGCCTTCGACGAGAACGAACTTGCGTCCGAGTCCATCCACAAGCGGCTTATGACGGGCGATCTGTCCGTCAACGAGGGGATGCTCATGGAGAACATCGTTGCGCAGACTCTCGTCGCATCCGGGCGCAAGCTGTACTTCTATTCGCGTTCCGATCCATACGACAGGAAAGAGCGGATGGAGATCGATTTCCTCATTGCGAAGTCGAAGCTCGCGAGGAAGAACAACGTCAGCGCCGTTGAGGTCAAGAGCGGCAAGCGCGTACGGTACGCCTCGCTCGAGAAGTTCCAGGCGAAGTTCTCGGATTTCCTCAGCGAACCGTTCATTTTCCATGCCGGGGACGTAAAGGAGTCGAAAGGGATCAAGTGCCTTCCGCTCTACATGATCTCGTGCCTGTAGGCCAATGTTCGCAACAACGCGCCCTGCGGCGGTCGGGAAATTATGTTATAATATTTTCCGTCCCGTGGGAAAGGTGTCTTGCGGGGTAGTTGATACGGGGAATGACCCGATAGTGACCGAATGGCAAACAAGGAGAAAACGATGAAGAAGATGATAGTTGCACTTGGCGTGACTGGATTTGCGCTTGCGGTGGTGTCCACGCCGTCGTATGGTGCGCCGACGCCGGAGAATACGCCCGACTACTTCGTCGAGTGGGTACAGCCGAACGGTGCGCTTTACGTTGATACGGGCATCACTGGCAAGTGCGGAACCAAGGCGGAGATCGGGTTCAGCAACGCCAACAGCGGCACGTATCCGTGCCTGCTCGGTTCGTTCCGTAAAGACGCGACGGAAAAGCGTTTTCACCTGCTGGGTTTCTGGAGGGAGTCCGTCAGGTTCCAGTACGGAACGAAATTCAAGGAGGACAGTTACGCCTACGTTCCATACGGCGGCAACTTCCTTGTGGAATCCGAAATCGCCCCAGACGGAACGATCTCTGGCCGATGCACAAGATGGAACGGTGTGGTGGAGACCGGTTCCGTCTCGTGGGGCGGAACGGAGGGGATTATCGACACCGGCGTGTCCATGTATCTTTTTGCAGACCATTGCAAGGAATCTTCGGGTGACCGGGCGACGGATAACCACCTGGGGCGTCTCTACCACTGCAGGATATGGCAGACGAAAGGCGAGGACGCGGCGAATTACGTGCTTGTGCGCGACTACAGGCCATGCGTGAAGAACGGCGTGGCGGGCGTCTACGATGCCGTGAGCAAGACGATATTCCATCCCGTCGGGAACAGGCTTGACGCCGGCCCCGTGAAGCTTGGCGGCGGCCACGCGGTCGGCCCGGTTGCGCATCCCGCGACGCAGTGGGGCAGAATCTCGTATGACGCCGACCGCAAAGGCATGAACGACAATTCGTGGATGTCCATATCGCTTCCCGGCTACGTCGCACAGGGGGCGGGCGACATCGCTAACCTCAACGGCTCCAACTCAAGTTGGCAGGGGGAGAACCTGAAACATTCGCAGTTGCGCTTCGACGGCTGGTTCCAGGTGTCGGCGGACAAGGCGGGCGTCTGGAACATCAGTCAGAAGTTCGACGACTACTTCGCCCTCTACATCGACAACAGGAACGTGTTGTACAACAACTCCTACAATGGCGAGGCGAAATCGACCGTGAAGGTGACGGAGGGCTGGCACCGCTTCACAATCATTGCGGGAGACACCTTCGGCAACTACGGCTCGAACAAGGACTACGGCGGGAACGTCGGCCCCGTGCCTTTCGCCGTTTCCGTGAACGGTGGGGCGGCGATTGCGTTCAACGTCGCGAACTTCCCGCAGGGGAAGGGTACGAACAATGTCAGGCTCGACGCGGACGCGGACTGGTCGGATCGCGGAGCGCTCATCCTCAACGGCGGAACCGTCCTTGACCTCAACGGACACCGGCTGACCGTAAAGGACATTGCCTGTGACGACTACATCGGTTCAAAAATTGTCAACACGGCGTCCAAGAAGGCCACGCTGCTCTTCAAGGGCAATCCCTTCAAGGCCAAGGTGGTGGCCGACGGACTGATCCAAGGGCTCGGAACGAAGATCACCGTCGCGAAGGCGGGCGAAGACTCGTCTGACCGCCCCGGCGCGGCGACATCCACGCCAGAAGGTTTCACCGACAATCTTGGCGCGGCGCTCAAGCGTGCCAAGAGGAACAGGCGGCATGTCGTCGTGGTGTTCAGCGGAAGCGACTGGTGCCACTGGTGCAAGGCGCTTGAAAAGGAAGTCCTTTCGACCGAGGCGTTCCGAAAGGTGGCGACAAACACGTATGAACTCGTGTATATCGACAATCCGCAGAACAAGAACCTCCTGTCCAAGCATGGCAGGAAGAACAACGAGAAGATTACGGAGAAGTATGAAGTCAAGGGATTCCCGACTGTGCTCGTCCTTGACGGCAAGGGCAAGAAGATCACCGAACTCGGCTATGAAGAGGGCGGACCTGTGAAATATCTCGAAACGCTTGCCACGACAATACGCGAGGCACCGGACGTTGAGAAGTACATCAAGCCCATAGAAGCCGTCCTCAACCGCCATGACGAGAACATGCAGAAGGAAATGGAGGGCGCGATAGATGAGGTCAAGGCAAAGTTCCCGAAACCGGATGGGAAACTGTCGAAGAAGGAGAAGCGCAAACTCGAAAAGGAGATGTCTGACTTCCTTGACAAGATCATGTTTGAACGCATCGCCGGAAAATACATACCGCTTTACACCAAGGCGTTCGCCGAAGCGCGCGCGATGAATGTGCCAGCGCACATGGAGAAGAAAAAGACCGAGCTGATTGATGGACAGGAAGAGCATTTCAACCAACTCAAGGCCATGCGGGAAGCCTACCTCGCCGACAAGGCGAAGAAGGCGGGCGGCGCAAAGGCGGACGATGACAAGGACGGCAGGGAAGACAAGGACGACGACGCAGACGATGACGACGGCGATAAGATGGTGGAGGCGGCGCGTATGCACCCGAAGTTCCGGTTGCCGCGCCCGGATAACGCGAAGCTTGAGACCGACTACTGGACGAATGTCGCCATGCCGTTCTATGTGCGGCATTTCGTCGATACGTTTGTGCCGCCTGCCGGGATGTCTGAGAAGGACGCGAAGCGCGTAAGGGGCGTCCGCCGCGCCCTTGCCCGCTATCTGGCGACAGGCCGAGACGAATTCCCTACGGGAGCGGAGTGCGCGGAGGCGGATGTGCTTTGGCGGGCGAAGTGCCGTGACGCCGCCGTTGCGATCGTCCATTACATCGGTCTGGAGGGAGATTCCAAGTACTGGCAGGGGAACGGGGTGTTCAGGGACGCGGTTGCAAAGCACGACTTCAAACGCGAGCCGGTCTTGGGATTCGTGCTTCGCGCGTATGCCTTCAAGAGCGCAGCCTACCACATCAAGAGGAAAAAGGACGAGCCAAGGAAGCCGCTCGAGGATGCGCGGGCGGAGTACGAAAAGGCGTTTGGGCTGGTCGTCGGCATCTACAAGTCGGCCGACCGGCGCATCCTTGAGCGCTTTGCCGATATCCAGCGTTTGCCGCCAGGCGCATTGAAGGCGTTTGGCGACGAATACCTGACGCTGTGCCAGACGGCGCAGGACTACATGGACAAGGCATTCGACGCGCGCGGTTCCGGATGGGCGAGCAGCGTGACGGAGGAGGGCTGGAAGGGCTGGGGCGACAACAACGCAATCGCGGCGTCGAACCTCTTGGCGGCGGTGAGGCTGCGTCCGGAGGAGCCTCGCGCGGCGATGATGCTCTCCAGTCTTGCCGGACGTTCCTGTGCGGTCGGCGGCGATTCGCTTTCATGGGCCATGACGTCCGTCTCGAATTCGCTGGACTGCAGCGCGGAGACGATTGAGCGGTGCCTGCATTTCCAGACGTCGCGCTGGGGTGGTTCCACGGAGTTCCTCCGCGACTTCGTGATGGAGTGTGCCACCAACGTGGACGTCCGTTCTACGTTCTCGTACAGGGGCGCCGCCACCGCTTTGGACAAGCTGTTTACGGCGGAGGCCGACGGCATGACGCAGAAGGGTGTGGTGGAGAAGATCATCACCCCCGACATGGCAAAGGCCCTCTATGCGATGTTCGACGCATACGCCGCCGCGCCTGAGACGGAGTTCATGCCGTCGGCGGACGTGTTCCGCGGCATGGGAATGTCGCTTGCGATGCAGCGCGGCGACTGGGCGAGCGTGCGCCGTTACTGGAAATCCATCCGGTCGCCCCTGCGCCAGTACCGCTCCGCGCAATGGCTTCGGAGGGTGGATTCGCCCGCCCTTGACGGCATCTATCTGCGGCACGTGTTCGAGGTGCTTTCCAACAGCGCGCGGGCGGAGGATTTCCTGAAGGCCGAAGAGGCCGCCGCCGCAGGTCGCCACGACGAGGCGTTCAAGATGTACGCGGAACTCGAGCAGATCAGGAACCCGAGTTCGGCGGAGAAGTACCTTGCGTCCGGCCGGTTCTTCGCCGAGCGCAGGTTTGCGCAGGAAAAGGTCGGCGGATGGATTGACATCATGCCGTCAAGGGCCGGCGGCGAGGCGAACCACTGGTGGGGCATCACCGGCACCGACCCGGACGGCAGGGCAAGGATACGCAGCGACAGAAAGGGCTACTACCGCGTCCAGTCACCGATTCCGGGAATCGGCGTGGAGATAGAGGCGACCGTACATTTCGAGAAGAGGGACGCGAAGCAGCGGGTCTGGAACGTCGGATGGGGACTTGCAAGGGTATTCTCCGGTTTTTGCGCCGAAAATTCCTCGTGGGCGTTCCCGTACATCGGTTTCTGTCGGGACGAGAAAGGCGACCACTACTTTGTGCAGGCGTACACGCGGGAAAACGAAGAAGACGCAAAAAAGGATGCGGACAAGGCCTCCCTTGAGATCGGATCGTTCCCCATGCTCAACGTCTCCACCGGAAATCTCCAGGTCAAAGACTCCCATGCCTTCTCATTGAAGACCACAGATGGAAAGCTGTCAATATCCGTCGACGGGAATGAGGTCTATTCCGCTCCGCTAGACGAGTCAACGGACATGTCCCGGATGCGTGACCGCATCCAGCCCAACGGCGACGTGCTGCCCGTGTGGAAGCTCTTCAAGAACACGTCGTTCTCCAACTACCGCTACCGCCGTGTTCCCAAGGAACGGTGAACTGTATGTCCTGACTCACAAAGATTCCCATTGAGGCAGGGCACGTTTTTCTGTTAGGTTGCGCCCAATTCTTGCCTACTTGTAATCGGTAGAAGGATTTAGTATAATTACGGCGTTTCAGAAACAAAGAATAGGAGTTTGCCGTGTATGTCTTAAACGACAGAATTGAAATGAATCCGGCGGTTTGCCACGGCAAACCGGTCGTAAGGGGCACTAGGGTGCTTGTTTCGCAGATATTGGGGGCCTTGTCCGGCGGTGACTCGATTCAGGACGTTCTAGCGGATTATCCAAGTGTGTCCGCTGAAGACTTATCGGCCGTATTCGCCTTTGCCAGCTCTCTTGCGCAGTTCGAGGATGTTCCGTACAAGGAACAGGCTGTAGCATTATGAAGTTTCTTCTTGACGAGAACTTCCCCTGTTCATCCGCAGATTTCATAGAGTCGTGCGGGCACATGGCGTTACGCTTCAACGACGTCTGCGGTTATGGCTCTGACGACGAAACTGTCTTTGCAGCCGCACAACGGCTTGGCGCTACAATCCTGACATCTGATCGCGACTTCTACCACACAATTCCGTTGTTGCATCCGTCACATGCTGGGATTGTGGTTGTAGCACTCCACCAACCCAGCCGTGCTGCCATAAACAGCCGACTTAAGTGGTTCATGGAGAATATCGAAGAGCCATTGGACAACCGTGTTTTCATCCTTCGGGATTTCTCCTATCGCACTCGTTAAGCCGATGTGCAAGCACCTTTTCTGTGCTGCCGAAGCCCTAACGCAATTTGCCGAACCGACATCGGCAAGCGAAAGGAGTAGATGAACCATGCAGAAACTGACAAAGGCAATTCTTGTCTCATCCCTTGCGCTGGCGGGGTGCGTGAGCGTTCCGAAGGTGGACAATGCGCCGGTGGCAGTGCTTGACCTGAACCGCTATCTCGGCGAGTGGTATGAGATCGCACAGTTCGACCATAGCTTCGAGCGCGGCGTGGAGCATGTGAAGGCACTCCGCTATGGGATTGTCGTTACAGATGGTTTTGGCACTACATGTGGTACAATGTCATTTGAAATGGCTTACTAGGATTATGTTATGGAAACATTTCTAAAAATTTATAAGTTCATCCTAAAGATGTGCATATCAATCTTTATCGGAGTGCTCTCGCTCGTAGTTGGGGCGATGATACCAGAATTATTCATTAGATTGCCAGATCAGCCTGACATGCGGTGCGCTCTTGACAAGATAACGCCTCAAACATCTATTGATGATTTGAAGCTGCTATTGGAAGACAACGGGACATGTGAGATTGTCTATAATTGTTACAAGAGCTCAACCTTACCAGAGGTGACCGCCGCGATATGGACTAATGAGATGTTGTCCGCTCAATGCCGTAAAACACGATTTGATTGGTCCTGTTACTTGAAATTCAAAGTGCGAGGGCGTAACTGGAATCACGAATTTGACTTTTATTATGATGTACATGGATGCCTGTGCGCCATAATCCCCCACCGATCTTCACCATATTTAGAGGGGAATCCTACGCCATGGGAATGGGTGCCATTTTCATCACACACCACCAACTCTACATGCCGTTGTGAGCCGACAGGGGCGTTACCATGAAAAACGTAAGAATGTATATTTCTCTGATCGTACTGTCGGCCCTATTCATTTTGGGACTCTTGTTCTCGTTGTACCGGAACGTCCCGATTAATCCTGATGTCAGGGCAACGCTTAGTCAGTTACATGCTGGCATGGACAGAAAGTCAGCAATGTCGGTCGTCTGTATGTCGTTTGTACTAGACAGAAAGGTCGTATACGACAGACGCGATATTGACGATTATTGGGATCATCCCTCTGGTACTAATATTGTTAAGATGGTTTCCGGACGAATCCCCGCCATCGGCATTGGCTATGAGATTCGACTAGGATTTACGACATCCGACCAACTGTGTGATGTCATATACAAACCACGAAAAGGTTTGTTGTGGTTTTTATATTTGGATCGTAAGCCACATGAGTGGAGTTTCAAAGAACATTGAGTACATCTGTAACCAGACCGAAAGGAACGCCCCATGAACCCCTTTGCACTCATCCCTTGCGCCAGACGACCAACGCACGGTCATTTCATCCAACGCCGGTGTGCCGGAATGTGGTATAATATTTGCGATATTCAATTACAAATGAAAGGAGCGCAAGATGCATAGCCTTGAAAAGTTGAAGGAGAATTCGGTCTGGTATGACGCGAATCTCGACTCGTTGCTGCCGAAATATCGCGGCAGATACATAGCCATT
>CADCOC010000088.1 GCA_902802945.1 uncultured bacterium | reverse complement strand
TGGATCCAGTCGTCGCCGACGCGCGTTATGTCGCCACCCGTGCCGCCGACGCCGACGCCGCTCGTCGTGAAGGCGCCCGTCACCTCGTCCGAGTCGACGTCTTCGTCGTTCGTAACCTTGATCTTGTAGGAATAGGCCGTTTCGGGTGTCAGGCCCTTGACGCGTCCGGTCAGGGCACCGACCGTCAGGCCGGTCGCGAGCGCCGTGTAGTCGGCCGGTTCGCTCTCCGCCGTCTTCCAGACCTTCACGTTGAAGGTGCATTCGGTCGCATTGGAGGAGCCAAGCGAGGAGATCGCGTTGCCGAACTGGATGTGGCTCGCACCCGTGTCCACCACCTGCAGATTCGCGACCGGACGCTCGACGATCGCCACCTCGACGACCGATCCGGCCGTCAGGAACGCGGCTGTGTTCACCGTGTCATAGTCAGCCTTGACACGGGCGGCACTCGTCGTACCCGCGCTCAGGCGAACCTCATCCATCACGCCGTAAAGGGCACGATCCGAGGTCAAATTCGCGAAATTGCCGATGACAAAATCAAGATTGTCGATCTGGGAAACGGCAACCTCGTTGTTCCAAAAAGCATCGTCACCCACTTGCGTGCCATTGTAAAACGTTGTAGCCCGCCCTTTGCCATTGGCGTCTGCATACCACACGACATCGACCTTTGCCCAAACATTGGCAGCAAGTCCGTTCATAGTGCCAATTTGCCTGTATGCATTTTTTTCGCCGCCATTGCCGTAGACGCGAAGTTGGTTCCAGGTGTCGTGCAACTGAAGCGCCCACCCTGCGTCAGATGCGGAACCGCGACGTCCGATGAGCGCACACCACTTGGCACTATTCCCCGTCGACGTTGTCTGAAACCAAAATGAGACATGAAACGTGGAGCCAAGCGCATTCAGTGCTGCGTTCTTGGAGGCTGCGCTTGCCTCGACAACGATTCCTGCGGCCTTGCGGTCATACACGTCGCTGATCCGCCACGACCCGCCGATTCTGCCTGCGGCGACAGACACGGACTTGCCCTGGGCCGTACCATGGAGGACATTGGTGGAGGAGTCATGGACCGCAGTATTGACGTCTCCTCCGGATCCCGTTTCGTTGAGGTGCCAGACGCCGGTGTAGTCGGCCCAGACGTTGTCGGAGTTGAGTGCCTTGCCGGTCTTCGAGGAGCGGTACCACATCGCGAATTCCGTACCGTTCGTCATGCGCGGGAGGCTCACCCACACGAGCGACTCGCCCAACGGGTTCCACGTGTCGATGTCGTAGGCGAGGCCGTTCCCATCGGCGTCGACGAAGCCGATGTCCACGAGGCTCAGGTCGCTCCCGTCGGCATAGAAATCGGAATACGTGAAGCCGGTGATCGCGGTCGAAAGCCGCACGAGGACGGGGAAGTTGGTGAGGACTTCCGATTCCGTGTAGCCCGCGACGGTGAACTTCACGCCGCGCGCGAACTCGGCGACGGACGGGTCGGGGCGCGGCAGATCGGCCCTTGCGGGCAACGCGAGCGCACAGAGCGCCAACACGGGGGCAAACAGCGCGACCGCCATCAGTTTTTTCACGTTCATTTTCGTGGCTTCCATTTTTTATGTCATATACTCTTTCGTTTCCCATCCGCGCGGGGATCATGTAGCGCTTTTCCGGAATGCACGGTCCTGCGATGTTGAAACGGTGTTCCACGGCGCAAAGTATACCAAAGCCGCTTATTCGCGGCAAGCACTCATGCACGGTATGAGGATTGTTGCAATGGCGAATACAGGGCAAATATGTTATACTACCGGTGCCTTGAAATGAGGAGAACGTAGCATGTCAACAAGAAAAGAATTGACCGGAGAATCGCATGAAAAAGATTGAGAAAGGTTTTGAGCAGAATGGGGCCGTTATAGCCAGTATGCGCAAATCAAAGGCGATTGTGCCTGAAGTGGTCGATGGCGGTACGTATTCCGAGTTGGTGGTTGCAATTGGCTCGCTGCTTGAAAAGGCCAGGGAGAAGATTGCGGCCACCGCCAATACGACACTGGTGGACACCTATTGGCATACGGGACGTTACATAGTCGAATATGAACAGCACGGAGCCGATCGGGCGAAGTATGGCAGTCGGCTTCTTTCGTCATTGGCGAGAGACTTGACGCTTGCCCATGGGAAGGGATTCAACAGAAACAATCTCCAGTATATGCGCAAACTGTATCGGTGCTTTCCAATTCGCACGACGCTGTCATGCAAATTGAGCTGGAGCCATTATCTTGAAATCCTCAAATGTTCCGACGAGCTGGAACTAGGCTTCTATGCGGCTGAATGCGCCAGCACCGTTCCGTGTACTTCGCCGAGCGCATGTCCGAGCGGCTGGCAGGAACTGATGGCGTGGAGATTGAGGTGTCGCATGTGGCAAAACCACACTGGAAATGATAAAATGTTGCCGAGGTTAACCAGTTATGCTTGAGAACACCATCAACGACGACAAGACAATCGCAGGTGGCATCGGGACGATGCTTGCCGGGCGCTACCATATTCTCCGCCAGTTGGGCGAGGGCGGAATGGGTTCGATTGGGTTGGCGTAAGGATTGAAACACGGAGAGTGGCTTATGGCAAAGCAGATACGCAAAGGCAACTTGAAACCGCAGAAGGTGGCGGAGGGTGAAGAAGATTTCGCCGCCGTGCTGGAGATCATTACGACGCATCGCTCGCGGGCGTTGATGTCCGTGAACGTGGAGAGTCTGTTGACCTATTGGGAAATCGGCGCGTTCCTCTCGCCGCGTATCCATTCGGGGAGCTGGAGCAGGGCGATTGTCGGAAAACTAGCCGAGTACATCAAGCGCAACCAGCCAGAACTACGCGGGTACGGCAAGAGCAATCTCTACAACATGGCACTTGTGTATGACACATTCTCCAGTGATGCGTTTGTTTCGATTTTGGATAAGTATTCGTCTCAATTGTCGCAATATCGCAACATTTTCCAAACGCTGGTTGGAAAAAGTGAAACACTTCCACTGCAAAATACCAACGAAACAACTAAATTGGTCAAGTCTTCCGCCCAAGAGCTTCAGCCGGCTCATGACTTTTTCCAAACGGCGTTTGGAAAAAGAATTCCTGGTATATTGTTTCTTCTTTCGTACACCAAACTTTTACTGATTGCAGCGCATCGAAATGATGTACAGGAAATGTTGTTTTACGTCATCTACTCAATTCGCGAACGTCTTACATTTGAGGAATTGCGCCAAAGCCTCGCACATGACGCCTACACGTCCTTGCTGGGCGGCGACAAGAAGAACTATTCGAAAAAGCTCACGGAACTCTATCCTACGGCGCCGGTCGTGATAAAGGATCAGGCTTTTCTTGATTACCTTGCGCTTCCTGAAAGGCACCGGGAATCGAAGTTGCGTCGTGAGATCGTGTCGCACATTAGGGACTTCATCCTTGAGATGGGCAAGGACTTCCTCTTTGTCGATCAGGAATACACGCTTCCGGTCGGCGGAGAGGACTTCCATTCCGACTTGCTATTCTTCCACCGTGGACTCCAATGTCTTGTGGCGGTTGAACTCAAGACGCGCAAGTTCCGTCCTTCGGACATGGGCCAGCTGGAATTCTATCTTGAGGCGCTTGATCGCGACGTCAAGAAGGAGAACGAGAATCCGTCCATCGGAATAATTCTGTGTCGCGAGGCAAACCGCATCGTGGTCGAATACGCGATGTCCCGCGCGATGAGCCCCGTGATGGTCGCGCAATACAAGAGGCTGCTGATCCCCAAGGAAGTCCTCCAGAGGACATTCGAGGAATACCTCGCCCTGCCGCAGAACATCGAAGAGGACGCATGATCGTCACCATCACATCCTTCTCGTACAAGCGTGGATTGCCGGAGGAGAAAATGGCAATTGGCAACATTGGAACTGGCAGCATTTCCACATTGGCAAAATTGAACACCGGCCGCGACCACCTTCAAGTCGCCTTTGGCTGCACGGGAGGCCAGCACCGTTCCGTGTACTTCGCCGAGCGCATAGCCGAGCGGCTGACAGGGATTGATGGAGTGGTGGTTGAGGTTATTCCTATGGCGAAGCCATTTTGAAAAGAAACGAGGATACATTATGATTGATACTGCCACAAATGTTGATAAGTTGATTACAGGTATTTACAGGGATGTGATACTTGTCGACGGGGATACTAGGACCCACATGGCCATGAGAGGCAGGAAACTGTCAGAGGGTCTGCGAAATGGAAACTGGCGACGATCTGCTACTGGTCACATCCACATGGACGCCGGCCGAAAGATTTTGCTCCATACTTTTTCACGCGCGCGCAAATGAGCATCATTTACGCTAGTGAGGCGGATTTATAGATTAATGAGGAGATGTGCCGATATGACTACAAAGTATTTAGGGTCAGCAATACTATACACCGTCTTGACGGTGGCTTATTATGTTTGGATGGTTCCTAAATGGATAAATTTAGATTGCCATAACGATGAAGTGGAAAGTCCTAAACAAACAAAAGATAACTATCCGCAAGAGAATGGTCAAAGAATAATTGAACCAGACTATGACCCAACATGTGATTCTAAGCAAAAAGTTAAGTTTAACAAAAAATACTTTAAGAACGGTTCACGTAAATCAGGTATGAAGATTGCTACTGAACCCCGAGGCGAGAAACCCCCATCTTATGCATTTTGCATTTTGACGACCTGGCGGAAGTGTGACTCGTTTTTGAGAATCAACACTTCGCGGGATGCAAGTTATGTTGTTAAATTGGTTAATGCAGATGATGGCGAAACGATTATGGAGTACTATTTGCCAGCAGGCATTTCAAAAGAGATTAAAATTCCATCTGGTACTTTTGAAATCCGATATACCGCTGGAACAGAATGGTTTGGATATGGTGAGCTGTTTGGTGATAGCGGGACATATGCAAAGGCGGATAGATTGTTTACCTTTAGTGAGGGTTCTGGTTATGAACTGACTTTATATAGTGTCCGTAATGGTAATCTACATACTTCTAAGATTAGAAAGGAGGATTTCTGACATGAAAAAAACATTTGTCAATTTGGGGATGATTATAGCATTGCCTATATCGATAGGTGCATACAAGACGGCTGCCAAAGAATGGGGGTGGGGGGCTGGAATTATTTCAGTTATATTGGCATTGGCTCTCCCTATTATAACTTTTCATCTTTGGTATGAGGCCTTCTTTGGGAATTCTGATAAAACTAAGAAGAGCAGTACAACGAAAAAGGATGGTACCCAAGAAACGGGTGGTGCTAATCGATATCAACCAACATACTTGCGATTGCTATCTTCGATGATAGCAAAGATTGCAAAGGCAGATGGAAGAATTGACGCGTCTGAAATCAAGATGGCGGAAAAAATATTTGATAAGCTTGGTTTCACGCAGGCTCAAAAGGATTTGTGCATCCATGCTTTTTATGATGCCCTTACCAAATCGTATTCAGCATGTGATTATGCGCTTCAAATGGTTTCATATTGGTTCAGTTACGAAATGCGGACAATAGCGTATGATGTTTTGTGGGATGTTGCGTGTGCGGACGGGATTTTGGCAGCAGAAGAGAAAACTATTCTTAAAGAGCTTGAGGTATGCTTAAAATTGGCTTCTGGAACATATGACCGGTATTATAAGCAACGGGTTCGGCATTCTCAATCGCACGAGTCAGCTTTTAAAAACAATCAGAAGCATTCTGATAGATATCGTAGCGATCCTTTGGCTCATGAGTACGAGGAATTGGGATGTAGTAGCACTGCAACAAATGAGGAACTGCGTAGAGCATATCGGAACCTGGCGAAAAAACTTCATCCAGATATTCTAAGAGCACAGGGGATGCCCGAGGCATTAATGGGCAAAGCCAATGAGTGTATGGCCAGAATAAATGCTGCATGGGATAAAATTAAGAAGGCTAGGGGAATAAAAAATTGACTAAGAAATGCGAAGTGAACCAACGTCCAATTTGCAAACTGTGTCACAAATATTGTGAGAAGTTTGCAAAATCACACATAATATCTCGCGGATTTTTCACGAACACACTAATTTCACGAGGGACAAATCAATCTGTATGGGACATGGAATCTTTTTGCGGATCAGGAGAAGGCAGGAAATTAAGAAACGCCTTATATGATTGCTCGATGCTTTGCCAAACGTGTGAACATAATATATTTGCGCCATTAGACCAATATGCCATACGGGTGTATCGAGATTTCAATAATGCGGCTTTCCTCGATTTGTCCGATATGAGTAGAGGTCTTAAAGCTACCGCAAAAGCGCAAGGGATTGAAGAGGCAAAGTTTATCTTGATACAAGGCGTGAACAGGCATCTGTTGAGGGCTTTCTTTGCATCGCTCTTGTGGAGATGTCACGCTTCTAGTTTGATTGAATTGAAAGCAATAAATATCGGGCAAACATACGAGGAAAGAATACGGAATGATTTATTGTCAAACGGAGCTTTCGAATATGTAGATGCGATCGCATTTTCATTGACGAGTCTTGCACATGAATGTTTAATAATGCCTGTTAAGAAAAGGTTCGATGTCGATGGGCGACAAGCAAATGGCTATACTATACAATTGCCGCATCTAGAATTTAGGGTCTCTCTTGATCAAAGGAATAACCCATATGATTTTGGAGTTGTTAATTTTGGCGAATATGGTACTTCTAAATGGGAAGGTGCGATGTCATTGCGTAAAGAATATGATACGGAAAAACTACTCATATTTCAAACTAGGGAAGCCCTTCACCAGTGGCGTTGCATACGAAATGAATTTCGCAAGTACTTTACCAATAATCCCCAAAGAAACAAACACCTGATAATGACTAAATGAGAAATGATTAATGGGCATCAAAATATTGTTCCGAGTGAAGAAATGATACGGCAAAGTAATCTTGCGGTACGTCAGAGGATTGGGACAGAGATTGAGACGTACCGCAATTCGTCGCAGGAGCTGTGGGTGGGGTTACGCGATTTCGCGGTTACGAATTGCGTGCGTGGCCAATCGGGATTGCTTCGGGATGTGGAGGATTTTTGTTTTGCCGTTTTTGATTGTCTTGAGCCGAGTGTGTCGCGGGAGGAGCGTGAACAACTGATGATTCATGTCGGTGCGCTTGCCGTGCCGTTGAACTTGCGGATCGTTGATGCTGGGCAGCGTTTGACGGCGAGTGACAACGCTTTTCTTGTGAAATGGAACATTGTTGCGGGGACTAGCATGGTTGCCGTGCGTCAGCCTAATCCAGATGTTGGATTGATTTTGTCCGCCTTTGCCTCTTTTGATTCGGAACTGCGACAAGTGGATCATTCTGAATCTGTTCTTGCGATTTGGTTGTATGCGCTTTACTCTACCATCTGCGCATCGGCATTTGGTACAATACCCGCTGGCGTTCTGGGCATCGCGTCGTTGGGCGTGGGCCTGGCGTCATTGGAGAAATGATATGTTGACGAAAGATGAATTGTTGGAGCTTATCCAAGACATTGAGTCGTCGCGGGCGGAACGTACCGTGTCGGTGAACGATACGGACAAGTTCAGCGAGGCGGTATGCGCGTTCGCAAACGACATGCCTGACAGCAAGCAGAACGGCTACTTGCTGGTAGGCGTGCATGACGACGGACGGCTGAAAAGGCGTTGCCGCTATTCCGGTGTGATTGCTTACAACAACTTCCCGTGGTCGCAAGAGGCCAACGTACAAGGGGCCCAAAGGACAGAAGGGACTAAAGGGACAGAAGCGACTAAAGCGACCAAAAGGACAGAAGAGACGAAAGGGACTAAAGTGACTGAAGCGACAAGAAAAACAAAGGCAGTCAGCCGGTCGCTTAGGTCGCTTCCGTCGCTTTCGTCCCTTGAAGGAGGCTCCAATGGCTGAAATTCCCAAAATCGTGTTGCCTCATGGTGGATACCGAAAACTCATAGTCTATCGTAAGAGCGATGTGATCTATCAGGGTACGGTCGCATTCTGCCGTCGTTTTCTGCCCGCGCACGGTGACCGTACGGTCGATCAGATGACGCAGGCCGCCAGGAGCTGCAAGCAGAACATCGCCGAAGGGAGCGCGGCAAGCGGTACGAGCAAGGAAACGGAGATCAAACTCACAAATGTTGCGCGAGCCACGCTTGACGAACTGCTCGAAGACTATCTTGACTACCTGAAGTCGCACGGCGTGGCGGAATGGGAAGCGACGAGCGAGAAGAAAACTGCCGCGAGAGACTTTGCGAAAAGCCATGCGGACTGGAAGGACTGGGAAAAGTTCTTCGTGTCGCGTCCGGCGGAAACGCTATGCAATCTGATGATCGTGGTCATTCAGCAGACAAAATACCTTCTCGACAAGATGATTGCCGCACAGGAAGCCGACTTCAAGAAACATGGCGGCGTTCGCGAACGCATGCACGCGGCGAGAACCGCAGCCCGTGGCGAGGATTGGGACAAAACCATTTATTCGCGGCTTGACGGCGCAGCGACAGCGGACGAACTTGCCGCCCGCGCCGACGAAATGAGAAAAGCTATTTCGAGAGCTGTGTGGAGCATAAAGCGGAGAAAAAACTGGTAATGAAACGAGACGAGAACCAGAATGTCGAATACAAGGAATCGTGGCACGACAATTCCCTCGAATGGATTTGCGGCTACGCAATTGAGTTTTTTACTGAAGGAGGTAATTCATTATGATTGACCAAGACATACTCTACTCTGAATGTCCGTGCGGGAGCGGCAAGAAATTCAAATTCTGCTGCTATCCGTCCATCCGCGATGATCTGCCCCGCGACCCCACGCGCGCGGACGTCACGGATGCCATTCGCATGCGGAGTCGCGCGACGCGCCTGGCGGAGCTGACGGCCAAGTCGGGGGTTCTTGACTTGGACCGCTTCCACGAACTCATCGGGCGTGGTCTCCGTCATCTGCACAGCGGACGTTACAGGGAAGCCGAAAGCGTATTGCTGCAGGCGAAAGACGAATTTGGCATGTTGCCGACCCCCTACAACAACCTGGCGCTGTGCGCTTTGGTTCAAGGGAACTTGAAGGAGGCCGAGAAATGGGTGCAGGAAGTCGTCCGGAAGTTTCCGACCGAGAATCCTTTCGGTTTGGCCATGTACGCCGACATCCGGTATCTCAAGGGAGATGTGGTTGGCGCCCTCGACGTCATTGACCGTGCCGAGCAGATCACGCCGCCGTCCGTTGACCAGGCGGTTCGCGTGTGCGAGTCCATGGCACATTTCAAGGACCATGAGCGGATCGTGCGATATGCCGAGAAGTCGGGCTATACCGACGATCCGAACATGGCGTTCTTCCTGGGCATCGCCCTTGCGAATCTCGGCAGGTATGACGAAGCCGCGCGGTATTTGCGCTTTGCCGTCCGCGGCACGCAGCCGGACTATGCCGCGCGCATCCTGGACGATGTGACCGCCGGGAGACGGCCGCAGACCATCTGCGGCGACTGGATGTATTTCACGCCGAACTCCTTCACGTTGTTCGCCGGCCTGATGAAAAGCGTCAAGGATGGAGGCGGACAGCAGGTCGATCTGTCGTCTGAGGCCCTCGCTGAAATGGTTGAAGTCGAAACGAACGCCGGTCTCATCACCGATTCCGAGGCGATCAAAATTCTTTCCAAATCTTTAACCAAGCGGGCGGAGCAAATGCTGAATGCGTTGCGTTCGGATGCGTCTCGTCCGGCGCGTGTCCGCAAGGCCACGGAAAAAGTATACGCGGAACTGTTCGCCGACAACGATCTGGGCAAGCGTCTCCGCAGTATGCCCGACGGTCAGATTCAGAACATGATCATCACGGAAGAAGCCGCGACGCATGCACCGCTGGATCCCGCATACGAGGAGAGCTATTGCAAGGCCGTCCGTATTTGCCTTGACCTTTCAAGCACAAAGTCCGAGCTAAAGGAGGCGCTGCGCCTGCTGGAAGACTTGCACGCCAAGGTCCCAGACGACCCCGCGGTGTCCAACAACTACGCTTCTGCCTTGGCCCGCCTTGGCCGCGTAGAAGAGGCTGAGGCCATCATCCGGGAATGTTTTGCCCACCATCCAGAATACGTGTTCGGTGCCGCGAACTACTTGATGCATCTGATGGTTGCAGGTAAGATGGACGAGGCGAGGGCCATGATCGAGAACTACCGCCTTCCGCAGCGAATCCATCCGGACGCCTATTTATCCTGGCTCCGGGTCGAGATGAGGTATTACGACATGATTGGGGACGCAATGCGGCTTCGGAACGTGAAGCGCTCCATGGATCTCGTTTCAAAACAGTTCAAGCGATGAAATGCCTGATGGGCGATGAGAGTCAACAATGAAAAAGATACGCTGCCCATATTTCGAGTTGAATGACCTGGAGCGCGCGTACCACGACAAGGAGTGGGGAACGCCGTGCCGGAACGACCGCAAGCTGTTCGAGTACCTGATGTACGAGGTTTTGCAGTGCGGCCTGAGCTGGGACACGATCATCCAGAAGCGTGCGGCGTTTCGCGTTGCGTTCGAGCGGTTCGACTTCGAGAAGATCGCCCGCTACGGCGAGCGCGACATCGCGCGCATCCTCGCCGTGCCGGGCATGATCCGCTCGCGGCGCAAGATCGAGGCCATCATCCACGACGCGCAGTGCTTCATCGCGCTGCGTCGCGAATGCGGCATGTTCTCGAAGTGGCTCTGGGCGTTCACGGACGGAAAGACGCTGCACAATCCCGACAACGCGAAATCCGACGAATGGACCGCCCCCGCGCGCACGGAGCTTTCGGATTGCATCGCCGCCGAGCTCAAGGCGCGCGGCTTCAAATTCCTCGGCTCGGTGACCATCTATGCGTTCATGCAGTCCGTTGGACTCGTCAACGACCACGCCCACTTCTGTTTCCGCTACAAAGAGCTGCGCAAATGAGGTGGAACGAAATAGATGATTCCCCTTGCATTGCGCAGGGAAATGTGATTTAATATGCCCGGTTTGGCGAATTGTGGCCGGATAACGTCATTAACTCGCCAGAAAGGAAGAATTATGAAATACAATGTAGCGATGACAGAAGATGAGGCGTTGCGCGAGTCGGGCAGGCGGCTCGCGCAGATTCGGCTCAGCCGGAACCTGACGCAGGCAGAGTTGGCACAGCGTGCAGGCGTGTCCAAGCGCACGCTTGAGAGGCTTGAAATGGGGGCGGGCGGCGTAAGAATTGATGCTTTTTTCGCCGTCTGCGGTGCATTGGGTCTGACAGTCGGATTCGAGACGCTGCTGCCTGAAGTGCAGTTGTCGCCGCAGGACATTCTTGCAAAACGTACATTGCCAAAGCGCGCACACAGAAGAAGCGGGGCGGCAAAAGAATGGGGGAACGCATGAGCGAAGCA
Source organism: uncultured bacterium (assembly GCA_902802945.1). Lineage (GTDB taxonomy): Bacteria > Verrucomicrobiota > Kiritimatiellia > RFP12 > UBA1067 > RUG572. The sequence goes on along the minus strand of CADCOC010000088.1, from coordinate 7,883 downwards.
GTAGAAGTGTTGCTGTGGGGGCGGCGGATAGGAGTTGCCTCCCGCGTGGACGGCGCGCCCTGTACGTCTTTTGCATACGACAGGGAATTCCAAGATGCCGGGATCGAACCTTCGCCGTTGATGATGCCTGTCGGCATTGCTGCGTATTCCTTTCCTACGCTTCCGCAAGGGTCTTTTCACGGTCTTCCCGGAATGCTGTCCGATTCCGTCCCGGACAAGTTCGGAAACGCGGTGATCGGCGCATGGCTGAAGACCCAGGGCAGGCTTCCCGAGAGCCTTACGCCGATAGAGCGGCTGTGCTATACCGGTGTACGCGGCATGGGCGCACTCGAATACAAGCCGACCATGTTCGATGATGAGGACAAGTCGGAGGAGATACATGTGGATGCGCTGGCGGAACTTGCTGACGAGGTGTTGAAATCCCGCACCGAGGCCGCGGCAAAGCTTGTGCCGGACATGAAGCGGTATTCGTCGATTCTCAAGGTCGGTTCTTCCGCCGGCGGCGCGCGCGCGAAGGCGCTCATCGGGTGGAACGAGGCGACGGGCGAGGTGAAATCCGGGCAAGTCGCGCTTCCCGAGGGATTCGGCTACTGGCTCATTAAGTTCGACGGGCTCACGGGTAACGGCGACAAGGAAGGCGACGACAAATGGGGCTACGGGCGCGTCGAATACGCCTACCATCTGATGGCCCGCGCAGCGGGAATCGAGATGACCGAGTGTCGGCTCTGGAACAAGCGCCACTTCATGACGCGCCGTTTCGACAGGCTCCCGGACGGCGGCAAGCTGCATGCGCAGACGCTCGGAGCGCTTGCGCACATGGATTTCAACGATCCCGCCGCCTATTCTTACGAACAGGCGTTTCGTGTCACGCGCCGCGTCGTGAACGATGCGCGCGCCAACGAGCAGCTCTTCCGTCGCATGGCGTTCAACGTGTTGGCGTGGAACTGCGATGACCACGTGAAGAACATCGCGTATCTCATGGACCGGCGTGGCGAGTGGTCGCTCGCCCCTGCCTACGACGAGTGCTACGCGCACAATCCGGAAGGCGACTGGACCTCGCGCCACCAGATGTCAGTGAATGGAAAGCGCATCGGCATTTCGGACGACGACATCCTCTCCTGCGCGCGCTTCGCGAACATGCGCGAGCGCAAGGCGCGCGCCGTGCTGGACGAGGTCAAAAGCGCCGTCCGCGACTGGCCGCGCTTCGCCGCCGAGGCGGAGGTTCGCGATGATTTCGTTGCCGCCATCTCAAAGCAGCTTGGTTTGGAGTGATGCATGGGTAAGCGATTGACAGGGTTTGACTATTCGCGGCCGTTGTTTTACATGGTGACGATCAAGTGCCATGCTGGGCGGCAGGCGCTTTCGAAGATCGTCGCTCCTGGCAAGTGCCAGCTGAACGCGATCACCCGGGCAATGGTGAATTGCATCCGCAACTTCCATCTTGGTTGCAAGGCTATCGCGCCGATCGAGTGCTTCTCGATTATGCCCGATCATATCCATCTGCTGATTAGAATTGTGGAGCAGGTAGGAGCAGGACTCTTAGGAGATGGGGGGCGGCCTTTCATTCCTTTGCGCCTTGAGGCGATCGTCGGCATGCTCATGCAGGCGCTGGAGGGGCGTTATGCAGAGGTGACTGGCTTGCGCGAGGAGGTTTTCGAAGCGAGTTGGCATGATTGGATTGTGAAGGTTGAAGGGCAGCTCGCCGCCTTCACGCGGTATATTCGCGAAAACCCGCGTCGGGCGTGGTTGCGCCAGGAGAACCGCCGCTATTTTTCGCAGGTGAGGCGTGTCACTTTCGCCGGGCGTGAATGGTTCGCCTACGGCAACGTGGCACTGCTCGACCTGCTAGTGATTGAACCTTTCAAATGTTCGCGCAAATGGGCCGAGGATGGTCCCGAGTGGCGCGAGGCCGTCGGCAGGGCCGCGCGCATTGGCCCCGGCGGGGCTGGCGCGGGAACGTTCATGAGCCCGTGCGAAAAGCTTTGCGGCAACGAGATTTTCAAGGCGGGTGGCGCGCTGATCGTGCTCTCGCCCGAAGGGTTTGGTGAGCGATGGCATCCGCCACGCAATAAAGAGGCACTTTGCGCGAGGGGGCGCATGCTCTTTCTTTCGCTTTGGGCGCCGCAGGCCGCAAAGCCCGATAATGCCACGCTCTACACGCGCTGCCACGAGATGGGGGATGTGCTTTTAGGAGCGAAAAGTTTAGGTACGAGCAATACTCTTAAGAGCGCATCCCCTAAGAGTTTAGCTTCCCCTGAGAGTGCCTCTCCTAAGATTACGAGCAATACTCTTAAGAGCGCATCCCCTAAGGGCTTTGCTCCTCCTAAGAGTTTTGCACCTCCTAAGAGTTTTGCTCCTAAAAAAGGCAATGATGAATAGCAGCAGCAACAAGGCCGAGCTTCGGCGCACGATGAAGGCGCGGCGGAAGGAGCTTGCGGCGGATGCAAAATCCGCCGCAGATGCCGCCATCTGCGAAAAGCTCAAGGCGCGAAGCGATATCGGCTTGATGGCTTTCGACTTCGGCTCGCCGCTCGCCGTCTACCTCGCCTCGCCCGATGAAATCAACATCGATCCCTTCATCGAGTACATGCTTCACATGGGCGTCGAAGTGGTTGCGCCGCGTTGGAACGGCGAGACTTACGAACTCGCGAAAATAAAGGGACTGGACGAGAAGAATCTGCGGCGCGGCCCAATGGGAATCCGCGAGCCGGTCGATGCCGATATCGTAGAGCCGAAGAAAGTCGACGCCTGGATCATCCCCGGCCTTGCCTTTACGCGCGGCGGCAAGCGCCTTGGCTATGGTGGCGGATGGTACGACCGCTTTCTCGCATCTGCGCCGAAGGGCGCCGTAAAGATCGGCGTCGCCTATTCGTTCCAGATCGTCGATGACCTCCCTGCGGAACCGCACGACATCCCGCTCACCGAAGTAGTGGACGGCTCGCCCGAGGCAAAAACACGTCCACGTTCACGGGCCGACTTTGTGGTATAATAGAAAGCGCATGCACAAGAAAGCAATTGAAAGGAAAGTGAAAATGAACATTCTCATTTTACAGGGTTCGCCGCGCGCGAACGGAAACACCGCCTGGATGGCGGAGGAATACCGCAAGGCCGCCGAGGCGGCCGGGCACACGGTGACGCTAGTCGACGTGGCGCACAAGAAGATCGCCGGCTGCATGGCCTGCGAGTACTGCCACGGGAAGGGCAACGGCGCGTGCATCCAGAAGGACGACATGCAGGATCTCTATCCGCTCCTCGCGGAGGCGGAAGTCCTCGTCCTCGCCGCACCGATCTACTACTTCACGATGTCCGCGCAGATACAGGCGCCGATCCAGCGCATCTACAACATGAACAAGCCGCCGAAGGTAAAGAAGATGGCGATGCTGCTCTCGTCCTATTCCCCCGGCGTGTACGACGGTGCAATCGGGGAGTATCACGGCATCCAGCGTTACTGGGGCGTGGAAGACACCGGCATCGTCACGGCCAAGATCGACGAGCAGAAGACGGACGTGACGCGCGCAAAGATCCTCGACCTCGTCAAGGCCCTTTGACGCGACACGGGAAAGGGCGGGATATGGTATAACATCCACTTTCCGGTAAAAGAGGTCAAAATGAAAGACGGCAAATTCAGGCTGCTTGTTATAAACCCAGGCTCGACTTCGACGAAAGTCAGCCTGTTCGAGGACGAGACGTCGGTCTTCGAGCGGAAGCTCTTCCACGAGGCGTCAGAGCTTCTGAAGTTTTCGCACGTCAACGACCAGATGCCGTTCCGACGCGGCGTGATCCTGGACATGCTCAAGGCGGAGGGCGTGGACCCCGATACGATCGACGCGTTCGTCGGCCGCTGCGGCGGAACGCACTCCCAGCCCAGCGGCGTTATCCGCGTTGACCAGAACCTTTACAACGACGCCGTCAAGGGCATTGACGGTTCGGAGCATCCCGCAAAGCTCGGGGTGATGCTCGCGTGGAAGTTCGCGGAGGAGTTCGGGAAGTCCGCCTTCACGCTCCATCCCACGACCGTGGACGAGCTCAACGACTACGCGCGGCTCACGGGCATCAAGGGCGTGTACCGCTTTGCGCATACCCACTGCCTGAACCAGAAGGCCGTGGCCGAGTTCCACGCCAAGAAAATCGGCCGCAGGTACGAGGACTGCAACTTCATCGTCGCGCACATCGACGGCGGCATCACCGTGGCCGCCCACGAGCACGGCCGGACGGTGGACAGCAACATGGGCGCGGACGGCGACGGCGCGTTCTCCCCCACCCGCATCGGCTCGCTGCCGGTCTTGACGGTGCTCAACTACCTTGAGACGCATTCCGTCGATGACCTGCGCCGCCGCTGCACGCGTTCCGGCGGATTCGTCGATTTCTTCGGAACGTCCAACTCCGACACGATCCACGCGCTTGTGGAGAAAGGCGACAAGAAGGCGACTCTCGTCTGGAACACGATGATCTACCAGATCTGCAAGCAGATCGGCGAGATGGCGGTAGTCCTCTGCGGAAAGGTGGACGGCATCGTCCTCACCGGCGGACTCGTCCGCTTCGCCGACATCGTCGCAGGCATTGAGAAGCACTGCGGATTCATCGCGCCAGTCAGCGCGTATCCGGGTGAGATGGAGCAGGAGGCGCTGGGGCTCTCGGCGCTCAAGGTTCTGCGCGGAGAATGCGCGGCGCTCACGTATTCCGGACGCGACGTGTGGCAGGGTTTTGAAGGAATGGATCTTTGATCCAAAAGGAGGCCGACATGGAAGTGGTGAAGAGGATCAAGGCGAAGGCGCGTGCCTCCGTGAAGCGCATCGTGCTGCCGGAGGGCGACGAACCGCGCACGGTCGAGGCGGCGAGGATCGTCGCGGAGGAAGGCGTAGCGGAGCCGATTCTGCTCACGCCCGAGATCATCGCGCGTGCGGAGAATAAATCCCGTTTCGACGCTTACGTCGCGAAGCTGTACGAACTCCGTAAGGCGAAGGGACTCACCGAGGAGGCGGCCGCCAAACTGGTGGCGGATCCGATGTACTACGGAATGATGATGGTCAAGGAAGGCGATGCGGACGGTCTCGTCTCCGGCGCCGTCCACTCGACGGGCGACATGCTGCGTCCGGCGCTGCAGATCATCAAGACCGCGCCGGGGATGAAACTCGTCTCATCCGCTTTTCTGCTGGAGAGTCCGTATACGCAGTTCGGGGAGAACGGGCTTCTGGTTCTGGCGGACTGCGTAGTGAACCCGTGTCCGAACGCCGAGGAGCTCGCGAACATCGCGGTGGCGACGGCGAACACCGCCCGCGCGCTCTGCGACTTCGAGGAGCCGCGCGTCGCGATGCTCTCGTTCTCGTCGAAGGGCAGCGCGGAGCATGCGCTCGTCGACAAGGTGCGCGAGGCGACGGCAATCGCCCATGCTCTCGCGCCGGACCTTCTTCTTGACGGGGAGCTGCAGCTGGACGCCGCACTCGTTCCGGAGGTGGCAGCGCTCAAGGCGAAGGGAAGTCCCGTCGCCGGACGCGCGAACGTGCTCATCTTCCCAGACCTGCAGGCGGGCAACATCGGCTACAAGATCGCCCAGCGTCTGGGCGGCGCGTCATGCTTCGCCGTCCTTCAGGGACTCGCCGGCCCCTGCAACGACCTCTCGCGCGGCTGTTCCGTCGAAGACATCGTCAACACCATCGCCGCCACGGCCGTGCAGGCTCCGCAATAAAATCCGTTACAAAACCTTTTTTGCTTTCTCTGCGCTCTCTGCTTCTCTGCGCCTCTGCGTGAGACTATCGTATTTTTGAGCATCGACTAAAGCGTAAATCAGACGAGGTTGCACGGGATTCCAAGACGGTCGAAACGCGGTTTGACCGCCTTGAATATTTCGGGCGTCTCATCAGTCCATCGGCAAATATCCACCCGCTCCACATCTTTGGACACGACCAGATGCCCGTGGTAGTGGAGCTCGAAGAACTCAAAGCCGTGCGCCCCCTCGAAGACGTCCCCGATCGTGTGGAAATTCTCCTTCGTCAGCATCCCCTTCAGGCATGCCACCGCAAACATCGTCATCGCCTGTTCTGGGTGGGCGGGGCCCTTTCCCATGGGAACGCCGCCTTTCATCAAATCGACGTGGTGGGGGAGCGAGAGGAAGCACGTAGGCTCGGGATGTTCCAGCCAAGTCGGCACCTTGAAATAGAAGCAGCCGAAATTCACGCCGTTCCCCATGCACAAGGTCGTGCGCGCCGCCATCGTCTCGCGCCGCAGGACGAAACGCACGTTCCCGTAGTGGAACCCGAGGTCGCTGCACTGCACCATGTCCATCATCGCGGAGTCGGGCCCGAGATAGCCGTACTTCGGGAACTGGTCGGGCGCGAGATTCGCGACGTCCGCGTCGAACGCCGCCGCGACCACATCCTTTCGGACCGCTGGCCCTCCGTTGGTCGTTCCGTGTCCGAGTTCGACCATTTCCTTGACGCGGTCGTCGTCCAGTATCGCGGACAAGTCGCGCTCCCTCACGCGGATGCACGGCTTGCCCGCATCGGCGAATACCTTGAGAAAATGCCGCACGACCTCCAGCAGCCGCCGGTCGAAGTGCGCGGTGTCCGCGAGGATGCGCCCCAGATAGGCGTCATGAAACGCCTGGAACCGCGCCAGCGACGGCGGCAGGGTCCCAAGCACATCTTTTTTCGAGGTGTCAATTGCTTCATTCATTGCGGCAGCCAGTTTAACAAAACCCCCATGCGCCGTCAAATCGGGATTTTGACCAAATCAGTAGGCGGTTGAAAAAATCTCCAAAAGAGGTTTCGCACAGAGGCGGGTATTTTTGGTATAATGCGCGCCGTGGAAAAGACGAGGCCCATACTCTACGGCGTGGCGGACTACGCCGAATTGCGCAAGGCGAACGCCTGGTTCGTGGATCGCACCGCTAAGATCCGCGACCTTGAGGCGACGCGTTACGCCGTGTTCCTGCGTCCGCGCAGGTTCGGCAAGTCGCTCCTAACCTCTATCCTCGAGGCGTACTACGACGTGCAGTACGCCGACAGGTTCGACGAGTTCTTCGCGGGAACCGACATCGGCGCGGCTCCGACGGAGGAGCGTGGCAGTTACCTGATCTTGCGATTCGACTTTGCCTCGATCGCAAAGGAGGTCGGCAAGGTGCAGTCGGACTTCGACTACAAGGCGGCTCTCCAGTGCGACACGTTCGCGCGAAGGTACAGGGACGTCATCACCGGCGAACTCGCCGACCGCATCCTGAGCGCTCCCGACAGCGGGAAAAAGCTGGCGCAGATCTACCTGGGGCTCAAGGGGACAGGACATAAGCTCTACGTCATCATTGACGAGTACGACAACTTCACGAACACGATTCTTGCGGAAAGCGGCGAGAAGGCATACAACGAGCTTTGCCATGGCGACGGATTCTTCAAGCAGTTTTTCACCGAACTGAAATCCGCAACGACCGGCACGGAAGCACCCGTGACGCGCCTCTTCATCACGGGCGTCTCCCCCGTCACGATGGACGACGTGACGAGCGGCTTCAACATCGGCACGAACATCTCGCTCGATCCAGTGTTTGCGGATTTCACGGGCTTCCGCCACGATGACCTCCGCGCCATCACGGACTACTACGCCGCGCACTGCGGCTTCGACGCGGAGAAGGCGTACGACACCGCGATCAGGTGGTACGACAACTACCGCTTCGGCAGCGCTTCCGCGCCGTCCGTCGCGAACACGACGATCGTCCTTGCGTTCTTTAGCCACCTCTGGCGTACGAAGCAGTTCCCCAACGAGCTCATCGACGAGAACCTGCGCACGGACTACGCGAAGATTCGGCATCTCGTCACGGCGGAGCGCCGTTTGAACGGCAATTTCCACGTGCTTGAGAACTTGCTTGCGGGAGGACAGCTCACCGAGCGTCTCGTAAA
>CADCOC010000087.1 GCA_902802945.1 uncultured bacterium | reverse complement strand
GAACTGGGACAAGACCGCTGCCGCGACGCTCTGGGCGAAGTGGACGGTCCGCGTGAAGCTCGGCAAGAACGGCGGCACGGGCGGCGACGACTACGTGACGGTCATCTTCAACCAGCCGTTTCCGAAGAGGGCCATGCCGAAGAAGTCGGGCTACGCCTTCGGCGGCTACTTTGTTTCGGCGTCCAGCAAGACGGGTCAGTGCTACAATCCCGACGGCACGGGCACCTCTTCCATGAAGTGGTCCACGGGCGGTACGCCGACAATCTGGGCGCTCTGGACGAAGACCTCGTCCTGCGTGGAGCTTCCGCCCGCTGTCGCGCGCCGTGCCGCCGCTGTTGCGCCGAACACATCAGCCGCGCCCGCGCCTGTGGTGTCCGCGATCCCCGCCGGCATCTACTCCGGCGTCCTTGCGGACGGCACTGGCGCGTTCTGGCTGATGCTCGACGAGCCGGAGGAAGGGTGTGACCGCACGGCCTACCTCTACGTCGCCTCGGAAGACGGCGTGTTCACGGCGGAATGCACCGTCGAAGAGTTAGGAGGCGTACTTCTCCTCTCGGCCGAGTATGGAGAGGTTTATGTCTTCGATCCAGTAGCGTGTACGCTCGTCGGAATCTAGTTCTCGTCCGGGAACCAGGAAGGATAGCAAGCGTACAACAACAAGCGGGAACGGCCGCGCTTGTCGCGGCCGTATGGAGAGCCGCCATCTTGGCGGCGGCCAATGGTAGGGGGCGTCCTCGACCCACCGCTACGGCGAGTCCGGAGGTCGCGCCCTACCATTTTGCGAATGTTTCGTTGTTGCGGCACGATTCGCGGATGTGCCCCAGCGAACTGGCGGCATTTTTTGCATTTTCCCTTCTGTATTTTTCCTTCTTGCACTAAGTGCGCGGATTTGGCATAATTAACGCGCTGAATCTTTCAGGCACGCAAGGTGGTTTCTGCGGGTTTCTTCAAGCCGCGTGGCTTGGCTCGCGAATGGTGCGGAAGAGGGGTTCTGCAACTGCCTCTGGAGGAAGTTCTAGATGATGAAAAAGTTGATGATGATGGTTATTGGAGGTATTCTGTCCTGCGCGTTGTCAGTGACGGCCGCTGTAGAACGTGTGAACGGTATTGACTGGTGCTACTTCCTTACGGACAACGACTCTGTAGCAGTTATTGATACAGGGGCTGGTAATGGAATCAATGGGGATTATACGGTCATTCCCAAGGAAACGGTAGGAGCTATCACGATTCCATCCGGCCTTGGCGGTTGCCCCGTAAAAGTGATAGGCGGCGACACGGGTTTTAGAAAATGTACAAAGATAACAAGCGTGACAATACCTTATGGAGTCGCAGCTATTCGTGGGGGGGCCTTCACAGGGTGCAAAATGTCAAGCGTCAGCATTCCGGAAAGTGTCACGAGTATTGGTCAGGGTGCTTTTGCCGAAAGTGGTTTGCTGAGTGTGTCAATACCGCGAAGTGTGGCGGACATGTGGCCAGCAGCTTTTGCGAATTGTACGCAACTGACATCTGTTGTCATTGATGGGACTTGGACGGAAAGTGCTGACCGGTGGGTTCCACATGGTGCATTTGCTGGATGTTCGGCGCTACGATCTGTTACGATAAAAGACGGAATTAAAACGATTCCATCTGGTATGTTCCAAAGATGTACATCCCTAACGAGTGTGACGATTCCAAGTAGCGTAAAGACAATTAGTGACCAAGCTTTTGAAAACTGTACCAGCCTTACAAGCGTGACCATACTTGGTACGGTGGATTATTTTTGTTGGAAGGCCTTTGGTGGTTGCACGAGTTTAAAACGTGTCGTGATCATGGGGAATGCGCCGAAAGAAGATGAGAGCGGTATGAGTTTCTCAGATGTCCCCTGCACCATCTACGTGCCGAAGACCTCTACTGGATGGGGCGTTAACATCCCGGGAGAATGGAAAGGCGTTCCAATTCGGTATCTTGACGATGAGGGGGGGGAAACCACGCCGACGATAACCCACACCGTAACCTTCAATGCAAATGGCGGTACGGGATCAACAACCCGGACGGTTGCAGACGGTAAGGCGGTGGGTACCTTGCCGACGCCGACGTGGATCGGATACAAGTTCGCGGGTTGGTACACTGCGTCAAGCGGCGGAATGCAGATATCGGCCTCGACGGTGGTGACGGCAAACGTGACTTATTATGCTCATTGGACCGAGATTGCCAGTGACCTCCAGTTCTATACGGAAGATTTGTGGGACGCACCCATGTTTATCTCCATAGCCACGGAAGATCACCGCTTGACTGATTCAGTCATAGAGGGGCAGACCATCTACTTCAACTACCGTTTCCAGAATTATAGCAACAAAAGCGCAACTGGCTTTCAGAACATGTTTTATCTTAACGGTAAGCAATTGTTCATGCAAGATTGGTCTTCTTATACGTTCTATTGCCTTGATCGTGGTGGCTTGACAATGAAGGACATACAGTGGCTTCAAAATCTTGCACCTGGAAAGTATACGCTTACATGTGTCTTGAACGATTCGAAGGCACTCAAGGAATCGGACTACGACAACAACACCTATTCCATGTCGTTTACTGTAAGACCCGCTAGTCCTGTCAAATACGATATAGGATTCTCCGCCTTGACGGGACGGCCATCTTCGTTGTACCTTTCGACATCTGGGACAGATACGACTGCCGTCACGCGTTTCGTCCAGGGCGACAACATATACATACATTGTGGATGTCGCAATCTGGCCTCAACTGATGATCTCGTCGGTTTTAGCGTGGTAGGACGGTTGAATAATAAAGTATCCTTTACGAATAACTATTTCCAATCCCGCCACGCACTTCGTTACGGGCAGACATGCGTCATCGAAAGCGGATACTGGCACCCCAAGGAACTTAAAAATCTTTCACCCGGCATTTACACGCTGACGGTTGTGTTGGACAGCGGTAACAAGATACGGGAGACAGATGAAAGCAACAATACGCGTTCGGTAACCTTTATTGTGACAGCTCCTGGAAGTGACGAGTTTCAATCAAAGATATTGGTCGCATTCGGTAAGAACGGCGGTACGGGTGGCGATGACTATGTGACGGCCACATACGGCAATCCGTTACCGACACCTCGTAGATCCCCAACGAGAGTGGGCTACGTTTTTGACGGATATTGGGACTCCACCAAGGCCGGAGGCAAGCAGTACTATGACGCCAACATGAAGAGCGTGCGGAACTGGGACAAGAAGAATGACACGACGTTGTGGGCAAAATGGTCTCCTGTCCGTTCAAAGGTCACGTTTGGCAAAAACGGCGGCACGGGCGGCGACAACTACGTGACGGCGATGTACGGCGCGGCGATGCCGACCCCGCGCACTGCGCCGAAACTCTCCGGCTACACGTTCGCGGGCTACTGGGATACGCTCGCCCTTGACGCGAAGGGCAACCCGAAGGGCAAGCAGTACTATGACGCGAACATGAAGAGTGTCCGGAAGTGGGACAAGACTTCGGCAGCGACGCTGTGGGCGAAGTGGACGAACAAGGTGACGTTCGGCAAGAACGGCGGCACCGGCGGCGACAACTTCGTCACCGTCACAAAGGGCCAGCCCATGCCGAAGCGCACGATGCCGACGAAGTCGGGCTACGTCTTCGAAGGCTATTGGACCACCACCGGCGCGGGCGGCGTGAAGTACTACAACGCGGACGGGACGAGCGCGCACGCCTGGGACAAGAAGGGCGACACGACGCTCTGGGCGAAGTGGCGCAAGCCGGCGGTCGTGAAGGTGACTTTCGGTAAGAACGGCGGTACGAGCGGCGACAGCTACGTGACAGTGACGGAGGGCGCGGCGATGCCGATCCCGCGCACCGCGCCGAGACTCTCCGGCTACACGTTCGCGGGCTACTGGGATACGCTCGCCCTTGACGCGAAGGGCAACCCCAAGGGCAAGCAGTACTATGACGCAAACATGAAGAGCGTCCGGAAGTGGGACAAGCAGTCCGCGACGACGCTCTGGGCGAAGTGGACGAACAAGGTGACATTCGGCAAGAACGGCGGCACGGGCGGCGACAACTACGTCACCTGCACGAAGGGCCAGCCGATGCCGAAGCGCACGATGCCGACGAAGTCCGGCTACTTCTTCGACGGCTACTGGACGACGACCGGCACCGGCGGGGTCAAGTACTACAACTCGGACGGGACGAGCGCGCACGTCTGGGACAGGAAGGGGAGCGTCACGCTCTGGGCGAAGTGGGTGAAGCCCGTCGCGTGCAAGGTGACGCTCGGGAAGAACGGCGGCACCGGCGGCGACAACTATGTGACCGCGACGACGGGGAAGCCCATGCCGACGCCGCGCACCGCCCCCAAACGCGCGGGCTGGACCTTCGGCGGCTACTGGGACACCCTCTCCTGCGACGCGAAGGGCAATCCGCTCGGCAAGCAGTACTATGACGCCAACATGAAGAGCGTGAGGGTCTGGGACAAGACGTCCACCGCAACGCTCTGGGCGAAGTGGACGGTGCGCGTGAAGCTCGGGAAGAACGGCGGAACGGGCGGCGACGACTACGCGACCGTCATCTACAACCAGCCGTTCCCGAAACGTACGATGCCGAAGAAGCCGGGCTACACGTTCGGCGGCTACTTCGTGTCGGCGTCCCGCAAGACGGGCCAGTGCTACAATCCCGACGGCACGGGCACCGCCTCGATGAAGTGGTCCACGGGCGGTACGCCGACGATCTGGGCGCTCTGGACGAAGACCTCGGCCTGCGTGGAGCTTCCGCCCGCTGTTGCGCGCCGCGCCGCTGCGGTCGCGGTCTCTGCGCCGAGCGCATCTGCTGCGCCCGCGCCCGAGGTGCCCGCGATCCCCGCCGGCATCTACTCCGGCGTCCTTGCGGACGGCTCCGGCGCGTTCTGGCTCGTACTCGACGAGGCGGAGAAAGACGCGCCGCGAACGGCGTTCCTCTACGTCGCCTCGGAGGACGGCGCTCTGACGGCTGAATGCACCGCCGAAGAATTAGGCGGCGTACTTCTCCTGACGACTAAGGATGGCGAGGTTTACGCCTTTGATCCAGTAGCGGGTTCGCTCGGCGGCTACGTCCAGTGCGTGTTTGGCGAGTAGGAGGATCGTGCGGACACACCTGCATAATAATTCCCTGCGGCGTCTCCTCTTGAATGGAATAAACTTGTTTGAAAAACTTGCCTTTGGCGCGCGGGCTAACTCGCCCGCGCCCATCTTCCGATCCCAATTGGCTATTTTATTTTATGAGGCTTGCGAACGGGTGCGGGGTTTGATATAATTCTGACCGTGACACGGCTCATGAGACAGATTTTTTTGTAAAGGAGCGTCAGAAACCCTGTTACCAACACCCTCACCCGTTATAAAAGGAAAAGGAAAAGCAAATGAACATTAAAAGAAAGTTGAAGAAGTTGGCGGCAGCTATGGCGGCCGTTGTGGCGGCCTTCGCGCCTCTGGGTGCATGGGCCGATACATGGACGGATGACGACGACCATGTGTGGACATACTCAACAAATGCAGTTTCGGCTACGGTCAGCGCCGTCACTGATGCCGAATACGACCTGGAGATTCCAGCGACGCTTGGCGGCAAGCCCGTTGTTTCCTTTGGCACACTGTTCAAAGGCAACACCAAGATCTCCTCAATTGTCATTCCGAATGGAGTGACGGCCATCGCCGCCCAGGCGTTCGACGGCTGCTCCCAGCTCCAGCATGTGACGGTCGGCAGCGGCGTGACGAGCATTGGCAATTATGCGTTCCGCAATTGCGCGCTTTTGCAGAAGATCGAACTTCCAGAGGCAACGACTACGCTTGGCATAGGCGCGTTTGCCTCTTGTGTGAAGCTCAACACGGCTAAGCTTCCAGGGGTGACAAGCATTCCGGGCGCAAACGATGGATACAACCCGGGTAGTTCGTCTTTTAATGGTTATGGTTCTTTTTATGGATGTGACAAGTTGAGGACGCTTCAACTCAGTACGAATTTGACTTACATTGGACGCGGTGCTTTTTATAATTGCAATGAACTTTATGATCTTGTTATTCCCGATAGTGTGACAACCATAGACAACTACGCTTTTGCGGAATGCGACAAGTTACACAATCTTACGCTGGGAAGTGGCTTGGTTAGTGTGGGTTACCGTGCTTTCTTGAACGATACGCAGCTGGAGACATTGGTATTTCTGGGTACGTCCGTGAATTGGCTTGCTGCAGAGGCTTTTAGTAATTGTCAGAATCTGCGAGCCCTCAATCTTCCGAATGGTCTCAATTTTATTGGTCAAAGTTGTTTTTACAACTGTGACGGTATTCAGGATGTAGTTATCCCTGATACTGTAACGGTTTGCACCAATGGTGCATTTGCTTATTGTGATGGACTTAAGTCGGTAACGTTGGGCTCGGGTCTGACTCATATAGCTGGTGCTGCCGATGGCTATTCGCCGGGATCTTCAAGTTTTAACGGTCATGGTTTGTTCTATAGTTGCACGGCTTTGACGAACGTGTCATTCAATGGAACGCTTAAGACCATCGGGAATGGTGCGTTTTATGGATGTTCCGCCCTTCCGGCGATAACGATTCCAGGGAAAGTGACATCAATAGGAAATTATGCGTTTTCCGCCTGTGGCTTGCTTAAGGATGTTGTTATCGGCGACAATGTGCGGTTGATCAAACATCATGCATTCTATGGTGACGCGAAACTTGAAACGCTGGAACTTGGTGCGAAGGTACAGACCATTGAATATTGCGCTTTCCAGAATTGCACGGCGCTGAAGTCGTTTCCGTTCCCTGAAACGGTTTTGACAATAGGCGATTGGTGTTTCAACGGCTGTTGCATGTTGTCAAATCTTGTTCTGCCGGATAGCGTTGGCGTGATAGGCGTCGGCTCATTTTCAGGATGCACAGGATTGACATCTATTAAAATTGGTGACGGGCTTGAAGAAATCAGCGGTTCCGCAGATGGCTATTCGCCGGGATCTTCAAGCTTTAACGGTCATGGCGCATTCTCTGGCTGCACAGGATTGACCAAGGTTGAGATCGGACCTTCGGTGTTTACGATCGGGAATGGGGCATTCTATGGTTGCACTGCGCTGCCGTCCATCACCATACCTTCAAATGTCTCTTCAATCAAGAGCTATGCTTTTGCTGCCAATACGGCACTGACGACCGTTGACATCAAGGATGGCGGCGTGACAAGCATTGGAAGTTATGCTTTCAATGGCGATTCGGCATTGACCACGGCCTATCTTGGTGATAGGCTTGTTACCATTGGAACACGCGCATTCCAGAACTGCACAAAACTTACTGGACTTGTGTTGCCTGATTCGCTCGTTACGATTGGCGGTTGGTGCTTTGAAAACTGCAAAGACTTGAAATCCATTGATATCCCAGATAAGGTGAAGGATTTGAATTCGGGGGCATTTGCATATTGCTCAGGGCTGACATTTGCAAAGATCGGTCGATCGCTGGCAACTATAGGGGGAGCATCTGATGGCTATTCGCCCGGATCTTCGTCTTTTAAAGGCTATGGGGCGTTTTATTGCTGTACGGCACTGAGGAGTGTTGATCTGGGCACGACTCTGGCAACGATATCAACCGGAGCGTTTTATGGATGCTCCTCGCTTGCGTCAATCGACATTCCCGACAGCGTAACTAAAATAGGTGACTATGCTTTTGGTGAATGTGCAAGCTTAGCTAAGGCAGACTTAGGTGCTGGAATAGTTACTGTGGGGAGATATGCGTTCAACAACGATACGGCTCTTCATTATGTGACCTTTGCCGGGGATGAGGCCCCTGTGAATGTCGGAGCGTCGATATTCAATGGAACAAAAGATCGGATGACGGTTTACGTGGAAACTGGTAGCGAAGGCTGGCGGGCTCTGCACGAAGGCGGTTTGCCCGATAACGGTATGTGGCAAGGAAGACGCATCGCCTACGCGCCGCCGCCGGAGGGCGCGGGGAATCCGTACGACTTCTATCCGTATACGCCAACAGACACGGTGAACAGGAAAAACTACGACTGGTCTGCACCTGTCATCGTGACAACAAGCCCATACGTTAACGGACGCACCATTCCAACTAAAGCGGAAACCGTTTACGATGACGAGACGGTTTACCTCACGTATGCGTTCAAGGACTACTGGCGCGGTGAGGGCATTATGGCGATGACGAATCTGTTCGTGTTGTCTGGCGCCAAGGCGGCGTCTGCGACGCGGAGCTATTCGATTGCAAAAGGATATACCTATGAATATCTCTGGGGAGAGACGAATGCCGTGCTCTCAATTCTCCAGAACCTGGAGCCAGGCGACTATGAACTTACCTACACCGTGAACTCCGACCGCCGCCTTGCCGAGACGGATTATTCGAACAACACCACGTCCATTACGTTCAGAGTCGAGCCGGCTCCGCTCTGGACGGTGACGTTCAATCCGAACAGCGGCACGGTGGACGAGGAATCTCGCCAGGTGAAACGTAACACGGCCATCGGCGAACTGCCCGAGCCCGTGCGCGTCGGCTACACGTTCACCGGATGGTTCACTTCCAAGTCCGGCGGCACCCAGGTGACGGCTGAGTCCCAGGTGACGGCCGAGTCCGTGACGGTGTATGCACACTGGACGGCCAAGACGCGCTACTCCGTTACGTTCAACGCCAACGGCGGCTCGCCGAACGAGACGCGGACGTTGTACGGCGGCGATCCCTTCGGCGAGCTGCCCAAGCCCACGAAGGCTGGCCACTTCCTGTTCGGCTGGTTCACGACGGTTTCCGACGGCGAGCAGATAACCGAGGATACGCTCGTCTCAGGCAATGCGACGTACTACGCCTACTGGCAGCAGGGCGATGGCCGCTTCAAGGTCACGTTCGGGAAGAACGGCGGCACGGGCGGCGACAACTTCGTGACGGCCACCTACGGCTCCGCCATGCCGTCGCCGCGCACCGCGCCCAAGAAGGCCGGCTACACCTTCGATGGATACTGGGATACGACGAAGGAGGGCGGCAGGCAGTACTACGACGGCAGCATGAACAGCGTCCGCAGCTGGGACAAGGCCAGCACGGCCACTCTCTGGGCGAAGTGGGTTCCGGTCCGCTACAAGGTCACGTTCGGGAAGAACGGCGGGACGGGAGGCGACGACTACGTGACCGCGACGTACGCAGCCGCCATGCCGTCGCCGCGTACCGCGCCCAAGAAGTCCGGCTACATCTTCGAAGGCTACTGGAACACGACCGGCGAAAACGGCGTATGCTACTATGACGCCAACATGAAGAGCGCGCACGTCTGGGACAAGACATCCGCCGCGACGCTCTGGGCGAAGTGGCGCAAGGCGGCCGTCGTCAAGGTGACGTTCGGGAAGAACGGCGGCAGCGGCGGCGACGACTATGTTACCGCGACGGAGGGCAGCCCCATGCCGACGCCGCGCACGGCACCCACGCGCACGGGCTGGACGTTCGGCGGCTACTGGGATACCCTCTCCTGCGACGCTAAGGGCAATCCGCTCGGCAAGCAGTACTATGACGCGAGCATGAAGAGCGTGCGGAACTGGGACAAGTCGTCTGTGGCGACCCTATGGGCGAAGTGGACCGTTCGCGTGAAGCTCGGGAAGAACGGAGGCACGGGTGGCGACGACTACGCGACGGTGACGTACAACCAGCCGTTCCCGACGCGCAAGATGCCCACGAAGTCGGGCTACACGTTCGGCGGTTACTTCATTTCTGCGAGCAGCAAGACGGGCCAGTGCTACAACGCCGACGGTACGGGCACTGCGTCGATGAAGTGGTCCACGGGCGGTTCGCCTACGATTTGGGCGCTCTGGACGAAGACCTCGGCCTGCGTTGAGCTTCCGCCAGCTGTCGCGCGCCGCGCAGCAGCTGTTGCGCCAGCAGTCGCGGAGCCGGCCCTGGTTCCCGTCGGCATCTACTCCGGCGTCCTCGCGGACGGCACCGGCACGTTCTGGTTGATGCTCGACGAAGCGGAGGAGGGCGTACCCCGCACGGCGTTCCTCTACGTCACCTCGGAAGACGGCAGCCTGACGGCGGAGTGTGAAGTAACAGAGGCAGACGGCATCCTGCTCCTGACGACGGAAGACGGCAACACGTATTTGTTCGACATTGCCTGCGGCGCGCTCGGTGATCGCGCCCTACCGTGCGTGGGCGAGTAACCCCCTGCGGCTGGTGCGGAACGTTGCGCGAATTTGCACATTTTACGCTTGCTTTTCGCCGCGAAAAAGGGCATAATATATACTCAATTTTCGCTCCAAGAAAGATGAGGTCAAAAAATGGGTACAGGTCGTACACTCCGTAAAGAATCGCATGTCCGTCCGTGCAAGACGCCGGCCGGCAAGGCTCGCCGCGCGAACGCGCAGCGTCGCCGTCTGGTCAAATTCGGCCTTGGCGAGGAAGAAGTCAAGCTGATGGGCGACGAGGCCGTGCGCGTGCTCGTGCAGCGTCCGACGGTCGTGAAGAAGCTCGTCGCCAAGAAGGCTGCGGCCAAGTAAGCGGCACGCCATGACGGTCGTATCCTGTTCGGTCGACGAACGGTACGTGAATCCCCTCTTCGAGGTTTTCGACGGAGGGGATTTCGTTTTGACCTCGTACCGCGACGTGGAGGAGACCTCCGCGACGATGCAGATCTTCCTGCCGGACCCCGCAGACGCCCCCCGCGCGGCGGCGGCGCTGGCGGCGGCGGGCCGCATCGTGGGCCTCGAACTCGTGCCCGAGACGGGCGCGATCCCCGATGAGGACTGGAAGCTCTCCTACCGCAAGCACTTCAAGACCGAGGTGATTTCCCCGCGCCTCGTGGTGCGTCCGCCGTGGGAGGCGGTCACGCCGGCGCCCGGACAGAAGGTCCTCACCCTCGACCCCGGCATCGCGTTCGGCACGGGACAGCACCCCACCACGCGCGCGTGCCTGGACGCGATCGACGCGCTGGCGGTGGAGGGGACGGACCGTTCCTTCCTCGACGTGGGCTGCGGCTCGGGCATCCTTTCCATCGCGGCGGCGCTCGAGGGGTTCCGCGACGTGCACGGGTTCGACAACGATCCCGACGCCGTCCGCAACGCGAACGAGAACGCGGAGGCGAACGGCCTCGGCGCGCTCTTCTCGGACGGCGACCTCTCCGTTCCCGGCGTGGCCGCGCCGGCGGACGTGGTGGCGGCGAACGTGCTCGCCCCGGTGCTCGTGCGCTTCGCGCGCGAGGTCGGTGCGCTCGTGAACCCGGGCGGCCGCCTCATCCTGAGCGGCATCCTCGACGAGCAGTATGACGAGGTGCGCGCGGCCTACGCGGCGCTCGGCTTCACGGAACTCTCCAACCGCCTCATCGGCGAATGGCGAACGGGGCTCTTCGCGAAATGAGGCGTGTCCTGGCAATGGCCTTCTGCGCTGCGTGCGCAGGAGCGACGCTCGCGGCACCGTCCGCGCCGCGCCATTTCATTTCGCCGCGCCACTCGCAGGTGACGATGAAGGGCGACTGGTACCCGGAGCTGTTCGGCGGAGGCGTTGGACGCTATCACTGGATGTCGGAGAAGAAAGGCGAGTCGGTCGTCTTCGCGTTCGAGGGGACGTCCGTCGCGCTCGCCACGCGCACCGGCGCGCGCACCGTGTGGATACACGCCACGCACACGAACTCCCTTGCGCGGCTGGGGAACCTCGCCGTGCGTCTGGACGGCAGGCCGCTCAAGACGGTCAGCCTCGCCGGGTCGGCCGAGAACGCGTCCAAGCGTCCGGAGCACACCGCGTCCGCCCAGATCGCGCTCGCCTCCGGGCTGGCGGACACCCGACACGTGCTGGAGCTCGTCAACGACGGCGGGGGCGACGTGGACGTGGCGGGCTTTTGGGTGGACAAGCCCCAGAAAGGCGTTGAACCCGATTTCTCGCGCGAGTCGCCGAAGCTCGCCGCCGAGGTCAAAACGCTTCCGCCCATTCTCTTCGTCGAGGGCGCGCCGATCCGCACGGTCGCCGGTCCCGTGCTCGTGGGACACTCCGCGTACCCCGAGGGGGATGCCTGGGGCACGGCGATCAAGGTGTTCGACCCGGCGCATCCCGACGCGCCGCCGCGCACCGTGTTCGCAGACGCAGGCGCGGCGATTCTCGACCTCGCGCTTTCGTCCGACGCCCGAACCATCTGGTTCTCCATGCGCCGCCGCGGGTCGCCCTGCTGGCACATCTACCGGATCGGGGCGGACGGCACGGGGCTCACGGCCCTCACCGACGGCCCGTTCCACGACACCTCGCCCGCCCCGCTTGCAGACGGGCGAATCGCCTTCATCTCCACGCGCGAGCCCCTCACGCATCTTGTCTGCGCCACGGGCCCGTCCAGCCGCGTACACGTGATGGACGCGGACGGCTCGAACGTGAAGATGATCTCCTCGAACACGCTCGCCGACTTCTTCCTCACCGCGCGGAGCGACGGGCGTCTCATGTACACGCGCTGGGAGTACGTGGACTGGAACATCATGTCGCGCCAGTCGCTCTGGACGCAGTATCCCGACGGACGCCACCTGGAGCTGTTCTTCGGCAACCTGCTGGACGACCCGCCGGACCTCCTCCAGGCGCGCGAGGTGCCCGACGTTCCCGGCGCGGCGGTGTGTACCTTTTCGCCCCACCACGGCTCGCCCTACGGCGCGATCGGCGTGGTGCGTGCGGACAAGGGTCCGGAGGGCCGTCGCGGCGAGGCCGTGCGCTGGCTCACGCCGGAGTTCCCGTCCATCATGGACCACAACCACCTGTGGTCCTACTGCTGGCCCTATCCGCTCGGCGGCGGACGCTACCTCTGCTCCTACGGCGGCGGAGGCGTGAAGCGCTACCGTCTGACGCTGATCGACGAGGACGGCAACCGCGCGACCGTGTACGACCCCGGGAAGGCGGGCGCGTTCTGCGCCACGCCGCTCGTGCGTCGGCCCGCGCCGAAGACGATGGCCGCGTTCACGCCCGAGCGGGTGAAGCGTGTCGTCGTCCCCGCCGCGCCGCCCGGACAGCCCGCGTCCGAGGAGGTGGGCGTGGGCTACCTCTACGTGACGGACGTGATGCGCGGCTACGCCGAGGGGGTGTCGCGGAAGGACGTGAAGGCCGTCCGCATCATGGAACAGCTTCCGAAGACGGTCGAGCTCAGCGGTCTGCGCGCCTACGACCAGAGTCCGCTCATGAGCGTGGGCACCTACTACGCCAAGCGCATCTGGGGCTACGCGCCGGTGGAGCAGGACGGCAGCGCCTACTTCGAGGTGCCTGCGCTGAAGGAGATCTACCTGCAGCTCGTGGACGGCGAGGGGCGCGAGATCCTGCGCATGACGAGCGCGCTCAACGTGATGCCCGGCGAGCGGCGCGGCTGCGCCGGATGCCACGAGGGGCGCATGACGGCGAGCGGTCCGTTCTCCGGCACGGCCTCCCGCCGCGCGCCCACGCCGCTCGCGCCGCCGGACGCCCTGCGCGCCGGCGTGATCGACTACATGCGCGACATCCAGCCCATCTGGAACGCCCGCTGCGTGCGCTGCCACGGCGGCGCCGCGCCCGCGAAGGGCCTTTCGCTCGAGGACGGGCGCACGCGCTTCTTCTGCCGCAGCTACGACGGACTGAACGAGCGCGCGCGGAGCGACCGCATGAGCTACCTCTCCTACGGCGGCGCACCTGGCGCGGGGAAGGTCAAGCCCATTATCCACTCGTTCCTCCTCAACTACGGTTTCGCGGACGTCCTCCAGCCGCGCCAGACCGGCTCGTACGCGAGCCGTCTGCCGGACTACCTCGAAAAGGCGCACTGCGGGGTCGACCTCACGCCGGAGGAGAAGCGGCGCGTGTACGAGTGGATCGACGCGATGGTGCCGTACTACACCACCACCGACTGCGCGCACCTCAACGCGCGCGGGAAGCGCGACCGGTGGGGGACGCCCGACACGGACAGAATCGCCCCCTGGGCCGAGAAGTACGCCCGGTACTTCGCCCGCTCGTGCGCGTCGTGCCACGGCAAGCTCGCGCCGGAGCGCGTGGGCATCTTGGGCGACCGTCGGTGGGAGTGGGTGGACCTCACGCGTCCGGAGACGAGTCCGGCCCTTGTCGCGCACCTCGCCAAGGCCTGCGGCGGACGCGGCCTCGACTCGCGCGGCGAGTTCGCCTTCGCGGGGCGCGGGGACCCGCTCTGGCAGGAGCTGCGGGCGATTCTCCGCGAGGGCGCGGCGTACTCCGCGCAGACGCCGGAACCCGACCAGGCGGGGTTCGTGCCGCGTTCGCGTGGCCGCCTCGAGTATGTCAACAAACTCCGCAAGTAGAATTTCGCGCTTGTCGGCGCGCCCGGAGTTTGCTATTCTTTACGGAACCAGAAAGGACCAGAGTATGCAGACACCTGAAGAATTCCTCGAATCCAACGGCCTGGCGACGCGTTCGCTCGACCGCGCGGGCCTCATTGCGGCCTTCCAGAAGGAGATGGAGGCCGGCCTCGCCGGCGAACCGTCCTCGCTCAAGATGATCCCCACGTTCACCTCTCCCTACGGCGACATCGAGAAGGACACGCCCGTGACGGTGCTCGACGCCGGCGGCACGAACTTCCGCGCCGGCACGGTGACGATTCCCTCCGACGGCGGCGAAATCAAGATCGAGCACGTCGAGAAGGGCGAGATGCCCGGCGCGAAGAGCCCGGTCTCGCAGGAGGATTTCTACGCGGTCCTCACCGGCCACGTGAAGCGCTGCGCGCCGTTCACGAAAGGCAGCGCGGTCGGCTTCTGCTTCTCCTATCCCGCCGAGGCGAGCGCTGCGGGCGACGCGAAGCTCCTCCACTGGACGAAGCAGATCCAGGCGCCGGAGATTGTCGGACAGTGGGTGGGTGCCGAGATGGCGAAGCGCCTCGACCCCGCGCCGTCGAAGATCACGGTGGTGAACGACACGGTGGCGACGCTCCTCGCCGGCAAGGCGATCGAGAAGGACGTGCGCTACTCCGCCTACCTCGGCTTCATCCTCGGCACGGGCACGAACGTGGCCTACATCGAGAAGAACGAGAACATCACGAAGCTCAAGGACGCGCCCGCGGGCTCGATGGCGATCAACACGGAGTCCGGCGGCTTCAACAAGATCGCGCAGTCGAAGTTCGACGAGGCGATGGACAAGAAGACGTCCGACTGCGGCAACCAGCGCTTCGAGAAGATGATCTCCGGCGCCTACCTCGGCCGCATCGGCCTCGAGGTGTTCAAGGCCGCCGCGCGCGAGGGCTTCTTCAGCGAGGACGCGAAGCTCGCCGTGCTCCAGCTCGGCGCGCTCGAGAGCTACGACCTCGACAACTTCTGCGCGATGTACGACAACGGCAGGCCGAACCCGCTCCTCAAGGTGTTCACCGCGCCGGCCGACGCCGCCATGGCGCGCCGCCTCGCGACGCCCGTCTTCGAGCGCGCGGCGATCCTCACCGCCATCCACCTCGCCGCGTTCATCATCAAGACCGGCGGCGGCACCGACCGCTACGCGCCCGTGAGCGTGTGCATCGACGGCTCCACCTACTACAAGACGCGCGTCGTCAGCTTCCCCGAGATCGTCAAGAAGGAGCTCGACGAGATGCTCGGCCCGCGCAACATCTTCTACTCCCTCACCGTGTGCCCCGACAACGCGCCGATGGTCGGCGCGGGCGTGGCGGCGCTGCTGAAGTAAAGTTTCCCCAAATCCACAAACAAGGAAAAAGACAATGCTTAACCAGGAAGTCTATGACAAGGTGACGGCCGCGTTCGAGGCCAAGTTCGGCTCCAAGCCGGAGGCGGTGGCCTACGCGCCCGGCCGCATCGAGGTGCTCGGCAACCACACCGACTACAACGAGGGCTACGTGTTCTCGGCAGCCATCGACAAGGGCACGTTCTTCGCCGTTTCGCCGGCAGACGACGACACGGTGACGCTCGTCGCGCTTGACATCAACGGCGGCGAGACGTACACGTGCACGCTCGCGGGCGTGAAGAAGGTCGAGGCCGGCGCCACGTGGGCGAATTACCCGCTCGGCACGTTCAACTGGCTCTTCGATGGCGAGCCCGCGAAGGCCGGCAAGGGCTTCAAGGCCGTGTTCGGCGGCAACATTCCGCTCGGCGCGGGCCTCAGCTCCAGCGCGGCGCTTGAGATGTCCACCGTGCTCGCCCTCGCGAAGATCTATGGCATCGAAAAGGACTACACGACGCTCGCGAAGATCGGCCAGAAGGCCGAGCACACCTTCGCCGGCTGCCCGTGCGGCCTCCTCGACCAGGCCTCGTCGCTCTACGGCAAGGAAGGCGCGCTCGTGAAGAGCGACTTCCGCACGTGCGAGTTCGAGAACGTGCCGATGGGCGACGGCGTGGCGTTCATGATGGTGAAGTCCAACGCGAAGCACGCCCTCGTGGACGGCGCGTACGCGAGCCGCCGTCAGGCGTGCGAGGACGCGGCGAAGTACTTCGCCGGCGTGCTGAAGCACCCCGTCACCCACCTCCGCGACGTGACGTGCGCCGAGTGGGTGCTCTACCGCGGCGGCCTCCCCGAGACCACGGCCAAGCGCGCCATCCACCCGATCGGCGAGGACGAGCGCGTGCTCCAGGGCGCGGTGCTGCTCGAGAAGGGCGACGTGGCCGGCTTCGGCTCGCTCATGTTCGATTCGCACGAGTCGAGCCGCAACTGGTTCGAGAATTCCTGCGAGGAGCTGGACACGATCGTGGATGCCGCGAAGGCGATTCCCGAAGTACTCGGCGCGCGTCTCTCCGGCGGCGGGTTCGGCGGCAGCTGCTGTCTGCTCGTGCGGCCCGAGGCGGCGGACAAGATCGCCGCGCAGATCACGGCGGCCTACAAGACCGCCTACGGCGACGAGCCGACGTGCGCGGTGATCAAGCCGAGCGCGGGGGCGCACCTGGTGTGAGTACGAGTGTAAAGTGAAAAGTGTAAAGTGTAAAATTAAAGGAAAAAACAATGTCTGACAATCAGCAGAAAAGCGGAAGCATCGTGGCGATCATCACCATGATGTTCATCTACGGCATGATCTCGTTCGTCACGAACCTGGCCGCGCCGATGGGCAACGTGTGGAAGTATCAGCCCGGCATCGACGGCTCCAACATGTGGGGCATGATGGGCAACATGATGAACTTTCTCGCCTATCTCTTCATGGGCATTCCCGCTGGCAGGATGCTCACGAAGTGCGGCTACAAGAAGACGGCGCTCATCGCCATTGCGACGGGTCTCGCCGGCGTGGCCGTGCAGTTCATCTCCGGCAAGGTGGGCATCTGTTCCGACTGCGGCTCGTTCTCGCTTGTCGGCGGCAAGCCGTTCAGCTTCTACATCTACCTGCTCGGCGCGTTCATCTGCGGCTTCTCGGTCTGCATGCTGAACATGGTCGTGAACCCGATGCTGAACCTCCTCGGCGGCGGCGGCAACCGCGGCAACCAGCTGAACATGATCGGCACGACGTTCAACTCGTTCTGCGGCACGGCGACCCCGATTCTCGTCGGCGCGCTCATCGGCGAGATCACGAAGGCCACGAAGGTCGCGGACGTGAACCTGGTGATGTACATCGCCATGTCCGTGTTCGCCGCTGCGCTCGTGATCCTGTCCATGATCCCGATCAAGGACCCCGAACAGGGCAAGACCACGGAGGTCATCCCCGTCCTTGCGCCGCTGAAGTTCCGCCACTGCCTGCTGGGCGTGATCGGCATCTTCATGTACGTGGGCATTGAGATCGGCATCCCCGCCACGATGAACAACTGGCTCGCGGACAAGGACAACAGCCCGCTCAAGACGCTCAAGGACGACAAGGGCGGCCTCCTCTACGAGACGCAGAAGGAATGGGTTGGCGTCGAGAAGACCTGTGCGACCTGCAAGGCGCACTACAAGGACTACACCGCCGAGCGCGATGCCGCCGACAAGGCGAAGAAGGCGGTTGACGCGGCGAGGGAACAGTCGAAGAAGGAAGGCAAGCCCTTCAAGGAGCCCCTCGGCACGGCGGCGGTTGCCGGCATGGTCGCGGGTACCTACTGGTTCCTCATGCTCATCGGACGTACGATCGGCGCGTTCATCGGCGGCAAGGTCTCCAGCCGCGTGCTGATGACGTTCACCACGGGCACGGCCATTGCGTTGATTGCCATCGGTGCGTTCATCCCCGCCACCACGACCACCTCCATGCCTGTGTTTACGGGCAAGGGCTTTGTGATGGCAACGGTTCCGCTGACTGCGCTCCTGTTCGCGCTTTGCGGTCTGATGACCTCCATCATGTGGCCCTCGACCTTCAACCTCGCCACCGAGAAGCTCGGCAAGTACACTGCTGCGGCATCAGGCCTCTTCATGGTGATGGTGGTCGGCGGCGGCGTGCTGCCGCTCGTGCAGAACGGCATCGCCGACGGCTGCGGGTACATGATCTCGTACTTGATTCCGGGTGCGGCTCTCGCCTATCTCTTCATCTATTCCGCGTTCCTCTCCAAGCCGAAGGACGGGATTGAGGCGGAGACGGGGGCGTAAGGCGCTCACCTGAATGTAACGCGGGCCGTGTCCGGCCCGTCAGGCAAGGGAATGCGGCGGTCGTTTGACCGCCGCATTTTGGACGAAGAGGAGGAGACGATGAAAGACCAGAAGGAAGTCGAGGAGTATCTCGCGTCGATCCGCCAGACGATCGCGAAGAGCGAAAACCTCGTGGCGGAGGCCGAACTGCGCATCGCGGAGACGGACCGTTTCCTCGAGTCGCAGGGCCTTACGCGCGAGCAGGTGCTGAACCTGAAGCTCACGGGCGAGCAGCGCCGTCTCGTGGACGAGGAACTGAAGCGTCGCGGCCTTCCGGGCCTTGAGGAAGACGAGGCGCGCGGCGGAATGCCCGTCTACGACGCGACGCCGAGCTGGGGCGCGCAGGATACGCAGGGAGACCTCGACAACCGCCGTCGCAAATTTGGCGCCCTCATGCAGCAATTCCGCATGTAGCGAGAGTTGCCGTATCACGTATAGAACCAACAGCAGCAAAAGTGGTGGGGCGAGGCGTCCCGCCGAGCCGCCCGTCATCCGCCGAAGCGGCGGGAGCGCCGCTTCCCCGAACGAGGATACGTCCACCCGCACACAACCACACACCCTCCACCCGCGCACAAGCCACTACCCAGGGCGCATCTCCGTTTTTCACCCATACGTATTTGAAAACAACCATGACAACTTTCAAGAACAACATGATCCTGCGGGCGCACCTTGAACAATCAGAATCGTGACAGTTTGAGGATCGTCAAATGGGCACGGGCGAGTTAGCCCGCGCGCCAAAGGCAAGTTGTTTTAAATAGTTGTTTCCAAACATCAGAAGGCTCGGCGGTGAATTACGCCCGGCTTCACTTTTTTAAACATTACTCCTTGTTCCGCGGCGAGAGGTGTGCTAAACTATCGGCGCTTTCGGGAATTGATGCCCTCGGTGGGGCTATACAGCGAAAGCCGTCCGGACGGGACCCATGCCTGGAGTGCA
>CADCOC010000086.1 GCA_902802945.1 uncultured bacterium | reverse complement strand
GCGCAACGCCCTTGAAGCACTCGGACTAACGCCCCCGGAAAGCCTTCCCGGATTACCTGTGTCGACCGAACCTATGGCCTAAACCGATGAGATACGGATAATCCAAAACTCGCTGACATTATACCGTATTTATTCTAAACCCGCAACAACATTACCTCTATCACTACCTCTATTTGGCGATTTTACCCTTATTAGAACATACGACAAAAGACAAAGGCCGCACTTGCCGCCGCCACACTGGAACATCTTACCCGTTGCGGAATGGTCGCGCTTGTCGGGGTGGCGGGCGTCTCACCCGCAACTAGGCCAACGGGCGTCCCGCCCGTTGCGGTAGGGCGCGCGCCCCGCGCGCGCCGCAAGGTGGGGCGACCCGCAAAGTGGTAGGGCGCGATCACCGAGCGCGCCGCCCGGTAGGGCGAGCCCTCCGGGCGAGCCGCACCCCCTACGGCAACTCCACCACTACTTTGAAGAACCGCATCGCCGCCTTCTCCGTCGCCGTCGCCCCTTCAACCGCCTTCCACTCGCCACCCAGCGTCGCCGCGCCGTACACGACCGCCCGCGCACCCGGCACGTTCCACTGCGACTTCGGCGGATCAAACGTCAACCCATCCAAATCCGGCGTACCATCCGCCTTCATAGGGAACGCGCTGATCTTGAACTCGTCCATCTCCTGCGGATCAAGTCCCACCACATAGCATTCCCAAACCTTACGCCCGTTCACGGCCGTTTTCTTGGCGGACGCCTCATACGCCTCGTATTCATCCACCACGTCGGGATCATGCGCCGTGAGCCACGCATACGGCACGGGTACCTCCGTCGTGTGCGTGTACGGTTCTGCGCTCTCCCAGCCGAAGCCACCCACCCAGATGCAGTCCTCGCCCTCCGACTCGACGTCATCCTTGAGGTAGGTCCAGGTGAGCGTATGCTCGCCGGTGCCCATGACCACCACGCTGACGTTCGTCCAGTCCATCTCGCCGCTGATGTACGCCTTGACGACGCCGTCCACCGCAAACTCGCCGTGGTCCCACTCGTAGTCGGGCACGTCGTCCTCGCAGGACGCCCTCCACGAGAAGCTCGCAGTACCCGGCCCCGTCACCGTCGTGGAGAGGACCGTCCTCGCGAACATGCCGTACGTGACGCTGTTGCCGATGTCGCCGGAATGCATCGCCTCGCCGCTCGGGGCGGACGCATCCACTACGCGGTAAAACGCCTTGTCGCCATCGCCACTCGTCGTGAACTCGTGATCCGGCTTGCCCATCGTATCCCCGATAACCCACACCTTTTCGATTGCGAACGTCGCCACCTCGGAATTGAGGTAGTCCGGCATCGCCGCATACGCCTTCACCGTGCAGCTGTCCGTCACGTAGAACGGCCCCGTGTACTTCGTCGAATGGGAATTCGGATCGTTGCCGTTCAGCGTGTATCGCACCACCGCGCCCTCTGTCGCACAGGAGATCGACACCTTCGTCTTCGACCCCGTGAACGACGACGACGCGTCTATGACCGGCGTCGCCACGTTCACCCACACGCGCGTCAGGCTCGCCGTCACGACGGACGAGTCGAAGAAATCGTCGCTGAACACCTTGGCCTTCACCACGACCGACTCGCTGAACGAGAACGGCCCTTCGTAGATCGGGCTCTCCGCAGTCGGCTCGCTGCCGTCAAGCGTGTAACGCAGCACGCCGTCGTTGTTCCACGCAATCGACACCTCCTGGTTCGAATGTTCAAACTCCGATCCATCCGCAAGCGAGAACATGGGATCGGCACACTGCCCTAGTGCGTATGACGCCGTGACCACATCACTATGGCTACCATCATCGCAGAATACAATAGCCTTTACTGTGGTCTTCCCATATATCTTGAATTTCTTGTAGACCAAAGAGTCAATGGTAGGATCGCTGCCGTCTACTGTGTAGCGAATCATTGCGCCTTCAATAGGGCACGACATCGTAACCGTCAATGAAGATTCAAATGTTGTTCCATTAATCGGCAGAATGGCCAAGGCATCTGGCGCAATTGTCCATTCGGCATGAAGAATGGTATTGCTCAAAACCGAATAAGACGACAGCTTCTTTGTTCCATCGCCGTCATAGTATTGCGTCCCGTTGTCATCTTTCCATCCACAAAGCAAATACCCCTGCCGAATTGGCGTCGGTATGCAATCTGGCAAGGCACTGCCCAATGTTGCCGTCACACTGTTCGACTCGGTAGAAAGAATTCCCCCATTAACATCAAAAGTAATTTTATATTGCACAGCAACATGTGTTTCCGCTGGCAACACGACACGATTAACGTCAACAACAGCCGTTGCGGAAACACAAAGAACTCCAGCATCGCCCGCAATACCAGCTTGACCGCCCAAACCACCGTCACCACCCCCATACGCCTTATCATTGCCATTTTCTCCATCTACAACGATAGATATTCCTCCCCGACCACCTTCACCACGCCCACGGGTCTCTTCTACGTACCCTCCTTGACTTGCATTGTACGTACCTACATATCCTTTACCGCCGCTACCACCGCCACCACCACTTTGACCACCAGCCCCAATAGGGCACGGCGGAGCAGCACCTGCACCGCCGCCGCCGCCACCACCACCGCCGCCAGAATAATAAGCGGAGCGGCCATCGCCGAGAAAATAGTTCGAGTGCCCGGCCACACCAGACAATCCAGCAATCCCATTGGTCCCAGATTCGCCACATTGGCCTTGAAACACAACTCTTCCAATCACGTACACACTCCCCATCGACTCACTCGTCAAGCCATCACTTCCGCTTTCACCATTTTCCACACCGCCGCTACCTCCCTTACCGCCAATTCCACCGATCGCAGCGCCTGCGCCACCGCCGCCAGCTCCTCCTTTTCCTCCTTTACCCGAATAACTCCCGCTCCCATCACTACCCTTCGTGCCGGGCGCACCATTACCAGCATTCCCTCCCTTTACATCAATGCCCCCCTCTCCCGTGACAACAAGCGATGATGTTGCGGGAACACGTATTCCCGCACCACCACCAATTCTTCCTTCACCAGTCGCGCCTGTAGCCGTCAGTGTCACGTTTTTTGGAACATAGATGACAACGGTTGAGTTGCTCTCAACGCTTATGCCACTGCCACCTACCGTTGTGTTCGAGAAAGAAACCGAATCCTGAATGACGTAGGTATTCCCATCCGTCATCGTGTAGCCCGATGTTGATCCCTGCGTGATGTTCACGACTGCGGCATTGAGTGTGCCTATTGTAGCACACATTGTAACGAATGCCACGATACCGATTCCCTTGCTAACGCCGGCATGAATTCTACTACGCATGTTAAACATCCTTTCGTGCATTTAATTGTTTTGCAAATCCGTTGACTTATAGGTCAAATCCGGAACCGGCAATTTCTTCACTGATCCGGATTCACATAACTCTGCGGCCTGCTGGGTGTATTCATAAAACCGAACCGTCTCATTGGATTTCGTCTTGACGATATCATCCAAACCTTCGCACCGCCCCCCCGTAAACGCCTGATGTATCTTCCCTGCGGAGAATACATGACCACTTCGGTAATTCCAGTTAACTGCAATAGCCTTTCTTTTGCCACCTTTAAACGGAACGTCATACCAAACGAAGTAAGGATAATGATTGAACAAATCTTCCGCGCATTTTACAGAACAAGATCGCATAGTTCTTCCAGCGCCTTTATATCTTTCAAACTCGCCGACAACCTTTTCCCAAGCCTTTGGCGTTAAAATCGCGCCGCTCCAGTCCATTTTCCCTTCCAACTCATACGCTTCAACCAGAGCCCGCCCATAAACAGCTGAGCTGTGAATAAAAGAGAAATCAAAAGGGATGTCGTCTGGCATTTTGACTTCACCCGAAAAAAGTTCCCCGTAAGTAACCACTCCTCTCAATGGTAACCCATGTTCAAAACCCCCAGCAATCATTGCATTCACAACATGAAGTAAATCATCAAACTGCTTGAGTCGGTCGTCGTTCTCGGTCCAAACATAAATCGAATCCGACACAATCCTGACTTTGACGCCTCCCCCCAATTTGATTCTTGAAGTAATCCTTCCCGTGTTGGTCTTAATACTCCGTGACTCGTCAACGGCTCTTGCGAATCCAATCGTAAAATCGTCAACAATACTCTTCAACTGTTCGAAGGAATTTCGTTTGACTATATCCTTAAAACCAAGGATGTCGAGGTACGCAACGAAACAGGAATGCTGCCATGTTGAACCAATCTTCTGATCCTCCTCACTAACTCCTATCGCCATTTTCAACTCTTTGTGTAGAGAGCCACGCCTCGGCGTTACCGCCAATACGACTTCCCCCTCGTCAAACCTTACGGGCGGATTTCCCGCATACGGCGTTCCTATTCCGTGTACCATGTGTCATGCCTTCTCCCGCACCTATTGCTTGCACGTTGACACCCTCGGCGCGAGAACCAGGCGCAACGTGTCGTTCCCTTTTCAGACATCGGGGCGGTGGTGGAAACATAAGCACCTCCCTCGATGCATCAGGTGAGGTGCGTAGGATGAACCTTCGAACGAAACACCGAAGGAGGCGAAACTGCACGAAGGCAGTGCTTCTTCTGTGCGTCGTTCTGGGTGCAAGTTTCCTACGCTTTCACCTGACGCGACCCAAACGCGGCGACGATTACGGTTGCTCATCGTCTGACCCGCGCGGGTAATCTGTTATCTTGCCTTTTTACGGGCAAGACAGAAATAGTATGCCACATTCTCTCGCCCAACGCAAGCGGGATTTTGGGAAATTGAAGTTTTGCGCGCGGGCGCGCAGAGTTTGACGAGAGACGTGAGACGCGAGACGCGAATGGAGACTTGAAGACGTGAGACCATGAGGCAACGCGGCTTTGCCAATGTCTCATCGTCTCACGTCTCGGCGCGTCTCTCGTCTATCGTCTCACGCCCACGCACGCACACCACCTCGTCGGCGGCGGGTGCGTGCGCGGCACGTTACTTATCGCATTCAATGACGACTATTGCACTGACTCAAGAAAGCGCAGGATCGCAGATGTCGCCCGCCGTGGATCGACTTGAAGCCAATTGGTTTTGCGTGCAGAAAGCCTCCGCATGTAGGTCACCGAATTGAAAATGCGGGATACTCTGGAGCATACGTCCCCGAAATTCCGTTCCCTCATGTCCGCGTCTTCGAAAACCAGCAAAGTCAAGAAACGCCGAAGCACCTTCCTGTCAACATAGTCAATAAGGTAGAACATGTCAAAGATGTCCTTCGGTCGATTTGACCTTGTGCCGAGTTTGAGCAGGCTCTTCAGCTTTTCGGCGAATATCTGTTCTTTCGTGTTCGCGTGAAGCAAAGCCGCACTTTCATCAAGCGAAATCTGAAATGGCATTTCACGCTGGGGCATTTCATCATGCACATGGACGCCTATGTCGAGTTTTGTCATTACCGTAACGCCCGCCCGATCTGAAATTGAAAGGTAAACGCGCCGCCCTCGGTAATTCTGCTGGCGAAGTTCAATGATCTCACCGCTTCGAAATATAGACACGCCTTCAAGGCAGTTGAGCCGCCCGATCCATTCGTCAATGTTTTCGTCCGTAAGACCGTAACGCATAAAGTCGACGTCCATGTCCATTGTGGCCCTTCGGATATCACCTGTCATGTTGCTCATGACGACACCGCCCTTGATCGTGACGTTGTCACGGAGTCCGCAGGTCTCCAGCGCCTTCAAGACCACATCGTGCGCAAGCCTTGCCATCGCCGTGGCGTTGGCGTACCCTTCCGCCTCAAGCGCTGCGATTCGCTCCGCAAATGACGCCATCAGAACACCTCCTGGTCAAGATAGCGCGATAGTGCGTCGTGCTTCGGAAAGGCAGCGAGATAGTCGTCCAACTTGGCGGGATACAGTCTGTCCAGATTCGCCCTGTAGTTACCGAGCACTTCCTTGTAATAATCGTACGGCAGCTTGTTTCTGTATCGCATCAATTCAATGAGCATCCGCTCGAGATCGTACACCATGATCTTGCCGCCAATGGTCTCCATCTCCATTTTCCCGATCTCTAGCGTTCCCGCAGGAACAAAGTACTGCTTCACACGTTTGTCGGCCAATGCCGTCGTTCTGGCAGGCGTTGCGAGAGAATAATTGGAAACTTTTTTCGGATTATCTGCTCCGTAGGTACATATTCGTGATCATCGGAGTAAATGCCGATCTCAAGCTTGCGTAACCGGCCAGATGCAACCGCTCGGTTGATTGCATAATATGAGCCGTATGCTTTCAAGCATTCTTGTGTGTTCAGCAACATTTTAGCATTCGTTGATTAAACTGTTGTTTTCTCAAGGTTCGCTGAAATTGTATCACATAATTCTTCTATTCGCAAGTCTAATTCCACCTCGCCCTTGAGAGGCAAAACGCAAACAGTATGCCACATTCCCCCGCCCAACGCAAGTGGGATTTTGAGATTTGAAGTTTTGCGCGCGGGCGCGCAGAGGTTGACGAGAGACGTGAGACGCGAGACGCGAATGGAGACTAGTAGACGTGAGACTATGAGGTAATGCGGCTTTGCCAATGTCTCATCGTCTCACGTCTCGGCTCGTCTCTCGTCTATCGTCTCACGTCCGCGCGCACACACCCACTCCGCCAGCGGCGATCACGTGCGCGGTACGTCACCTATCACGATAAGTGAAAAAGCGAGTATGAGGCGTAAGATTACGGTGCGGACTGCCTACTATGGAAGCACCCAAGGGAAATCTTATTGGTCAAACGGGTTTAGTAGAGGCACGTCCATCCCGACCATGTCATTGATGTTGCGCTCAAGGTCCTGTGCT
Source organism: uncultured bacterium (assembly GCA_902802945.1). Classification (GTDB taxonomy): domain Bacteria; phylum Verrucomicrobiota; class Kiritimatiellia; order RFP12; family UBA1067; genus RUG572. The sequence goes on along the minus strand of CADCOC010000086.1, from coordinate 41,476 downwards.
CTTTTGTCTCCGCCACGTTTAACAATCCCCTTATTCAACTCTCCAACTGTAATGTATGACAAGTACAACGTCTCGGAATCCTGACGGCAAAGCCAGTCGATCACCGCTGCATTTAGACGATTGCGCGTAAGTTCGCTTATGACGCAGGTATCAAGAAGATACTTCATAAATCCACCGTGCGACCGACATCGCAACCATCCCTGGCAATGTCAAGTTCGTCCCCATCGTCAAGTCGCGGACAGGACAACAGAACATCTACAAAAGACTGTTTCTTGCGCGCCCGAGACGATCTGCCAAAGTGGTTTTGCTCCGTCGACTCAAACAACGGCACAAGAAGCACCTGAAAGGAGTATGATGCATACTCCTTCGGCACCTTGACGCTAATCCGATTCCGAACCGGTCTCGCTATTGTCTCTATCGGAGGCACTTTCAATTCCTCTCACCGTACTCCCAAACGCGGCGGCGACTACTTTTCTTAGCCGACATCCACGCGGATGATCTGTTATCTCGCCTTTTTACGGGCAAGACGGAAATAGTATGCCACATTGCCCCGCCCAACGCAAGCGGGATTTTGGAAAATTGAAGTTTTGCGCATGGTTTGAGATATGAATGCGCGGTACGTCAGGTATTGCGATAGGTGAAGTGGCGGATATGGTGCGTGAGATTATGGTGCGGAACGTGGTCTTGGGGAATTGCGGCTCGCCCGGAGGGCTCGCCCCACCCGGCTCGGCGGGACGCCTCGCCCCACCTTGCGGCCGCGACGGAGCGCAGCCCTCCCGCTGTTGGCCTCGCCGCCATAGGAGGGGGATTTTTGAGCCACGGCGAGGGGATTTTTGAGCCACGGCGAGGGGATTTTTGAGCCACGTTGGGAGAGCGAACTCCCTACGATTAGGAAACGACCTGCCTACGATTAGGGTTGGATGCCCCTACAGCGAGGGTATGACCTACATACTGACTTGCCTTCGGGCGCCAGTTTGAAAACCGTCCAAGTATTCCGTCGTCATCAATTTGATTTCCACAGGGCCGATGAGGCCGGAGTCGTGCAGCGGCAGCCGTTCCGACGGTCTTCTGAACGTCCACGTGCGCCGCTTCGCCTCCGGCAGCCAGCCTTCATACACAAGCCGGTTGTACCACGTGTCCGTCACTTCGATCTTCAGGGCGTTTCTCCCCTTCCTCACCGCGTGCGTCACGTCAAGGCGGTACGGCGGCGCCCACAGGTCGTGGAACGTCTTCCCGTTCAGCTCCACGCGTGCAATCGACTCCACCCGCCCCAGATCCAACACAACGCGCCCGAGCACGTCCTCAAGATCGAACTCCGTCGTGTACGTCGCCGTGCCCGAAAACGCCCGCGCGGAAGGCGATTCGCGGAACATTTCCCTCCACGGCGCAAGTGTCTGCACGGTCGTGTTCGTGGGCACATCCCAGCCCTCGGGAAAGGAAATGCGCCACGGGGCCACACCCGGTAGGGCGAGGCGTCCCCGCCGAGCCGCCACGGCTCGCCCGGAGGGCTCGCCCCACCTCCGGGCCGCGCTTGTCGCAGCCCCTCTAAACACCACGAAACACGACTGCGCGGGGGCGAGCAAAAGATGGATGCGCCCCGGTAGGGCGGTCGCCCCGCGACCGCCGTCAATCAACCCGCTTTCCGGATGCCAGATCTCGCAAACCCGACCTTCCACGTTTCTGAAAGCAACCTCGCCATCAAACCCCTTGCCTTCCTTAGCCGGGGCGATGAAATACCAGTCGTCACCGCCGTTGCGCCTGTGGTTCCAGACGATACCCTCACCGTCAATGTCGGGCGCGATGTTCTCAGCCTTCAGCACATCGTCTATCGTCTTCCCAACGTAAAGTCGGCCAGCCACTGGGACAACGGGCATCTTGCCCGTTGTGGTCGCGACAAGCGCGACCCTCCCGTGCGGCGCGGCCGGAGTCCGCGCCCTACCGGATGCGTCCATTTCGATTATAGCCTCCAACCTCTCGCGCGCCGCCGCAAACCGCCGCACACCTTCAGCGCCGCCTTTGCGCGTGGCCGGTTCCACCGGCAAACCCGCCATCGCGGCGACGCCGCCCTTCTCGATTCCCTTGATCAGGTGTTCCATCGTCTCTGGTAACATGCGCCGCGATTCGGGAATCCAGAGGATGCCGTATTCGATTCCCTCGGGCGTACACCACTTGCCGTCCTTCACGGAAATGCGCGAAAGAAACGCATCGGGGTTACAGTAGTCGTACTTGTGCCCGACGGGAAACGGCGCGTAGTGGTCGGGACGGCCGTCGCATTCGTCGCTGAGATACCACAGGACGTCAATCACGGGAACGCCGGCCTCGAGCATCGTCTGGCAGCGCGCGAAGTAGTCCGTGAACGCCGACATGTGCCGCCACCACGTCTGCCCGCGCACGAACGGCGCGCCGATGCCGCGTCCGCCGAACGACGTCCCGGGCGGCAACCACGGTTCCTGCGGGTTATGCGTGAACGTGTGGAACACGAAATGCGTGATGCCCTCCGCGAGGTTCATGTTCGCGTTGTGCTTGTAGTCGCGCAGGCGCTCGTGCCACGAGACGCCGAAGGACGTGAACGCCTCCGCGCCGACGCCGCGCTTGCCGTAGAGGTGCGCGGCGGAGATGATCGGCTTCACGGGCGTGAAGTTGAAGGACACGGCGGGCTGCCAGAACTCGCACATCGGGATGTCGGCGTACTTGTAGTACTTCATGATGTCGCCGGGGATGGAGTTTCCGAACGCGGCCTCGAACTCCACCTCCAGTCCGCGTTCGTGCGCCCGCTTCGACATGTGCCCGAAGAAGTTGTCCGTGATGAGGTCGCTCACGAGCGTGCGCCAGTCGTTGAGGAAGCGCGCGGTGTCGTCCGGGGAATCGACGACGTAGCCGAACACCGCGGGAATCCACGTGAAGAGGTCGTAGCCGAGGCGGGACGAGAAGATCGCGTCCATCCCCGGCGTCCACGTCTGGTGTCCGCACTCCCAGCTGTCCATCAGCATCGCGCGGAGCTTTCCGTGGAGGGGCGCGCCGGGTTTCGTGAGACGGCCGATGTAGTTGTCGAACTGGATGTCCACGGCCAGCGTGGAAAACTTGTCGCACTCGAAGCCCGTCCCCTCCGGCGGCGCGGGACTGTTCTTGAAGCCCGTATTGACATGTCCGATGCGCAACACGGCCCACCTGCCGGGCGGCGGGTCCCACGTGAGCGTTCCGTCCTTCGCCATCTGGGACGTGAGGTTCACGACGGACGCCGATTTGACGTACGCGCCCTTCGACTGCACGGGCGCGGCGCGACGCAGGAGACGCCGCAGCGTCCAGCACGCCTCCCCTTCCCAGTTGTCCTTCTTCGCGGCACTGAAGAGATGCACGGTACGAAGCGTGATCGGATGCTTGTTCTTCACCGTCAGCGTGAAACGCCGCGCCGTCGTCTCGCGGCAGGCGAGCGACAGCGTACGCGCATCCTGCCAGCTGGACGGCGGCAGGGCGACCTCCTCCACGAGCGTCGCCCCGTCCTCGGCCTTCAACGAAACAGTCGTTCCCGGGTCGAACGACTTCGTCACGGAAGCGAGGCTTTTCACGGACGGCAGTTCAAGCGTCCGAACCGTGACCGGCTGTGCGAACTCGTAGGTTATCTCCGTCGTTGCATTCGCCGGAATCTTGGCGACGGCGCGTCCGCGCGCCCAGGCGTTCCATTCGGTAGGGCGAGCCGTCCTCGGCGAGCCGCCCAAGTCGGTGCCGGTGACGGACGACGGCGCAAGCGGCTTCTCCCAGTCGCCCTCCGGCGCGGGAAACGCGATGACGGCGATATCGCGATAGTCACGCCACGGCTCGGATTTTGCATACGGGTTCGGTAGGGTCACGCGTCCCGTGTGACCGCCCTCCACATCCGTACGCGACACGGCGAGGTGGCGCATGGCGTGTTCGGGCTTGATCCAGGGGCCGCCCGCCATCGCCCAGCCGGGACACACCTGCATCGCCATCCGGAGGTCGAGCCGCTTGCACTCGTCGCCGAAATGCCCCACGAGCGCGTCCCATTCGGGACTGAGGCACTTGATCTGCTTCGGCACGCCCGGCCACGCGCCGCGTGCGCTGTTGCCGTTGAAGAGCTTGATGCCGGCGATGCCGGCGGACTTCACGGCCTCCAAATCGGCCGTGATTCCCGGCGCCGCCACGTTTCCGCCGAAGAAGAAGAAATACGTTTCAGGCCGCTTCACCCTTTCCGGCTTGCGAAACGCTGCCTCCGGCGCACCGGCGCAAACAGCCTGCGCCAACACGCACCATGCGGCAACCACGACCGCGACAACGATATTTCGGCCTTTCATTGCGGCGTATTATACACGATTCCCATGACATGCGCAATGCCATCTTGCGCAAAACTCATGCACAATTAACCATATTGACCATGCAGAAGAATTGTCGTATAATATCTGCATCGTTTCGACAAAACAGTATGTATGAAAGGATCAAATGAAAACCACATTGGATTTGCCCGTCAATCTGCTTGAAGAGGCGATGAGAGTAGGTAAGTGCGGTACGAAGACGGCCACGATCATTCGTGCGCTGGAACAGATGGTTCGTTCTGTGAAGTTGTCGCGCCTGAGGGCGATGCGCGGGACTATGCCCGACTTTTCTCTTGACCTCGACGCATTGAGGGCGCGCACATGACCGGCGTTCTAGTCGATACATCCGTGTGGATACCGTACTTTCGCGGCGGGAACGATGGAAAGAAGGCTGCGGATGCCCTTGATTACCTTCTCTCCGGCGACGAGGCAATCGTCAACGACGTCATACTGTCGGAACTGCTGCCGTTCATGAACGTCAGGGGCGAGACGCAGTGCGCAGAAGCCTTGCTGGCACTGCAGTCCCCCGCGCTTGAGATTGATTGGCCTGACATTCGCGCCCTTCAGGAGACGTGTCTCCGCTCGGGGATAAACAAGGTGGGGTTGCCCGACCTAATCATCGCGCAGCAAGCCATTCGCCTCGGCATTCCGCTCTTTTCGCTCGACAGGCATTTTACCTTGATGTCAAAACACGTGTCACTTTCTCTTTGGCCAGGACCGCAGAAGTGAATATCCTCATACCGGGTACATCGATGAGAAATGGCGGAATTCACAAAAGAAATTCCGCTATTTGGCGAAACCTTGGACAGGGCGAACTGTACGCCCGCCGTGGCGGCCGTTGGCGTCCGTGACGTGGACGCGCGAATTGAAGCCGAGGTTCCACGAGTCGTAGCTGCCGTTCGAGCCCGGAACGGACGACCAGTAGCCGCCGTACGAACCGGAAACGGTGAGCGAAGTCCCGTTGCCGAAACCGGCGCAGGGGAGGAAGATGCTGTTAGAGGCGTAGTCGCCCCTGCCACGCACGACATAACCTTTTACACCGTTCTGCGTCGTCCACGTCCAGTCGCATTTATTCGTAAGGCCAGACAGTTCCTGATTCGTCGGCATACGCCATACCCCGCCCCACTGCACATGCGCGGCGTCATGTTGTGGCGTGAGAGCGCCATTCACCGTAGTCCATCCCTCATTCTGTAACAATTGTGGCTTTTTCCCAAAAGTAGGCGCGTTCTTCTCTTCAAAAGAGAAATTTGACGAGGAACCGTCACTCGCCACCCAAGCATCGTTCTCGCGTTTGTAACCTACGGTATCACCCCACCAGAAATAATAGCCATAATCTTCGGGCTTCTTCGCGCCGATGTTCATCTCTGCCCAGTACGGACCACCGTCCCATAGCTGAACCTTGCCGAGGGCGGACGGCTTGATACCACGTTCCTTCAGGAGATCGGGGGCTATGACGAGGCGGAAGCCGACGGCGCTAACCACCCACACCGGATTGGCGTGGTTCCGGTAGGACGAAGGGCAACCGCCTACGCGGTTGTCCCACCAACCGCCGCGTATGACCCGCCACTTCCCCGAGGAAGGGCCAACGGGATCCGTCACCCCGCTCGACAAGTCACCGCGCCAATCCAGACACCACTCCCAGACGTTCTCGTGCATATCGTAGAGTCCCCAAGCGTTCGGCCTATACGAGCCAACAACCATCGGATAACCGCGTTTCCCATATGGTTTGTTCTTTGCGATATTGTCATCATTAGTCGTCCCCGCCCAGCAGGCGTACTCCCATTGCGCCTCAGTGGGCAAGTCGATGTTGAGGCTTGTGCGCGCCTGGATTTTTCCAATGAACGTCGACGGATCGACGTTCACGGAACTCGGCCAGTTATAGGTGGCGGAATTGCCGCGAATTGCGTTCCACGAGACATTTCCAACGGACCGCATGTCGCCCTTAGTGGATGAGGGATTAGCACCCGTCACCAACTCGTACTGCTTCTGCGTCACCTCGAATACGCCGCAGTAGAACGGCTTCGTGAGCGTCACTTCGTATTTGCCGCCCATCATGAACTTCCCCGGCTCGATGCGGCGAAGGACGAGTTTTGTGGTCTTGTATTCGTCCGTCCAGCCGCCTTTCGGCTCGGCGGCGAGGTACGATACAGGATATTTTGTCGCGTTCGGCCCTGCGGAAAGATCAACTACGCAATACAGGTTTCCGGTGGAAGGATGGCTATTCCCAGCCACTTCACTGGCTGGACTAGTGATCACGCCTGCAAGCATATCATCGCCGTATCCCTTAACCTCGTCGATGTGCCTCTGTGCCTTCACCTTCACAAGCCCGCTGGCGTCGCCGGAATTGATCGCCTCGGCGTAGATTGCGGCGGCATGGCGCTTGAACTTCTTCTGCTGCTCCTCTTCGCCGTTGGCTGGATAGGACCACCAGAAGTCGGCGATGGCACTCTTTGGCATCTTCCCCTCGTCCTTCTCCGCCTTGGCGGCTTCGGCGGCCTTGGGGTTGTCGCCCTTCGCGAACTCGTCAAGAGCCTTGTCCCAGTCGCCTAAGCTGACGTAAAGTTCCGCAATCTTCAGGTGGAGCGTTTTGTCGCTTGGACGCTTCTTCGACTTCGCGAGCGCATTCTTCAGCTCATCCTGATGGCGTACGTAGGACTTAGTGTCGTCAAGAAGACGGTAGATCAGGCCTCCTTTGCTCTTCGGCATGTTGCGAAGCGCGGATTCGATCATGTTCGCCATGTACTCGGGCGGAATGTCGGGGATGGTGGTCTTCAGCGTCCTGAGGACGCCGATCGCCTCGTCGAACGCGCCATGTCCAACGTAGAAGGTGAACGATCCTTTGAGCAGCAACATCTTCGCCGCGTCGGACTCCGCCTTCTCCGCAAGCGCGATGGCCGACTTGGCGACGTCCGCGCGGGTCTTCTTCCCCGCCTTGAACGCATCCAGTTCCGGGCGCATGAGTTCCTGGACAAGTCCTTCGACTTGCTTAAGTTCCTGTTTCGTTGGCATTGCCGTCAGCGACGTCGCAATCGCCGCCAGCGAGAGCATTACTATCGACTTGATTTTCATTTTTGTCTCCTTTGACTTTCTACCATACTATTAGCAAATGAGACACGCCCGTTACACCTGAAACGAAAAAAGTTTTGATTACTCGTCGGCAAGCTCCGCCTCGACAATGGCAATCGCCTTCTCGACGCGGAACTTGATCTGACGGAGATAGTTGTTGTCGATGCCAAACTTCCCGCACACCTCTTCCGCGGATTTTCCCTCCAGGACGTGTGCGCGATAGACTGCCTTGGTCTTGGCAGAAAGCGCAGTCTTCGTAAGAACGTGCTCCACCGCCGCCTCATGCCTCGCCCTGTCCCACGCAAGGTCTAGCGCAGCACCCTGTTCCGGCTGAACGGAAGGTTCGTCCGTCAACTCGTCCATCGGAACGGTTTCGCCCGCGCCATGGGCCCGTTCATGTCGATACATCCCGATAAGCTGCCGCCGTATGAGCATCTTGAGGAACGTGCGGAACTGCGCCTTCTCCGCCTTGTACTTCTGTTCCTCCAGAATCTTCACCAGATGGATGTACACTTCCTGAACCACGTCGTCGGGATCGTGGTTATGGTCGATTAGCTGGACGAAACGCTTCATCGCCGGCGTGTAAAGGTCGAAGAAACGAACCCACGCCGCATCGTTTCCGCCGGTTGCCTCGACGGCCAGTTTCTGGATAAGCGTATACGATGTGGTAGGGAATACGCTCATTTCACTACCTCGAATATGCCCTCCGCGCCAAACGCGGCAGCGAATTCTTCCTCGGCCGACTGCGGCACGGCGGGCTTGCGAAGAGCAAACCATACCGATGTGAAAACTGCGGTGATCACGGCGAGGGCTCCGCCAAAGATGGCGACCGCCTTCCACGGCAACTTCCTCCACGTAGGCGCGGCATCGTTCTGAGCCATTGGCGACTGGCCCTCACTGGGCTGGGCAACGGTCTTCGCCTCAGATGTTGGCACCTCCAGAAGTTTTGCCAAGGCACATAGATTGACTGGACGTTCCGCAGGGTCTTCGGCAAGCATTGGCGGCAGCACCTTCGCCCACGGTAGCTCAAGCGTTTCAAGGAGTTCAAGCGCCCGTGAACCGGACTCGTACCAAATGCCGGTAAGGAGATAGACGATCATCACGGCGAGAGTGCCCATCACGAGACGCGAGTTCCTCGCCTCCGTGACCATGGTGGTGGATGCCCTCACCTCGTTGCGAAGCCTGTCGGAGAAAAGACGCAACACGCCGAAGTCGGAAAGTATGACGTGCTTATCCGCGGAAACCAATACGTTGTTCAGCTTGATGTCCCGGTGGACGATTCCCTGGGCGTGGATGTAGTCAAGGGCGGACGCGAGTTCCGTGAACCACCTGAGCACGAACTCCTCGTCAAGGTCGGACACTTCGACATCGGCGAGAGTGTGCGGGGAACCGTCCTTGTAAACCACGAGATCCATTACGAAGTACGGCGTCTGGGTCGTCTCGTCGAAGTTGAGGTCGAACACGCGTACGACATTTGGATGGTGGAGCCGAGCAAGAACCCTGCCCTCGGCAAGGAACTTGTCCTTCAGAATATCGATGTGCCCGTCTTCGAGCGTGAACGACTTCAGCGCATAGTGGACGCCGAGCTGCGTGTGTACGACCTCGTACACCGCCCCCATCGCGCCCTTGCCAAGGAGCCGGACGATGCGGTACACGCCGATCGTGTCATCTGGATTAAGCGCTGCCACGAGTTCCCGGCCGTATCAGTCAGCAGACACGCTCGTACGCGAGGTTGAGCAGCTTGGCGACCTTCGCCAGCGTGTCGGCGCAGTGTCCCACGCCGATCGCGCAGTGGTGTGCGGGACCGGCGGCGCTCCACGCCTCCATGAACGCCTTCGCGCCGATGGAGAAGCGGTAGCGGCTGTTTGTGTTGCCGATCTGCAGGACCGGACCCGGCACCGACTCGCCCTCGGCGGCGAGCAGCATCAGGCTGCCGTCCGCGCGCTGCACCACGGAGAGCAGCGTCACCGGCCCGTGCTTCACGGTCATCTGGATGGAGAGCCCCTTGCCGGGCTTGCCGTGGTAGACCGGCACCGGCACCAGACCCACGCGCCCTTCGGCGATGGCGAAGTGCGCCGGGCCGTCGTGTCCCAGCAGCACCACGTCGTCCACGAAATCGGTGAGGTAGAATTCCGAGAATGACCCGCCCGCGCCCAGCAGGTCCATGAGCTTCATCGCGTGCGCGTTCTTCACCTCGCACTCGCCCGCCACGGGCACGTGCGAGCCGGTGAGGAGCGTGTTCCCCGCGATGACCGAGGTGACGATGTTCTCGTAGGCGTTCCCCGGTTGTCCTTCGTAGTAGTAGGCCATCGAGGAGAGACGGTGCTTCGCCACAAGACGGTCGAGCGCGATCGCCGTGCGCGCGGCGCGGTCGAGTTCCTCCGGCTCGCAGCTCGCGGACACGTCAAACCGCTCGCGGAACTCGGCGATCTTCGCCGACACGTCCGCCTCCGTCACCCCCTCGCGCAGCGCCTGCAGTTCGCACATCTCCAGGAGGTCGATGTGCGTGCCGAACGCCGCACAGAGCGCCGTGAGGTCGGAATAGACGTCCAGCATCCCGCAGTAGTAGTGCCCGAGCACGCCCATCCGGTTGGCGCGCATCCCGCCGACGGCACGGGCGGCGTCCAGCCACCCCGACACGTCACGCCACATCTCGGGATCCTGCAGCCACCCGGTGACGAACGCATACCGCACGCCGGCGCGGTTGAACACGCAGGCGATCTCCGGCACGCTGCACGCCTGGCAGTGCTCAAGCCAGATGCCGGTCATCACGCCGCGGTCGCCGATGGCGTTGAACGCGGCGTAGTCCAGCTGCGCCACGGGCTGGACGTTCAGGACCACCACGAACGCGCCCTTGGGGATGGCGGGCAGGACGGTCGAGGAGAGCGCGTACGTGGAGACGAAGAGGAACACCACGTCGATGTTGGCGTCCGCGAACAGCCCGGCTGCCGCACGCGCCTTATCGGGCGTGTCGACGAGCCCCGCGTCCACCACCTCGCACTTCTCTGCGAGGCGCTTCCCGATCTGTGCGTGGTAGCCCAGCAAGTGGTCACGCAGTCCCTCAAACTGCGCCCAATAGGTATCCAGCCCGATGCTGAAAAAACCGACTTTCGTTTCCATTGTTCGATGCCTTTCTTGGTTGAGTTAAGATTTGAGAAATGCAGATCTCTCGTTTATTTCGCCGCCGTTTTCAGGTCCGTCCAGTCGTAGACCTTGAGCGCGCCGTAGACCGTGTCCGCAAACGAGAAGTGCAGTTCCGGCTTGTTCACCACGTCGTGCCACGACGGCGGCGCGTTCTTCGTCGTGAAGGACGCGAAAAGCCCGCGCTCCAGAAAATACGCATGCGCGGCCGGAATCGCCGCCGTGCCGCGCGCGAAGAGCGCCACCTTGTCGACTCCGGCCATCGACGCGAAATGCCGCGCCGCGAGCGCCGCATCCTCCGCCCTCCGCGCGGCGAGATTCTCGCCGACGGAAATCGCCATCACGGCCATCTCCTCGTCCGGACGCTTCGAGCCGTAGAACGAATGGTTGCCCTTCGCCGTCTCGCCGAATCCGCGCATTTCCGCGACGGCGACCGCGCGCCCTTCCCCGAGCGCCGCGCGAATCTCGTCGGCGAGCGTCGTGCGCTTGCCGTCCGTGAAGAGAAGCAGCGGCACGCCCTTCGCGTTCTTCGGCAGGAACGCCACCATCGGAATCGGCGTGAAGTCGTCGGTGCGGGAAAGGACGAGACGCACGGCGCGTCCGTCCGCGGCGGGCTTCTCCACGACGGCGGCCGGCACTGCCGTAAGTTCGGAGACAGGACGTATCCCGGAGACGGCGCGGACACCCTCCGCCGTCGGCGGTACGCGTTTTTCGTCGAGCCGCGCCAGTTCGTCCTTCATCACGTCGTACGCGCTGCGCGCGCCAGGGATGTCCATGACCTGACCGGTCTTCGTGACGTGGCGCACCTCGGGCTTGTCGTTGGCGACGCCGGAGTTCTCCGGCGCATACGCGAAGCCGATGTCAAGACGACGGAGCGCGGCGCGGTCCTGCGGCCAGGCGGACGCGTCGCCGGCTGCCCAGCGGCGAATCCAGAGCATCGCGGCGTTGCGCGTCGATTCGTACCAGTGGTGCGGGCCTGCGGTCTCCATGAGATCGACCTTCTCTGGGGCGCCGAGCATGGAATAGATTTTACGGGCGTTCTCGAACGTTTCCATGGAACCCATGAACGGAAAGTAGTCCCCATGGGTCGTCACGATCATCGTGGGCGACGGCGCACGGAGCGTGACGATGCCGAGGTGGTTGAACCCGATCTTCATCTGGCCGAACAGGAACTGCTCCGCGTCCTGTCCGCCGATCTTCGCGTACACGTCGCGGATCGTGGAGAGAAATCCCGCCGGGGCGCCGGCGACGTAGCGGTCGTCGAGCGCGTTGAGGTAGGAGGAGAGCGTGCCGCCGCCGGAAAGCCCGGTGACGCCGAGCTGCGCGGCGTCCACGTCGGGACGCGAGGCGAGGTAGTCGCACGCACGGATGCCGTCCCAGATGCGGAACTGCGCGGTGTTCCAGCCGAGCAGGTTCGCCCGCCACCCGATACTGTTGTGTCCGCCGCAGGACATGTGGCATTTCGGATGCTGGCGGCGCTCTCCCTGGTCGATGGGGTCGTAGACGAGCGTGGCAAGCCCGTGCAGCGCGCCGGTCACGCCCACACGCTGGTACCACGGGGCGTTCTTCCCCGTGGCGGAGTGTCCGCACGGCGAGACGACGCCGGGGTACGGCGCCTTGTACTTCGGGTTGTCCGGCAGGAAGAGGTGCGCCGTCACGTAGTGGTGCGGACGGCTCTCGAAGAGCACCTTCTCGATCACGTAGCCGTCCTTCTTGACCCGGCCCGTCACGCGCGCGTTGAGCGGCGTCTTCTCCGGCAGTCCGCCGATGGCGCTGAGGACGCCTGCGCGTACCCACGCCTGGTGCGCGGCGAGCTTCTCCTTCGTGTCGCACGCGAGCCACGCGGCGTCCGCCGCGCGGTCCTGGCGCACGACCTCGTTGAAGAGGCTGTCGCGAACGGTCTTCCCGATGTCGGACCCGCCGCATTGCAGCTGCTGGGTCCCGAGCATTAGGGAAACAATCAAAGCCAAGTTAGTCATGCCGCACCTTCGCCTTTAATCAGCACCCGGCGGCCTTGCGGCAAAACGCGTTGCAGCGCGCAACCTCCTTCACGGCGTTGGAGCCTTTAGGAATGGAGTATTCAAGTTCAATGTCGCAGTAGAACGGCCAGCCCTTCTTCTGAAGGAAGGGTAGCAGCTTCGCTAGAGGAGTGTCGCCCTTGCCGAACGCGAGGTTCTTTGAGCCATGCGCCTTCGTGGTGCGGTCCTTGAGGTGGATCGAGAAAATCTTCTCGTGGTACTTCTCGATGAAGGCGAGAGGGTCGATGAAGCGCGTGGCGTCGTCCGTGGTGGCCGCCACGTAGTGGCCGATGTCGAAGTTGATGCGCAGGTTGGGCGAATAGCCGAGAAGCGGACCGTCGTAGGTGAGTGCGTCGATCTGCGTGTGGTTGTGGAACGCGATGAATATGCCGTGCTTGTCGGCAATGGCCGCGCAGCGCCGCCCGATCGTCTCGTACTCCGAGACCTTCGGAACCTCGCGCGTAATGCACTTCGCGCCCAGCGCCTTTGCGACGGCCACGCGGTACTCGTCCTCCTTCGCGTTCTTCCCGCCGATGCCGCCGTACTTCACGATGTGTATGGACACCCCCGCGTCGTCGAACATCTTGCGCAGCGCGGGCAGGCGGCCCATGTCGCGCGCGCCCTCGCGCTTCAGGTACTCGTCAACCACCTCGCCCTTGAGCTCAAGCGTGCCAAGGCCGTCCTCCACCGCGTACTGGACGATGTCCTCCGCGTTCTTCTTGCGCATGGAGCGGTAGCTGTAGGTTATGCAGCCCACCTCCACGCCATTGTACCAGGAACGGCTCTTTGCCTTTGCAGGCGCAGCGCCGCCGCCAATGCACATTCCGGCCGCCGAGGCAATTCCGAGGCCGATAAAATCTCTTCTTCCGAGGTTCATTTCTTTTTTCCTTTCTTCGTTTGGAATTACAACAGAAAACCGCATTCCGCCCAGTCGCCATGGTCGGACTTGTCGCCGTCGCCGCCGTCGGTCACGACGAACTTGACGAACGCAACGTCATCGGGCAGCGCCACGTTGAAGTGCCAGCGCTCCGTTCCGCCGAACATCATGTACGGCGATGTGGCAAGCTCCTTCTCCTTCTTGCCGTCCTTCCCCACGCCCACGATCTTGAAGACGACGCTCGATTGGTTCTGCACGCGCTGGCTCTCGTCGATGCCGACGACCGCCACCACGCGCTTCCATTCCGGCTTGCGCGCAAATGTGGCGTAGCCCGGCCCGTGGATCGCCATGCCGCCTTTGTACGTGCTGTTCTGGATGCGAATCTCGCCGTCATAGCCCTTGCCGAGGCGGATGCCGCCGCCCCAACCCGTCTTCTGCTTCACGGGCTTCAGCGTCTCGATGCGCACCTGCGGCGCAGGCGGCACGGGACCGGGATTTTGCGGCAGGTATTCGCGCGGAATCGAACGCGAGAGGCGCGGCGGCTCGCCGAGGACGGCTCGCCCCACCGGTTTCCCAAACGTAACCCGCCACTTCACCGCGCGCGCTTGCGGCACCGTGATCGTAACGCGCACCGTGCCGTTCGTCTCGATCGCGCACACCTTCACGCCGGCCGCCACGTCCTCCGTCGACACCTCCGCCCGCACGAGCGGAAACATTTGGCCGTCTGTTGTATCCGCCGCGATGACCACGCTCTCCGTGGTGCCGCTTGCGATGTGCTTCGCCGTGCCGGAGAGGATGCGCCCCGCCGCATCCCATTTCTCGTCCGCGATGTCCATCCATCCCTGCAGCACGTGGCGCGTGGTGGAGACGACCTGCGGACGTGCCTCGGCCTTCGAGACACGGAACATTTCGCACTCGAGCCCGTTCATCTCGATCTCCAGCGCGTCGCCCGCGCCGAGGATACCGAGGTAAATATCATCCCAGAACGAATGGACGCGCCACTTCGCCTGCGGGTCGAGTCCGAGCGCGCCGTCCGTTGCGCGGTCGCCGCAGAGCGCAGTCTTTATCGTGGCGCGCTTCTTCTCCGGATTGAAGAGCATCACCTGGTGCCACGTCGGCGCGAGCTCCAAGTCGTAGACCGTGGGGTTCGCCACGCCCTTCTTGAAGGCGTCGATCGGACGCGCCGCAAACGGTTCGCGGTATTCGGGGTAGAGACGCGAGAGGTCGTGCGTCATCTCCGGCGTGAACAGGCGGAAGCTCGTCGCGAGCTCGATGCGTCCGCTCGTGAGGTAGACCGTGGTGAGCATCGAGCGGCGGACGCCCTCCAGAAGCCCATGGATCGCCTTGGAATCAGGGTAGTAGTTGAACACCGTGCGCATCTTGAACCAGCGGAGGCCGTCCGTGGTGATCATGTGGGGGTCAAACTTGTTCGAATCGTTCCATGTGCGCTGCGTATCGACGATGCCGGCCGTCACGTCGAGGCAGGGGCGTCCGCACTCGCCGAGGTTGCGTTCGTCAAGGAACGCCTCCTTGCCGAGGCCCTCGCGGGCGAGCGCGAAGTAGCGGCGATAGACCTGCGTCGCGCTCGCGTGGATGTCGTCGAAGCCGCCCTGCGTGTTGTAGCCCGTCTCGGGGTAGTCGAACTTGATGCCCTGCATCCCGTCCTTGCGGAGGCGTTTCCACACCGCGAGCATGTGGTCGGCCATGCCCTTGTCCGACAGGTCGTACGTCACGTAGGGGCGGTGGTGCATGTGCTTGCGCTCGATGCGGTTCGTGGAGTTGAAGAGCATCCAGTCCCTGTGCGCGATCGCGAAGTCGTCGCTGGGCATTCCCACCTGGATATAGGTGTACGGAATGCCGTTCCGCGCCTTGATCGCGGCGCACCACTTGGCGAACGTCTCGTAGGGCTGGCGGAGGTGTCTGTACTTCGCCCAGTGCGCGTCGTCGTACCAGCCCTGCTCCGTGTTGCCGTGGTCATGGTAGCAGTAGTAGTCTGGCTCGAGACGCACACCCACCTTGGAGTACTTCGTAAAGCCCTTCTCGTTCGCCATGTCGAGTTCCTTCACGAGCGCGGGGGCGTTGTTGATGTTGCCGAGCCTGCTGAGCGCGCCCACGGCCCAGCCGCAGAGGAGCGGGAAGTCATAGACGTTCGGGTCCGCACCGTTCGCCTTGCGCATGGCGCGTCCGTACGCCTCGGCGGAGGCAAAGGGGTCGTCCGTCACCGCGTCGATGTAGAACGTATCGGCGGAGAAGAGCTGGTTCGTGCCGGGCTCCACGAGCACGCCCACCTCGTCAGCGGCGTAGAGCGTGAGCGTACCGTCGTCCAGCTCGGCCATCTTGCCGAAGGCGTCGTACTGGAGACCGCCCGCGACGAGCGTGCGGCGCTTGCCGTCCACGAGACCCGTCACGAGGATGCCGTTCGCGCTGTTGCGCGACAGGCCCGGAACGAGGTGCGCGGGCTCAGCGCCAGCCGCACTGTTAATGGTCACGAAGCTATCAACGGGTAAGCTCCCCGTTGTCCCAGTGGTAGGGCGGTCGCCCCGCGACCGCCGCTCGCCGAGCCACTTGCCGCCGCGCACGACCGTTGCGCCCATCAGGCGGCGGCGGTACCACACGGGCGTGTTGACGCCAAACGAGGCGATCAGCGCGGACGAGTCGTCGTAGAGGGTGTAGGTGTAGACCGGCTCCCATGCGCCCTTGCTGTGCGGGTGCGCGTAGCCGGCGTCATGAAAACCCCAGCGCGCGCCAGCCGTGTCGTCGCGCACGGTAAAGGTGATGCGCGCGCCGTGTCCAAAGGCGTCGTCCACCTCGTCCGTCTTCGCCGTGAACGCCGCGCCGCGCTTCACGCTTGTCGCGCCCACACCGGCGTCGGCGAGCCGAACGCGCCCTTCCGCGTCGCGGATCGTGAACGTGCCGCTCGTCACGTTGAACGACACTGCGGCGCGTCCGTTGGAAAGCACCACGCACCCGGCTTTATTCTCTATGGCGGACTTGGCCGCCCATGCCTGTACAGCCGTCAGGGCCACACACATCAGCACAAGGAAAGAACTTGTGGATCGCATCTTGATTTCTCTCTTCTACTTGAAACTTCTAGTGATTCCGTATTGGGACTAGTCAAGTATACCAAAGAAGCCGCCACCCGTCACCTCCAAAGACGCTTCACCGGGTTGACGCATCGGCGGGAAAGTGTATAATGTCAGCCATGGAAACGAAAGCGTATCTCGACCCGAAGGAATACCTTCACGATATCTGGCGTCTCGCGCGCCAAGTGTATGACAGCGACTGGCACCCGGACGTGCTGCTCGCCCTCTGGCGCGGTGGCGCAGCTCCCGGGGTGGCGGTCCACGAATTCCTAAAGGTAAAGGGGCGTTTCCTCCGACACGCACCCGTCAAGTGCTCAAGCTACACCGGCATAGGCACGAGCGAAACCGAGGTGAAGTTCGACGAACACGCCGAACGCATGCTGGCGTCGCTCGCGCCAGGCACGAAGGTGCTAGTTGTGGACGACGTGTTCGACACCGGCCGCACCGCCGCGGCCGTCCATGATCGCATGGCCGCCGCCGGTTGCGAGATGCGCCTTGCATGCGTCTATTGGAAGCCGTCGAAGAACGTCACTTCCCTCGCCCCCGACTTCTTCGTGAAGAAACTGGAACAGTGGATCGTGTTTCCCCATGAGATCGAAGGCCTCACCCCAGAAGAGGTCGCGGTAAAGGATCCCGTGCTCGCAGAACTCATGAAGTAATGTAGAAAGTTTCACGCTGAGGCGCAGAGAGACAGAGAGCGCAGAGAGCGCAGAGAAAGTTCAGAAATCCGACGGAAAAGAAAACCATGAGAAGAAGATTCTCGGAAAGTTATTTCACCCAATTGGTGAAAACAAATACATATTCAAGCAATGGGATAACCTCTGCGAACTCTGCCTCTCCGCGCCTCTGCGTGAGATATAACATGGAGTGGTAAAGCGCAATGAGGAATTTAGGTTTATATTGATATTTGTGTCAATTGTGAACATTGAAGATTTGTGAACATTGAAAAGGCCCCCGCACCGTAACGGGCGGAGGCCTTCCAAAAAGGCAAAATGCCTGAAGTCGAGAATTACATCTCGACCGAACGACGACGCGAACGATTCCTGATGCGGGCGCGCGCAGACTTCTTGCGCGCCTTCACGCAGGGCTTCTCGAAATAGCGCTGGTCGCGAAGCGTCTTGATGATCCCCTCCTTGTCGAGGATCTTCTTCAGCCGCTTGAGCGCACGTTCAACGGACTCGTTCTTCTTCAGCTTGAGCTGGATTGCCATTTGCCTTTTTCACCTCCTTGGTCCTTCCGGCCCTTGGGGCGCCGAAAAGCGGGGAATAGTATATCAAAGCAGTCTGGGGCTTTCAACTCCAAACCTTACTGAATTTCACTTCACAAAATTAGTGGCGTCGTTTTGCGAAAATTAGTAATTTTCTGGCTCAATCTGGAAGTAGGCCTTGGGGTGATCGCACACAGGGCATTTTTCGGGGGCCTGTTCGCCCTCGACGATTGCCCCGCAGTTGCGGCACTGCCAGCGGTTCTTTCCGATGCGCACCCACACCTCGCCCTTCTCGATGTTTGCGGCGAGCTTGCGGTAACGCTCCTCGTGGTGCTTCTCGATCTCCGCAACCTGGGAGAAGAGGGACGCGAGCTTGTCGAAACCCTCGGCCTTCGCCTCCTCCGCGAAGCGCTTGTACATGTCGGTCCATTCCTCATGCTCGCCTGCGGCGGCGGCAAGGAGGTTGGCCGGCGTGTCGCCGATGCCCTCAAGTGCCTTGAACCAGAGCTTCGCGTGCTCCTTCTCGTTCAGCGCCGTCTCCTGGAAGATGGCCGCGATCTGCTCGTAGCCGTCCTTCTTCGCACGGGAGGCGAAGTAGTCGTACTTGTTGCGCGCCTGAGACTCGCCGGCGAAAGCGGTCCAGAGGTTCTGCTCTGTCTTGGATCCTTTAAGTTCCATTATTGTGTTCCTTTCTGCCCGAGACTTACGGGCTGTAGGGTGCAATTTAACAAAAAAGCCCCATGTTAGGCAACGGTAATTTCAAGCTCCCCGACGCGGCGGGGGAAATGTGCCACCAGCCACTTCATCCACGTACTGCGAGAATGCCTTCTTCGCGTCGGCGGCGAGATTCGCGAAGCGTTTGACGAACGACGGCACATGCCCCTCGTTGAGTCCGAGGAGGTCGTGCATCACGAGCCACTGCGCATCGCACACGGGACCCGCGCCGATGCCGATCGTGGGGATCTTCAGCGCGGCCGTGATTTCGGCGGCGAGTTCGTCAGGCACGCACTCGAGCGTAACGGCGAACGCGCCGGCGGCCTCCACGGCCTTCGCGTCCTCGAGCACCTGCAGCGCGGCCTCGCGCGTCTTGCCCTGCGTCTTGAAGCCGCCGTAGGCGTTCACGCTCTGCGGCGTCATGCCCACGTGCGCGAGCACGGGGATGCCAGCGTCCGTCATACGGCGGATGAGATTGCACACGCGCGCGCCGCCCTCGAGCTTCACGCCGTCCGCACCGACCTTCAGGCAGGCGACGGCGTTCGCCATCGCCGCGTCGTCGCCGCACTGGTAGCTGCCGAAGGGCATGTCCGCGATCACGAGCGCATCCTTCGCCGCGCGCGCCACTGCCGCCGTGGCGGAGAGCGTCTCCTGCATCGACACGGGGAGAGTGGTCGAATAGCCAAGCGAAACCATGCCCATCGAATCACCCACGAGGATGCATGGCACGCCCGCTTCGTCGGCCAAACGCGCGAAGCAGGCGTCGTATGCGGTGCAGCATCCGAGTTTACGGACGCCCTTCGCCGCCTTGAAAGTTGAGACTGTCCACTTTTTCATAGCGGCAATAGTATAGCACAATCTACTTCTTTGTGCCGACCACGCGGCCCATGGCGTCGCGGTAGGTCGTCTTACCGTAACGGTCCGTCGTGGCGGTTCCAGTCACGCGCCCCATCGAATCGCGGAATGTCGTCTTGCCGTAGCTATCCGTGGTGGCCGTGCCCGTGGTGCGGCCCATGGAGTCGCGGAATGTCGTCTTGCCGTAGCTATCCGTTGTGGCACTTCCCTGGGTACGGCCCATCGAATCGCGGAACGTCGTCTTGCCGTAGCGGTCCTTGGTGGCCGAGCCCTGGGTCCGTCCCATGGAATCGCGGTAGGTAGTCTTCCCGTAGCGGTCCGTGGTGGACGAACCCTGGGTACGCCCCATGGAATCGCGGTATGTTGCTGCGAACGCGCCGGTAGTCATAATGGACAGGGCCAGCAGACAGATGATTCGGATGTAGCTCATGGCTTGTCTCCTTTTTTTTACAGTTCAAGTGTGTTAGGAGTTTCCACCTGACGCATCTGACGCAAAAATCTCAACTTACGAAAAAAAATCACAGCGCCTCCTCCTGCGACTGGAGGAACTCGCGTGCAAGGGATATGCTCTCGATGGATTCAAGGCCGCCAACGGCCTCTGCGAGTTCAAGACGCGAGATGGAATATTCCTCCGTGCCTTTCCGGTGGGTGAAAGTGAGGTCGAAGTCACCTGGGTAGTTGAAGAGCATGAGAATTGTCTCGGCGAGGTCGCCCATCGGCGGCAGGTCAATGTGCGTGGCGGAGAAGGAGTAGCGCAGCTCCGTGCCCACGCCCTTTTGCGACGTGAGATTCACCGCACCATCCGTAGATTCGCACAGCTGCTTGAGAATCGGCAGTCCGAGGCCTACCTTGCGCTTGTCGTGCTTGCCCGCCTCGGTGTAGAACGGGTTGAACGCGCGCGCCTGCGTGGCCTCGTCCATTCCCTTCCCGTCGTCCTTGATCGTTACGGCGATGGTCGTGCCATCCTCGACGAGCGTGAGCGTGACGTGCTTTGCTCCTGCCTCGATTGAGTTCTGCGCCGTATCGGCGATGACATCTGCCAGTGTCGCGTGCATAATATCTTCCTTCAAAAAGTTGTGAGGCGCGGGGAGAGACGCGTCGCACGGGTAGCGAAGGCCTCCTTGAGAGCCGCCATGGTGAACGCGGGGAGGTCGGCCTCCGTCCACACGCGCGCCACGTCGTCAAGGTTGTGCGCGTCGGAACTACGCGTGACGGCGTAGCCCTCCGCCTTCGGAATCCAGATGGTCTCATCCGCCGTGCGCGAAAGCTCCACGGCGTCGAACGCGCCGTCAGAGGGGATGCCGCCGAGCTGGGAGTAGACGGAAAACGCGCTGCGGTCGATGTGCGCGGCGAGGTAGATGCCGCCGAGTTCGTGGCATTTCGCAGAAACCTCCGGGATCGTCTTGCGGCAGCCCATTGCGAGAATGCGCCACTCCATCTCCACGATGTCGTCGTCCCATGTGACCACCGGCTGGTCGCCGAAAGTCTCGGGGTCGTTCACGCGCTTGGGCATCGCGGCGTACACCCAGTCCGTCATCGCGAGCGCCTGTTCCGTCGTATCGAAGAGGGCGAGCGTGTGGACTTCCTCGGCGGTGCAGACCTCAAGCCCAAAGAGACAGGCGATACCCGCGCGGCGCGCGCACTCGGCGATCGCCGGCGTGTTGCGCGCACTCTGGTGGTCCGTGAGCGCGATGCCGCCCATGCCGGCTTCTACGGCGCGCTTCACGATCTCGGACGGCGACATCTCCAGGTTCGCGCACGGCGAGAGGCAGCTGTGGATATGGAGGTCGAACTTCACGGTCAGTGTTCTGAGGGAGGGAGTGCGGAGAGGGCAAGCGCCACCGCATACTGCGAGAGCGGCGTGATGATGATCGCCACGCCCTCGCGCGCGGCGGCCTCTGCCATGTCCGGCGGCACGGGCCTGTTATGGCACAGCACGATCACCGCGCAGCCCACAAGCGTGCAAACCGCTATGGCATTGAGGTGGTTCTGGATCGTCACGAGCACGCAGTCCTCGCCCGCGTGGCCCATGACGTCCGAAAGCAGGTCGCCCACGTACACGCCGGTGGCGGACGCATCTTCCACGTTCACCGCAATGGTGCCCTTCACCGCAGAGCAGATTTCGGCAGCCGTCATTGCGCACCTCCTTCCTGAGACGGCGGTCGCGGGGCGACCGCCCTACCGTCGGCCGCTTCCGGCGGGTTGAGGTTGAACGTACACGTGACCTTCGTGAACTTGCCCACCTCGCTCTCGATGTTGAAGGAGTCGGCCACACGCTTGGAGTTGGAAAGGCCCATGCCAGCGCCGAAGCCGAGCGAGCGGATCCAGTCGTTCGCGGTGGACGTGCCGTCACGGCAGGCCCACTCGATATCGGGAATGCCGGGGCCGCGGTCCTTCGCGGTGATGGTGATTGTGTCGTCAGAGATAAGCAGCACTAGCACGCCGCCGTGCGAGTGGATGCAGATGTTGATTTCCAGTTCGTAGGAGGCCACGGCCACGCGGCGGGCGATGGAACGCGCCACCTTGCGCTCGCGCAGGATACCCTTGATGTCATTCGCGGCGTGTCCGGCGCGGGAGAGGTCGTTGCGCACCACGGCCCACTCGCGGCGGAAGTAGTGTTCGCCGGTGGCGTGTGTGGGCGCGTTGTTCGAGGTCTTGTCGAGGTCTTGCGCTCGAGCTTGCGGATCTCCACGGAGAGCTCGTAGAGGAGCGCGCGCATCACGTCGCGCTGCGAGAGGATGCCCACGAGCTTGCGGTTTGAATCGAGCACCGGGAACCGGCCGTAGGTGTAGTTGTTGAAGTAGCGGAGCGCGAAGGAGATCGGCATGCCAGCTTCCAGCACCACGAGGTTGCACGCCATGTGCTTCTCGCAGGTGTCCTCGATCCATCCGTTGTCGAGCGCGTTGATGATGTCGTTTACGGAAACGATTCCGTAGAGGCGTCCTTCCTCGCATACGGGCAGGCCCGAGATGCGGTTCTCGCGCATGAGCCGCTGCGCTTCACGCAGGGAGGTATCGCGCGAAACGGCGATGATCTTCCGCTTCATCACGTCGCGCACCTTGAAGCGCTGCAGGAGTTCCATGATGATCACGCTCGAGTCGCCGCCGAGCGCCTTCGGATCGAGAGGCGGCGTCTTGGCGAGGATCTCGTCGTCGTTCGTCTGCTGTCCCTGTAGGATCGTGGGGGAGTAGCCGTTGTCCATGTCCGTACCCTCCGGCGCGCCGTTCAACCGCGCTCCTCGGCGAGGAAGGCGTCGTGCAGGCGCACGCAGGCGTCGTATTTCGAGAGCGGGCTCGATACGAGCGGCACGCCGAGGTCGGCCGCCACCTTGAGCATCGTCTCGGAGAGCGGTTTCGCGTTGTGCACCACAACGCCCATCGCGCCCACGATGTGAGCAGTGCGTATGGCCTGGTCGCTCGCGAGCGATGTGATCAGGAGGATGTCGTCCGCATCGTTCAGCAGTACGTCGCTCATGAGGTCGTTCGCCACCACGGCGCCTACGGCGCGCGGGCTCGTGCCGTCACCGGCCATCAGCTTGCCGTTGAGAATCTTCACCACGTCGGCTATCGTCATCGTCTGGTTCCTTTCAGTTCGGGGTACACGCACATTATCCCACATTTCCCGCATGTTAGGCAACTCTAATCTCACTGCAACTTCCCGCGGGATGACG
Source organism: uncultured bacterium (assembly GCA_902802945.1). Lineage (GTDB taxonomy): Bacteria > Verrucomicrobiota > Kiritimatiellia > RFP12 > UBA1067 > RUG572. The sequence continues at coordinate 18,517 of CADCOC010000086.1, read as the reverse complement.
CAAGACTTGAGACGGACTGGGGGGACGCGAGATGCGCCGGGGTGGTCACCGAATAATGATGGTAACGCCGGTTTTGAAGCGAATGCCGTCGTCGTCGGGGGCGATATGAATCCAGCGCTTGGCCATGCTCTCGGTGCGCCTGAACTTCACCGTGCTCGCCGGCTTCGTCTTCCACCGATAGGCGTACCCGCCAAGGCCAGCAGCGCGGTCACCGATGTCAACGGTCACCGTTGTGCCGGCGTAGAACGACAGCGTGCCCTCAGCACGGTCGTCGAATGTCGTCGTCCAATGCGAAAGGTCGAGCGTCGTGTTGGGATGGTCGGAATCGCCCAGCTGGACGGCGGGGTAGAGTTTTGTCGTGTTGCCGCTCCATGTCCGCGCGTTCGGCGCATACCTTTCATACACAATGGTCTTCGTGACAGGAGACGCCACCTTCAAATTGCGGTAGATGCCGGACTCATGGAATATGAGCGACTTGACGGGAGAGATCACCGACATCTTTGCCGATTCGCCTGTGGATTGCGCCCACAGCATTCCATAGACGTGCAGTTCGCATCCAGGCGCAGACGGCTTGTACGTAGCGTCGTACGTCTGGAAACAGCCGTTCGTGGCGACGACGATCGTGCCATTCCCATTGTAGGACATATTGCCCGCATAGATGCGCCCGCCAACATTGCCTGTGTATGCCGGGCCGTCAATCGTGAGCGTGTGTCCGTTCATCTTCATGGTGGTGGCCTGGCAGTTGTAGTACATCAGCGCCCAGTCGCAGGAGTTGTCCGCCCACAGCACGGCATCGTCGGACAAGATGATGTTTCTCAAAAAGCCGTTCTCAGCCTTGACATACGCCCGTTGCGGGTCTTCCGACTCAGGCTGCGACTTGATCAACGCCCCTTTCCCATCGGGACCGCTCCCCGCCAAATTGTAGTCGTAGTCCCAATAAGTGCGTCCACAGATGTCGAACTGTCCGCCGGCCTGAACATTGATGCGCGAATACTGTCCACCGCACGTCGCGCTCGCGGAGGCGGTTTTGCTGACCTTGCCGTTCTGGACGACAATGGAGACGACGTTGCTTCCGGCAAAGTCCGGGTTCGCCTTTGACATGACAAGGCTCCCCTTTCCGATCTTGCGTATTTGCAACCCGACGCCGCCGAAGTCTGACGTCCCTGGCGTACTGCCGCCAAGGGTGATGTTCTTCAAGTTGTATTCATCGCCTTCGGGGATGTCGAAATAGACATAGCTGCTTGGACTCAGCGTGGCCTGCTTGCTGATGTAACATTTGCCGTTATCCCAGTAGTACTTGAGGGTATAGGACGTTCCACCGGTCAAGCCGGAACGCACAAACGGCCCGTAGGTTTGCGTGCCGTTCAGGTTGTCTGTTTCGGGCATGACGTCGTCGGTGCCTGTTATACCGGCCCTGATATACTGTCCGTATGTCGAATCGTTTCTCTTCGTCTTCGTCTTGAAATAACACGCGCGCGATTTGGGCAACGTGAAAGTCTGCTGTGCCGAAAGACGATCGGACCAACTCCCTTGCGAACTCCCCGAACCTAAATAAATCCAGTCTTCGTCTGCGCTGGAGCCCGAGGCGTATGTATAACCGTCTTTTTGAAGGATGTTGCCCGACGTGATGCGGCCTGAGCCCCGTGGCTTGCGCACCTTGAGGTCCCAGCCCTTCATCACGATCGTCTTGCCGTTGAGGTTGAAGTCCATCGCCCGCCAGTCGGCGTCAGCCGCGAGGGTGAGATTCGTCTGCAGATACGCAACGCCACCCGCCGCCTTTTTGAGTTCGTTCGTGTAGGGAACGAGCGCCTGGTATTCGGCGTCGTTCGCGAAGAACACCGTGCATCCGGCAATGCTGGCGGGGGTTTCTGCTGGCGGTAGTTCGCTCGCGGCCGAGCAAGATATGTCGTTGTAGAAATGGAACGTTCCATCGACGAGCTTGGCGCAGCGTCTTTGCAGCGTGATGTCTTTGCCATACGAATTGGAGATGGTGTCGCCTGTCGTCTTGCTGGCGCTGACAGAAACTGCCGTGGCATTCGTGTAGCCCGGACAAGTGGCCGTGACGGAATACGTCCGGGAGGAACCGGTCGGCGGAAGAGTGAGCGCATAGACGCCTCGACTGTCGCTCTTCGCCGTCGCCGAAACCGAGCCACTGTATTTCGCCGTCACCGTCGCGCCGGAGACCGGGTTGCCGGCCTGGTCGAGGACGCGTCCGCTCGCGATGGAAGCGAACTTCGACCCGTTCGTGAAAACGTTGAAAACGACCACGTCCACTGTGGTGTACTTCGTGTTGTCGGAGCAATCAAATGTCGGCGGCGTGTACCATGCCGTTGCCGACTGCGCGTTATTCCACCCGGAGTTTACGTGCAAGTACAACGTCCCGCCCGAGTATCCGTACCCATCGGCGACGATTGCATGCCCGCTGTTGCTACTCGACGCTCTTACACCCAATCCGCAGGGAAGCTTCGCGTCAAGATTCGGCAGAACGGCCTTTTTCAATTCGTCGTCGGAGGGGTTGAGGCGATGTACGGCGCTCGCATAGCCGAAGACGTTGGTAAAGGAGGTCGGGAGTCTTGACGCATAAGACGAGCTGCCTCCCGCTCGATAATTCATGTTGACCGTGACGCCGACGTCGTACGTGAGCTTGCCGATGGCCTGGCGGTATGTCGTGACCGTCGCGCTCGTCCCGCTGGCGTACATGGTGTTGATGTTCAGCGGCATGTTCGCCCAGTCGTACGTCCCGCCCTTCATCTTCAGCGATACGGCTACGCCGTTTGTCGTGCAGCTGAAGGTTTTCGCCGTCACGGACGTCTTGGGCCACTCGAAGTAGCGCATGATCTGCGAGCCGACGGTCGCGACACATCCGCACGGCCAGTGGTTCGGCGTGTAGAGATTGAAGCAGTCGGGATAGACGCCGTTGTTGAAGTTGCCGATCTCCTCTTGCGACCAGTCGGAGTGAAGCAGTTCGGGGACGCGCAGGTCCGTCGGCGCGGAGGCCGATTTACCGAGCCGCACCTTGCCGCCGCTTGCGCCACCCGCCGCACGCAGGCGACTCCAATTGGCTGAATTACCGGAAGATCCGGAAATTCCGGATGATCCGGAAGATCCGGAAATTCCGGAAGATCCGGATAACCTGGAAACTCCGGAAGTGGCAGAGGCTGAATCGGCAAGCCGCTCCGCCTCCATGGCTACGCGTCCGGCCAGAAGGCACCAAAGCGGATTCTTCGCAGATGCCTCGAAAGTCCATTCACGTGAGTACGCGAGAATCGGCGTCACCTCGTCGTCGCCGGACGCCACCACGTAGCCGCCGCCCTCCAGCGTCACCACGTAGAACTTGCCCTTCCCAGCCTCGCCATCATAAGCGGTGATTGATTCCGGTGTCGCGTCGAAATTGCCGCCCAGCGCCTCCTTGAGGTTCACCCATCCCCTGACGGCGCACAGGGCGTCGTCGGACGACACCTCTGCGGCATGTCCGAACCCGGCGATGAGACCAGCTAGAACGATGGCTATTTTACTGTTTTTCAAAATTATCCTTCAGACTGTTGAAGCCTACTGAACCAGTTATTAAACCTCTTTTGATTGTCCATGTAGAACATGTAAAACATATAAAACATCAGTATGCCTTGCATGTTTTACCTGTTCTACATGGACAAAACCTTCCTCCAATAAGTTTTGCAACTAACATCAATTACCTGACATGGATGCTAAAGCCGGTTTTAAAACGAATTCCGTAATCGTCCACTACAACATGGACGCCGCGCTTAACCATTTTTGCGGTGCGGGTAAATCTCACCCCAGTCGGCCTATCACCCTTCCACTTATAGGCGTACTGACCCAAACCGGCGGTACGGTCGCCGATGTCAACAGTCACCGTCGTCTCGGGGTAGAACGTCAGCGACCCTTCCTCGCTGTCGTCGAACGTCGTCGTCCAACGCGACAGGTCGAACGTCGTCTCGAGATGGTTGACATTGCCCAGCTGCACCTTCGGGTGCGTCAAACGTCCGTCCACGCTTTCAGTGAGGACGTTCGGCGCATAACGTTCGTAAACAGTTACCGTTCCAGGGGTGAGGTTTAACTCTCGGAAAATCGAACCTTCGTGGAACACGAACGACTTGACAGGCGAAAGCCGTCCTGTATTCTGCCAGTAGCGTCCGTAGATATCCATGTCACAACCCCTCGCGGCAACGACCGAATTATGCCCCTGGACCCACGCGTTTTGTGCAACCACGATCTTACCCTCTCCTGAATAGGTCATATTCCCCAAAAAGAGTCTATAGGTCCTGTTCGTGCCGTCATACGTGATGGTATGCCCAGCCATATACATAGTGTTAGACTGATTATTGTAAAACATCATGGCCATATTGTTTCCCGCGAAGATTGTCGCATCAGCGGAAAGATTGACATTGCGCATAAAGCCTGTACTCTCACTAGGCGTATATGCCGTCTTTGCATCAAGCGTTGCCGTGCTCGTGAGAGCGCCAGTTCCGTCAGGACCGGAGCCCGCGAGCGTGTAGTCGTAGTCCCAATAGTTTCGCCCGCAGATGTTGACCTGCGCACCATTCTTGACATGGATGCGCGCATACTGCGCACCGCAAGTGGCTTTTGTCGAGTCCGTCTTGCTGACGACGCCTTCGTCCACAACGACGGAGACAATTCCTTCATCTCCAAACCGTGCATTCTCCTTGGACATCGTAAGAAGACCCTTGCCCCTCTTGCGCACTTGAAGACCGACCCCGCTGAAATCGTCATCAGAGGTTCCACCAAGTGTGATATTGGAGTTCACGTATTCCTCCCCTTCGGGGATGTCAAATATAAGCCAACTGAGAGGACAGAGGTAGATATTTCCAACATACGTCCACCCAGTAAAATTGGTGAACTCCAACTCATGGCTTGACCCGGCTGCGAGGCCGGACTTGGTGTAGGGACCTGCCGTCCGAATATACGTAATATCCGTAGTCTTTGTCCCAGACCTAAAACTCGAAACAATATTCGTAGCGGCGTCTATACCTGCGCCGACATATTGATTATATCCCGACTTGTCCCACGAGCGCGTTTTGAACTTCAAGTATAGATTGCGGGACTTCGGTACGATGAAGGATTGGTACAACCTTTTGGTTCCTGGGTAATTGCCATCCTCTTCCTTCCCCTTCAAGGTGTACCACGAACCATTTCTCTCGGAGTAGGCAGTCGTGGTAAATCCAGTCGGATCAATAAGATTCCCGGAAGTGAACCGGCCTGTGCCCTGTGGCTTTCGCACGGTCAAGTCCCATCCTTTGAGCGTCACCGTCTTGTTATTCATGTTGAAGTCCATTACGCTCCAGTCGGCATCTGCCGTAAGCGTCACATGGCCCTGAAGATACGGAACGCCGCCCATGGCCGTGGCGAGTTCGTTCGTGTAGGGGACGAGCGCCTGGTATTCGGCGTCGTTCGCGAACAGGACCTTGCATCCCGCGATGCCGGTCGCTGGAGGCGTCGCCAACTGGCTTTCCACCGTGCAGGCGCTGTTCGTGTAGTACGCGAACTCGCCGTCCACCAGCTTGGCAAACGTCGTTTCCGCATTCGCGGTGGCAGCGCATAGCGCGACCGCAAGGGCAGCATGTACGGAGCAGGTCTTCATTTGTGGTATCTCCATCAGTGTATGATAATGACGAGATTGGTACGTTTGGCTTTTAGGACGATGTCGCCGTCGTTGTTCACCGAAACGCCCAACGCCCAATCCGGCTTGTCGACAAGCGTGACATTCGCATTTGCAAACCTGCCACCCGCTGTCAGCACGCTCTCGCCGCCCTTCCCCCGCGTGCCGTCCGCTGCGGACACCTTGACGACGACGTTGGACTGGCTGCCGAATGTCACGGCCTTCCCCGTCACGTCAAGTACAGGCACCTTTTTCCTTTCCGTAAAGTTGAAGCCGAGAACCACACCGTCGGCAAGCGTCAGGTCGCCGCCAAGCGCAACTGTACCGGACTGCGTGACCTGAAGCGTTGCATTGGAGGCGACGCTGATCGCCCCCGTCGTCAGCGTCTCGCCGGGCTTGATCGCGAGCGTCGCCGTATCCTTCACCTGCACCGCGCCGGAGTAGGCAGTGCGGGGTGTATTGCCGTCCGTCACCGTGCCCGTCGCCGTCGCGTTGCAGACGACCTTGCCCTTGCCCGCAATGATGAGCTTGCCTGTATCGTAGATTCCAGCGTCAAGCGTGATTACGTGTCCCTCGCCGTCGCCATCGCCGGTCGTGTTCAACGTGAGCGTCCCGTTCTGGCGCAGACACGTCTTGAGCCCGATCGCGAAGTCGTTCGTGTTCGCCTGCAAGACCGGCTTTGCGCTCGCCGTGCCATGTACCCATAGTCCCTTTGTCGAGCATGTGCCGGAAATCCCCAGCGGCCCGATCAACCAGTCCTGCGTCTTGGTGTTGGGTTCCGTGAACATCCACGTCTCGGCATTGTCGCAAAAGCCGCCGACGACGAAGAGCCCGGCTCCCGACGATTCCTGCGAGCTGGGCCGCCCGGTGCAGTCCGGGTTGAGTCCGTACCGTCCCGTCACGACGAACCTGCCGCCCGCGCCGATGCGGTAGAGGACGTAGAAGTCGCTTGTCTTGCCGGAGAACATCAGGTCGCCGTCGAGCGTGACGGTCGCGTTCTCGCCGACGGCGATCTTCGACGTGTCGGTGAACGACGTCGCACGCATCTTGTCGCCGGTGAAGGTGACGACACCCGTTCCGTTCGTCACCAGGCCGAACGTCGCGTCGATGTCGCCGTTGACCGTCGTGGCGGACGTGACGCCGCTGAAGTCGAGCGTGTCGCCCGCAGACGGAACTGTGTTGTCGTCCCAGTTCTCCGGCGTGGACATGTTCGGCCCCACGCCGCCAATCCACTTGCCGTGCTGCGGATTCTCCGGAGTTTCGACCGTCGCCCAGATTTCGAGATGGCGCACCGAGTAGCCGTTCGCCGTGAGCGTGTCCGTCGCGCCGTCCGTCGTCTGATGGACGTGCGTGTAGTCCGCGGACAATCCGCTGCCGAGCGAGGTGCTCTTGGCGAACGTGCCGATGCCGATGGCGTCCGGGGCATTCGCCATGGTCGTGCCCCAGGCGTTCCAGGCGAAGAGCACTTCTGCGTCGTTCCAGTGCGTGTCTGCTCCCGTCTGCGAGAAGATGCGGTGTACCTGGAATCCGCCGTGGCCGCCGCTTGAACCGAGCGTGTCGTTCCAGCCGAACTGCGGCTCGCTCGTGTCGCTGCTGAGGAGGATATCGGCCGGGACGCGCGCATCCGTCGCGTCGTCCGTCGCGGAATAGTTGAAGTGCGTACCCTCCACCGCACCGACGATGGAATCGTCGTCCGCCGCCACGACGTGGATGGACGGGTCGTTGGAATAGACGTGCAGCTTCTCCGCCACGAAGTCGAGGTTCGCGCCGTCCCACGGGAAGTCGATTTCGTCGAGCGTCTTGCCGGCCGTGTCGAAATCGACCCACACGTAGCGGCGGCGGTTCGTTCCCTTTCTGACGAGCTCCATGTAGTAGCCTGCCTTGGAGACGGCCCTGTTCAGGGATACGACGTTGTTCGTCGCCGTGTATGGCGCAGAACTGAAGCCGTTTGTCGCGCTCGCGGCGTCAATCGTGAAAATGTGCGTCATGCCGTTGAGGTAGTCCGCCGGAACCGTCTCCGCCGCGCCAAGCGCCGACTGCGGCTCGTCCGTCACCGTCGGATCGGGCGCACCAGAAATCCCCGCGAGCGGCAGAGCCGTCTTGATCGCGCCCGCGAAAGCCTCGCCAACCGCCGCGCAGCCCTTCCAGTTCAGGTGGAGGCCGTCGGAGAAAAAGTTGCCGGACTCGGCGAGCGGCACTTCGGGATAGAGGTCGAGGAGCACGAGGTTCGCGGGAAGGAAGTTCCCCTCGTATGCCGAGCGGAGAAGCGCATTGAGCGCAACGACCTTGGCGGTCGTGGAGACCGGCGCCGCATTGCGTTCGAGGATCGTGCCGCCGATAATCTTTGCGTTCGGCCTCAGCGCGGCGATATTGAAGACGAGGTTCGTCCAGGCCGTGAACACTTCCTCCGGCGTCCTGCCGCCGCTCAAGTCGTTCGTGCCGATGAGAAGCGTGACCGCATGGACGTCGCCCGCGATGTCGAGGAACACGTGCAGGTTGTCGCGCACGCCTCCGCGGTTGCCCGACGTTATGATCCTGTCGCCGCTGATGCCGCAGTGCCACGCCCAGTCTTCGGGCACCATCACGTGCGAAGCGTCGTAGTTCGCCTTCTTCCACAGTCCGAGCATCTTCGGCTTGTAGCCGCTCGCGGCGAGACGCGCGGCGATCGTCGAGCGGTACTGCGGATAGTCGCCCTGGTCGTCCCTCGTCACGCCCTGCGTGATGGAGTCGCCGATCGGCAGTATGCGGATATCCTTCGCGTCGTTGGCGTAGTCGCCGACGGTGAGGACGAGCTGCCGACGTCCATAGTTCGTATCCGGGGCGGGCTCGCTCGTGATCGTGTAGGTCACTCCTGCGGCGATGCTCGAAGCGTCGAAGATGTCGTTAAGGTTTGCGGGGAGGACGGCATTTCCCTCCTTGTATGTGAGAAGCACGATGCGCCCGAGCGTCATGTCTGCATAGTTCTCCGAAAGCGCCAGCTTCGCCCCTGAGCCGACAGTCAATACGCCCTCGGTGGTGCCATAGACGTATATCGGCGTCGCGACAGGATCGTAAGTGAAACGCACGTTTTCCGACAAGGAAAGTCTCTCAATGTTGAATCCTCCTCGCCCGACGGCGATGGTGTCTTTCGCAATCGTCTGCGACGCCGTGATCTGGTTCTCGACATAGAGGAAATCGTGCTCAATGCTAATACTGATCGTGTCGCCTTCCACGGAGAGCGTGTAGGGAACGGCAATGCCCGAAACCGTCACGCCCGAAAGCGCGTCCGACGCGAACGAGCCGCTCGAGAGCGCGAGGAGCTTGTAGCTGCCCTTGGAGGGCGCCGTGGGAAGTTTGAGGATGGCGCCGTTGGCAAACGACATCGCCGACGCCGTGACGGCAGGCGTGTCGGCGTTGGGTGCGGCGATGGAGAGCGCCGCGCCGGATGCAAGTGTGATGCCGCCCGTGAACGTCGCCGAGCCGTCGACCTTGAGCGTCGCGCCGTCGGCGACCGTGACGGGGCGCGACACGGAAATGCCGTTGGTTACAGTGACCGTGCCGCCATTGACGTTGAGCGCGGAAGCCGACGTCTGGTTACGCGTGAGCGTGAGCGTGCCCTCGCCGGTCTTCGTGATCGCGCCGGGTCCCTGCGGGTCGGCGACGAGCGAGCCGTTGAATCCGTTGGAATCAAGGACGAGTCCGCCCGCGTCGATCGTGACGGGCTTGATCGCGGTTCCGCCCTCGCCCATCGTCTCGAATTGGGATTTCGTCTCGATCCAGTAGTCAGAATGGGTGTTGAGGGCAAAGCGCGTGTCGTTGAACCGGACGGCGTTGAGCGGACGGTCGTGGTACACGCTTATCTGCTTCGCCGTGATCGTGCAGCTCTCGAAGTCCGCCGTATAGGAACCATCCGTGTTCGTACCCTTCGTGCCGTGACCGACGTAGAGAGCGGAGGCAATTTCAATCAACGAGTTTGTCGCCGCCAGAACGCCTGTCGGACGTTGAATGTTCTTGTTGTTGTCGTCACGCCCGAAATAAACATTGTTGCCGTTCTTCACGCGTAGTGTCGAATTGGAGAGCGACAAGAAGAGCGACGGTGCCGCCGGGGACGCGCCGGACGGCAGATCGCGGCAGGTAAGGGCGTACACGGGGCCGCCGAACTCCATCAGGCTGTCCTCCATGCCGATGCGGAGCGTCCCGTTTGTCGAGGCCTGCATAATCCAGTTGTAGTCGTTTTGTTCAAAAACAAGATTCGAGCGCCGGAGGACGAGGTCCGACTCCAGATCGGTCACCGTGTTGAGGCCAAGCCGACCAGTCGTCAGATTGGCATCCTCGAACGTCAGCGTACGCGGCAGATTGCCGAGATTGGGTCTCAAGTTGAAATAGACGCCCGACGCCGTCATGCTGCCGTTCTTGAGCGTTGCGTCCGTGCCGTTCGCAAGACAACCTGTCGTGAAGCCGTTGAGCGTGCCGCCGCCGAGGTCGAGCGCGACGGGCTTCGCCGCGTCGGCGCCGAGCGTGAGCTTCGTCCCGTCGAGCGTCGCGCCGTTCGCCATCGCGAGCGTCCCTTCGGCAACCACGGTCGCATCCGTGCGCGACGCGCCGAGAACCAGCGTTCCGGCGCCCGTCTTTTCAAGCGCGCCGACAGTTTGCGGTTGGATGACCGCCGTCGCACCTGATGAGACAGGAACGGTTGGAGCGGCAAGCGTCAGCGTACCCGTGCCGCTGACGATCGCGCTGGCACGGAACGCCAAGGACGCCACCGTCACAGAATCGCCTTCTGCAATCTTCGTCGCATCGCCGGAGTTCTCGAACACTGCAGAGGTAGAATCGTTCCAATCGCCCGCAACGCCGTTCTTCGACCATTTGCCTGCGGCCTTCCAGAACGCACCGGAGGCGCCGTCATTCCACACGTATTCGCCGGCAAGAGTGTCCTCGACGATAATCTGGGTGCCGCCGTTGGCGAGTTTGAGCGCAAAACGTCCGTTCTGTTCGCCAGAAATCGTTGCCGCTGCGAGGTCGGACTGGTCGAACACAGCACCTGCCGTCGTGTTCGTGAGAACGGGAGTGCCGTCGAGTACGCCGCTCACAGGAATCGCCACGGTGAGGTGTTGGAGGACGGAACTCTTGCTTGTAGCCGTCACGCCGACCATTGCCGCACCCGGCTCAAGCGTCAAGCCGCACGAAATCGCGCCCTCAAGCGTCACCGTGCCGCCGCCCACGAACTTCAATGCGCCGCCCGTGGAGGACGGATCTTCGCCTATTGCGGCGGGAATCGTCACCGTCTTGCCGTTCGCGTCGATTGTGCCGCCTTTCGCCGCGACCGTCACCGTCACCTGGTTCGCGGCCGTCACGAAGCTGCCGCTGTCGGCCAACGCCTTCAGCGTGCCGCCTTCGAATGCCACGTTCACCTGCTGGGGCGCCGTAGCCGTCCGGTTCTGGATCGTCTTTGCGGCAAGGACTCCGCCCTCGCCAATCGAAATCTTGAAGTCGCCGCCGACGTTCGCATATCCGCGACCGCCATCCGCGACGCAGAGTCCGCCGTTGGCGGACACGACAAGACTGCCGCCGTCGCCGATGGCGATGCCGCCGTCGCCACCATTGATGTAAACTGCGCCAGTCACGTTCATCGTGCCGTTGGTGATGGCGAGCCACGTCTGGTCTTGCTGTATGCCGTTGGCCGCGCCCATCTGAAGATTGCTACCCACCCTGTAAACCGCGCCGCCGAAAACCGAAAGAAGCGCATAGCCGCCTGTCGTGCTGCCGGTGAAACATCCGATTTCGGTATTTGCGCTGGACGACATGGTTCCGCCGTTCACGCGCACGATCGCATGGGTGTCGGCCCTTCCGTTATTGCCGTTGCCGTAGCCGCCGAGATACACGACATTCCCAGAGACCGTTGCTCCGTTCGAGTCAAACGTGCCGTTGCAGATGTTCAGGCTCTGCGACGAGGAGACTTTGACGCCGCTGTCGGCGACGACATGACCTTGGTAATTAGCGCAGCCGATGTACCAGAGACCGCCGCTCGCCGTTCCGTAGGTTCCCTTCTGGAGCCGCAACCAGGCATCACCCGTGTCGTAGGCGATGTAATATCCAGTTTTGTCGCCGGTTGTCGTATTGCCCACTTGCAGGCCGTTGGCGTCCGTACTGGCGTTGAACACGACAGGAGCGCTCTCCGTGCCGAGACTGCGCACATGGAGTTTCCACGTGCATGCCGTGTATTTGCTGCTAATGTTTACCGTCGGATTGCTCTTGAAGCTGGCTTTGATTTTCGAGGCGTACGAACGGAAATTCAAGTTGTGCTTTCCACTTGGCACCGAAGTCTGCTGGACGCCACTTGCGCCTTCAGTGTACCAGTTCTGCGCCGTATTCCAGTTGTTGTCAACCTGTCCGGTGAAATCGTAGCTCGCCGCGAACGTGCCGTGCGCCGTAAAGAGCGCAATTGCCGCCGAGAACGCGAAACCGCAAGCTCGTGACACGCGCCGAGAGACTCCCTCAACTTCTTTCATTCAAAACCAGCCTTTCTTTGTGTGCAAATAGTATATCATAATTTTCACCGCGTCGCGTAACCCACGATGGTGAAATCACCGAATTTCAGTTCTCGCAAGAAATAGGGGAAGGACGTGAGACATGAACGGAGACTTGGCTCGTCTCGCGTCTATCGTCTCACGTCAGCACCACAAGGCCGCGACAAGCGCGACCCTCCCGCGGCAACATCGGTCACCGAAGGCCGCGACAAGCGCGACCCTCCCGCGGCCACATCGGTCACCGGATGTGGATGGTCAAGCCGGTTTTGAAGCGGATGCCGTCGTTGTCGGCCAGAACATGGATGCCGCGTCTGCGCATGTTTTGAGACGGGACGAATTTCACCGTATCCGCCGGCTGCTCCTTCCAGCGATACGCATACTCGCCAAGGCCAGCCGTCCGGTCGCCGATCTCCACGGTCACCGTCATCTCGGCCGGCGCCTCCGCCGTTCCGGCGTAGAACGTCAGCGAGCCTTCCTCACTGTCGTCGAACGTCGTCGTCCACTGCGAGAGGTCGAGTGTCGCGTTCAAGTGGCTGGCATCGCCCAACTGCACCTTCGGGTGGAGAACCGTGGAGCCGTCCACAACGGCCTCTTCAACGTTCGGCGCGTATGTGCCATAGACCGTCACGGTACCCGGAGTTCCCTTATAATTATAGAACTTGCCCCCGTCAGCGAATATGAGAGACTTCACCGGCGACAGTACCTTGCCGTCCTGCTGGCCAAGGATTCCGTACACCTCGACGTCGCATCCGCCGGCGGTTGCAGACGAGGTGCAGGACTGAAGCCATCCGTTTGTCGCGATGACAATCTTTCCGTCGCCGGAATAATTCATCTGGCCGGCGAAGATTTCAGTTCCCGCATACGTCACGGTTTTGTTGTTCATCGTCATCGTATGCGCACCGTTGTCGTAGAAGATCATGCCGAAACTCTCAGAACCGCCGATGGTCGCGTCAGCCCCCAGCGTTACATGGCGGAGTATGCCGTTCTTGCTGTCGTCAACCGTCCAGGGGCTTGAAATAGACGCCGTGTTAATCAGCGCTCCGGCCCCGTCCGGCCCGGAACCGGCAAGCGTGTAGTCGTAGTCGTGGTACGTACGGCCGTTCAGGTCGAACTGACCGCCGTCTTCAACGCGGATGCGCGAATACTGTCCACCGGCCACCATGCCAGAGGCTTTCTTCACGACGCCCTCTTCGACGACGACCGACGTCGGAAGGCCGCCTGTTTGCGCCGCCATCGTCCACGCCTTGTTCAGGAGAAGCGTACCCTTGCCCGTCTTGTGGATCTGCAGGCCGAGTCCGTAGTAGCCATCGTAAGTAGATGCGGACGCACCGCCGAACGCAAGAGTCGAGGTATCGACTATCTCGCCTTCGGGGACGTCAAACGTCAAGTGGCTCTCGGGGCTGATCGTTACAAAGCCGATCATGCAATAGCCGTTGTTGCGCCTGACCATGGCCCGAATTTGCGCTCCGCCAGTCACGGTTTTTGACCACGGCCCCCGCCATACTTCATTCGCGTTTGGCCCGGTATATGTGTAGTTCAAGTAGACCGATCCACCAACATCAAAATAAAGATACTGTCCATAAGTGCTGTTGTACTTCTTCGTCTTGCAGGCGATGTAGATGTTACGCGTCTTGGGCGGCGTGAAGTACCACCAAAGCGCGTCATTTTTGCTCGCAGTTCCGACGTTCCACCAGCCGCCACCTGCGCTCCATGTCGATGATCCGTTGCCGCTTTTGGAGAACGGATCGATGAGGTTGCCCGCCGAGAAGCGTCCGTTGACCGGCTTGTGTACCTTCAAATCATAGCCGCGTAGCGTTATCGACTTGCCGTTCATGTCGAAGTCGATCGCACGCCAGTCGGTATCCGCCGTGAGCGTGATGTCGTTTTGCAGAAGAACCTGCACATTGGCCGCTTCGAGTTCGGCCTTGTGGGAGGCAAGCCCCTGGAACTCGGCATCGTTCGCGAACAAGGCCCTCATGTAGTCCATGCCAAGCGTCCATTCGCCAACGTATGGGCTCACGTCCTCATTGTAGTACATCCAGCAGTCGTTTGCGACGTCGTACTTGACGAACGAGGGCACCTTGCCGGGGAAGATGTAGAGGCCCTCGGGCTTTGCCCACACGCCCAGCCTGTCTTCGTTGGCCTCATCCACCGCGAACGTGGCAGTGGACATCTCAGGCCATGCGACCAGCAATTCGCTTCCAGAGAATTCGCGCGTTCCAAGATTCACCGTGACGGTGGAACCTGCATAGAACGTCGTGTTGGAACCGTCGAATGTCCCGCTGCCCAGCGAGAGGTCGAACTCCGTTGCGAGGTGGCTTGCGTCGCCGAGCTGGACGGGCTGCGTGGCGAGCGTACACGTGCCGTTGGTCACGCACTGGTTGGCCGGTGCGTACTTGCCGGTGATGACCGGCGTGGGGATGCTGCCGGAAGTCGCCGTGTCGGACAACACGAGCTGCGCCCCTTCCGCAAACACCAGCGACCGGGCGGAGGTGAAGCCGCCGTTGTTCATCACGAGCTGTCCGTAGATCGTCACGTCCGCGCTGGGCGCAGCCGAGTTGTGTCCCTGGAACACGAACTCCGTGCCGCTAGGAATCACGATGCTTCCGTTGTTGTACGTGACGTTGCCGGCATAGACCGTCGCGTTTGTATAGGTCAGAGTATAGCCATTCAGCGTCGTCGTTGTCGCGGCCCAGTTGCCGTTTCTCAGGCTGAACGGCTGGCTGCCGCCAATGACGGCGTTTGTGGAGAGCGTGACGTTGCGCACGGGGAATGCCGCGATATCTTCACCCGTCAGTTCCGTGTTGTTCACGAGCGCGCCAAGTCCGTCAGGACCCGAACCGGCGATTGTGAAATCGTAGGTCACGGAACTGTCCGCGCCGCAGACATCGAACTGCCCGCCGTCATTCACCTGAACGGTGGAACCCGAAGCGCCGCATGTCACTCCAGGAGCCTTCTTCACCAGCCCATCCTCCACGACGAGGGCAGTGATGCCACTACCGCCAAACCGAGGATTCGCCTTTGACATCGTCAGCAGCCCCTTGCCCGTTTTGCACACGCACAGGCCAATTCCGCTGAAATCGACATCCGACGCACCTCCCAAGGTGATTCCATCAAGGTCGTATTCCTCGTTTTCGGGAATGTCGAAGATGAGCTTGCTCGTGGGGCACAGGAAAATATCTCCCACATAAGTGTATCCGCCGGAATTCGTGAATTGGAGTTCATGGGTCGAACCTTCAGCCAACCCCGATCTCTTGAGTATTCCAGTCGTCCGATAATAGGAACTCGCGGAAGTTTTCGTTCCCGACTGGAAATCTTTTATCAGATTATTCACGGAATCAATACCTGCGCTCACATATTGGTTGTATCCTGAATTGTTCCACGAATGCACTCTGAACTGGAGATAGACATCACGCGCCTTGGGTACGGTGAACGATTGAAACACATCCCTGTTGCCATAGCTGTTGGCCTGGCTACCAGCAAATCCATACCATCCACCACCGGCATTCCAGGCGCCATAAGCCACGGAAAATGCCGTCTGGTTGATGAGGTTGCCCGAGGTGATGCGTCCCTCGCCCTGCGGCTTGCGCACGATGAGGTCCCAACCCTGTAGCGCCACCACCTTGCCGTTGAGGTTGAAGTCCATTGCGCTCCAGTCGGTATCCGTCGTGAGCGTAATGTTGTTTTGCAGAAAAACCTGCACATTGGCCGCTTCGAGTTCAGCCTTGTGAGAGGCAAGCCCCTGGAACTCGACATCGTTCGCGAACAGGGCCTTCATGTAGTCCATGCCAAGCGTCCATTCGCCGACGTATGGATTCACGTCCTCATCGTAGAAGGCCAAGCAGTCGTTTTCGACGTCGTACTTGACATACGAAGGCACCTTGCCTGGGAAAATGTAGAGGCCCTCGGGCTTTGCCCACACGCCCAGACTGTCTTTGTTGGCATCATCCACCGCGAACGTCGCGGTGGACATCCCAGGCCATGAAACCAGCAATTCGCTGCCATTGAACTCTCGTGTTCCAAGGCCAACTGTAATTGTGGAACCAGCATAGAACGTTGTGTTGGAACCGTCAAAGACCCCTGTGACAGCAGAGAGATCGAATTCCGTTGCGAGGTGGCTTGCATCGCCCAACTGGACGGGCTGCGTTGTGAGCGTACACGTACCGTTGGTCACGCACTGAGTGGCCGGCGCGTATTTGCCGGTCACGACCGTCGTTGGGATGCTGCCGGAAGTGGCAGTGTCGGACAACACGAGCTGCGACCCTTCCGCGAATATCAGCGACCGGGCCGTGGAAAAGCCGCCGTTGTTCATCACAAGGCGTCCGTAGATCGTCACGTCGGCGCTAGGCGCAGCCGAGTTGTGTCCCTGGAACACGAACTCCGTGCCGTTGGAAACCACGACGTTGCCGCCGTTGTACGTGACGTTGCCGGCATAGACAGTCGCGGCGGAATAGGCAAGCGTGTACCCGTTCAGCGTCGTCGTTGTCGCGGCCCAGTTGCCGTTTCTCAGGCTGAACGGCTGGGTGCCGCCGATGACGGCGTTTGTTGAGAGCGTGACGTTGCGCACGGGGAATGCCGCGACATCTTCATCCGTCGGTACGGTGTTGTTCACGAGCGCGCCGAGCCCGTCAGGGCCCGAACCGGCGATGGTGAAATCGTAGTTCACGGAGCTATCCGCGCCGCAGACGTCGAACTGCCCGCCGTCCTCGACGCGGATGCGCGCATTTTGTCCACCGGCCGTGATGCCGGGCGTCTTCTTGACAATCCCCTCTTCGACGACGACGGACGTGCCCCCGCTCGTCCCCGTCGCAAGCGTCCACGACTTGTTCAGGAGAAGCGTGCCCTTGCCCGTCTTGTGGATCTCCAGGCCGAGTCCGTAGTCGCCCTCGTAGGTCGATGTGGACGCGCCGCCGAACGCAAGAGTCGAGGTATCTACTTCCTCGCCTTCCGGGACATCAAACGTCAAGTGGCTCTCGGGGCTTATCGTCACAAAGCCGATCATCGAATAGCCGGAATCGCGCCTGACCATGGCCTGAATCTCTGTGCCGCCGGTCACGGCCTTCGTCCACGGTCCCCACCATTTTTCACCTTGATCGTCCGTGCGTGGGTAGTCCATGAAGACCTGACCACCAACTGCGAAATAGACATACTGCACGAAGTTGGCATCGTATCTCTTTGTCTTGCAGTTGATGTAGATGTTGCGCGACTTGGGCGGCGTGAAGTTCCACCAGAGCGCGTTTTCTTTTTTAGCAGAGCCAACGTTCCACCAACCGTTCCCCGCGCTCCATGTCGAAGTGGCATTGCCGGATGCTGAAAGCGGATTGATAAGGTTGCCCGCCGAGAAGCGTCCGTTGACCGGCTTGCGCACCTTCAAATCATAGCCACAAAGCGTAACGGCCTTGCCGTTCATGTCGAAGTCCATCGCGCTCCAGTCGGTATCCGCCGTGAGCGTGACGTTGTTCTGCAGATGTGCCATGCCGCCGGACGCCGTGGCGAGTTCGTTCGTGTAGGGGACGAGAGCCTGGTATTCGGCGTCGTTCGCGAAGAGGACGATGCAACCCGCGACGCTGCTGGGAGCGTCACCCGACTGGAGTTCGCTTTCGGACGAGCACGATATGTTGGTGTAGTAATGGAACGAACCTTCGACGAGCTTCGCGTACACGGGCGGAATCACTTCGATCGAAATGTCGTTGTCGTACGAATTGGCGTTGGTACTGTAAAGGCCGTTCCACCCGGTCGTCTTCGCGGCGCTGACGGAGATGGTCGAGGGGTTCCTGTAGCCCGGACACGTGGCCGTTACGGAATATGTCTTGGTTTCGTCATTCGGAGGAAGGACGAGCGCGTAGATGCCGCGCGCGTCCGTCGTGACCGTCGTTATAACGGAGCCCCCGAATGTCGCCGTCACCGCCGCGCCGGGAACCGGGTTGCCGGACATGTCGAGGACGCGTCCGCTCGCGATGGAGGAGGAACGCGTCTCGTTCGTGAAGATGTTGAACACGACCGTATCCACAGAGGTGTACGTGGTCTTGTCGGAGAAATCAAATGTCGGCGGAGCATACCAGGCGGTCGCCGATTTGGCATACGCCCACCCGGAGTTGATGTGGACGTACAACGTCCCATCCGAGTATCCGTATCCGTCTGCGACAACGGCATGTCCACCAGAGCCGCTGATGCCCAGTCCGCACGGGCGCTTGGCGTCGAGATTGGGAAGAAGCGCCTTTTTGAATCCGTCGTTTGCTTCGGGATCGTTGATATAGACGGCGCCCGAATAGCCGAAGACGTTCTTGAAGGAGTCGGGGAACCGAGATATGGACGAACCACTGCCGTCCGAGTCATAGCTCATGCTGACCGAGACGCCGACGTCGTATGTAAGCTT
>CADCOC010000085.1:28159-35881 GCA_902802945.1 uncultured bacterium | reverse complement strand
CGTGCGGAATTCGGCCAGGTCATCTTCGGTGAGCGGGTTGGTCTTGCCGAGCGTGCGGTCGAGGTTGAGCTGGTAGAACCAGGTCTTCTTCGTGGGGCGAGTCGTCCCGGCGAGCCGCACAACTTGCTGTTGTACGCTTGCTGTCACGGCTCGGCGGGACGCCTCACCCTACCGCGCCTCGTCCTACCGCACGATGAGAGTGAGACCGCGTTTGCGCAGCCAGGTGTACGTGAGGCGCATCGTTGACTTACTTCACGAAAACCATGAAGCCGTTGGTTCTGCTCATGTAAACGGTGCTTATGCCGTCTTCCGTCACCACGCGGAACGTGCGATTGCTCGCGCCGACGGCGGAGAACCTCTGCTTGATGCCGGCCGGAAGAGACGGTGCGGAGAGGACGGGCACCATGCCCGCCGCCTTGATGTCTGCGTCAGAAATCGCCGAACCGTCGACGTTCACCGTTCCCGCCGCCGCGAACGTGCCCGTAACGGACTGCGCGTTGTTCACGTCGGTAAGCTTGACCGTCGCGCCGTCTGCAAACGTCAGCTTGGGAATCGCGTTACCGGGCGTGAGCGTGCCGCCGACGGTGAGCGTTCCCGCACCGGCGATTCCGCCGTTGTTCACGAAGTCATGCACCGAAAGGTCGTTGTTCAACGTCAGGATGCCGTCGGAGAGGACCGCGAGCGTACCCGTTCCCGAATATGCGCCGGAGATCGACGTCGTCTTCCTGGCGCCCGTCCAGTAGGTCGTCACCTCAATGCGTCCGTTGTTCACGACGCTCGCCGCATTCAGCCCCGCGCCGATGCGCAGCGTGCCGTCCGCGCCGACGACAACGGTGGACGCCGTTCCGTTGTAAGCGCCCTTGCGGATATCGACCACGCCTTCTGCGACGTTGAGCGTGCCGTTGCCGGTCACGTTGAGTCCGTTCGACCACATCCACAGCGTTCCCTCGCCCGCCTTTGTGAGCGTGTGGCCGCCGAGTTCAAGCGAGCAGCCGTACTTGGCAGTCTCCCACAATCCTTCGGAGACGATACCGACGTCCCCGCCCGCTACGCCGAGCGTGACGTCTCCGCCAAGCGCATATCCTCGGGCATGGCCCGTCGTCCAATACGATTGGTTCGCGTTGCGGATTCCGATGGTCAGCGGAGTACCGAAGTTCACAATCGGCCCCGGCGTCGTGTAGGCGCCGGTCGCAACGCCCGTTCCGGCAAGCACGAAGCGGTAGCCAAGCCCGTTGTGTCCGTTGACGTCCACCATGGCGCCAGCCTCGACAATCACGCTCCTCGGACTGCCCGTGTCGATCGCGCCAAACGGCCCCGTCGGCGCATCCTGCGCCACGGACGCGCCCGCCACGGCGACCGATCCAGACTTCACGACAAGCCCGCCCGTGAAGGCGTTCGCGCCCGTGAACGTCACATGCCCCGAACACACCTCCACCGCGCCCTCGCCGGAGAGCACGCCCGAAACCGTGCCGCTGCCGGAATACGCGATCGTCGCGTTGCTGTCCGCCGTCGCCGCCACCGCGCCAAGCGAAGTCGGCACGGTGAGATGCACGCCCGCACCTGCCTCGATGTCGCCGAAGTTCGCAGTGACGCCCGAAGCGACCACAAGGGCGTTCGTCGTCACGTCAACGCCCGCCGCGTCCACGAACACGATCTTGCCGACGGTCGCGTTCTCGTCAACGGTGAGCGTCGCGCCATTTGCCGTCACCTTCACGCGGATCGTCGCCGCGTCGTCGTCGAACGTCTCTCCGCCCGTGTAGTAGCTCCAGTTGCGGTCCGCGTCGAGCGTCCACTCGTTCGCGTCCGGCTCCACCGCCGCCTGCACGTCATAGACGCCGTAGCCACCAATGATCGGGCTGACGGCGACATTCGCGCCGTTGTCGCAGTTGTTGTAGCCGCTGACATTCCCCTCGCCGTCGTATGTCACGAACTGGTAGCCGAGGCTTGTATTTTTCCAGCACACCCGGATCACCGTGCCATAGACACCGTCCGCGCCATTCTCGAAACGCACGACCACGGCCTTGGCGGTTGCACCGTCGAGGTACTGGAATTCCACGACGATAGACGTAACGTTGTCGCCATCCTTGACTACGTGCTTGTTGTACCCATCCACGCGATTTGCGATGACCGGCAGCCACGCTCCCGCCATACGCGCCGTGAACGTGGCGTTCTCGATGTCGTTCAGCGTCGCGCCCTTGAAGAGCAGCGTCGGAGAAGTCTGCACAAAACCAGGGAAGACCTGAAGGCCCCAAAGATCGTATTGGCTGTTGTTGCGTCCGCCGTTCACTATGTTGTTGTAGGAGGAAGCGTCAGTCGGTCCGACCGTGAAAAAGTTGTCGTTGAAATACTTGGTGTTCGCGTCACCGGCTGTCGTCCACGTGTTCTGGACTTTCTGAATCGTGACCGCGCCGTTGGCATTGTACGCGAACTGGACGTAGGCCGACTTTTTATGTCCGTCCTCGGCGGTGAACTGCACGGCAAGCTTTTCCGCGTCACCAGACGAAGGATAGAGCGTCGGGTGCTTGCCGAGAACATAGCGCCCCGAGATCGATCCGCTCTGCATGTAGGAAAGGAAAACGCAACCGGTAGGGGCCGACCACCGGGCGGCCCGCATGGTGGGGCGAGCCGTCCCGGCGAGCCGCACAACTTGCTGTTGTACGCTTGCTGTCACGGCTCGGCGGGACGCCTCGCCCCACCGCGCCTCGCCCTACCGCGCCTCGCCCTACCGCACGATGATGACGAGGCCTTTCCTGACGACGTAGATGCCGTCCTCTTTCACGGCGATGCGGCATTTCGCGCGGTTGCGGCTCTCCTCGTCCAGCACGAACGTGACGTTTTCGGGCTGCTCGTACCACGCGACAAGCCGCTCCTTGTTGTGGACCTCGCGTTCCCCGAAGTGAATCGTGATGGTGGAGTTCTCCTCAGTCGTTCCTGGCTGGTACGTGGTCGAGTCGCATCCCTTCACGTACCGGCTGCGGGCCTGCAGTTCGCCGTTGCACTGCGAAAGGTCGAGTACCGCGCCGTCGTGGAGGTGGCAGCCGTAGAACCCGTCGCCGCCTGGCTGGCACCGCTCAAGCACGTCAACCGGGAAGACGCCCACGCTTTGGTTCGTCGTCTCGGCCATCGCGAAGCTACGCACCGTAAAGTGCATCCCCTGCCATACTATCGCGCCGTCCGAAAGCCGCAGATCGAGCGTGGGCATGTCGAGCGTGCTGACGAGGTAGGTGCGGAGGTACCCATCGCCCGTCACATGGATTGTGCCGTTCCACGCCAATTCCCCGAGACGGAACATCTTGCCGCTTCCAATCCGCACGGTGAGCGTATGGTTACCCAATTCGATGCGCCCGCCTTCGGGACGCTTGAACGCGGCTAAGGTACTGCCATAAAACTCCGTGGAGCATTGCAGGTCCAATGTCGAATCGGCCGTCAGCGTGAGATTGCCGATGCCGCCGTAGTTCTCGTTCGTCTGGTCGGGCCCCAAGTTGGCGAGCGTGCCGCCGTTCAGCACGATGTCGTGTACGCGGTACGCATAGTGTCCGGCGATGTCGAACATTGCCCCGTTCTCGATGGTCAGCTTTGAATACTCGCCGCCGAAGAAGTACTGCGCCTCGTAGTACGTGAGACTGTTCTGGACGCCGGTGCGCGGACGCGCCGTGCCGCCCGCAACCACGGTGCCGCCGCCGTACTTCTGCCCGGACTTGCCGCCCACGAACGTTCCCGCGCCTTCCTTGACGAGACGGAGGTTGCCCGAGAGGACGGTCGCGTAGTTCTCGTTCGTCACGCCCTGCGGCACGTCAACGTGCAGTTCGCCGGGATTCAGTCCCGTCATGCAGATGACATTCTCTCCCGCCGTCAGCGCGCCCGTGCTGCTGGTGTTCGTGAGGAACGTGTGCTGGGTCGTCTCCCACAGGCCGATCACGCCGTCCGTCGAACGACGGGCCGGCAGGTATTCGCGAACGATGTTCCCGTCGGAGTTGAACACCCTGAAATAGTAGAACCTTCCGACGAAGGGTGCGCTCACATTGGCACCGGGGCTGGCGTTGTGCGCCGAGAAAAGGACCAACGGACTGCCGGGCGTGAATGTCCCCGTTCCCCCCACTGTCACAGAGTTTCCGCCGTTGATCGTCGCGGCAAGCGTATTGTAGTCTACCGCCAGTTCATAATCGGTCGTCGCGTTGAGTTTAAGGGTCGAACTGGTGTTGCTGGAGTTGCGGTCGAAGCGGAATATGTTCTTGATCGCGAAGCACGTGAACGTCTGCACGACTTTACTCCCAGACATTGTCCGCGAGCAGTAGATGCACTTGTTGTTACTGACGTCTGCCAGTCTCACCTTGGCGTGTACGCGGTCGGTGCAGTTCGGCGTGTAGCCGGTGTTCACCCACGCGCCGCTCTCCACGTTGAGGTAGTCCAGGATCTCATAGTGCTCGGTGGTGTCCGTCACCGTCACCGCACAGCCGAGTCCGTTGACGTAGAGCTTGTGTCCGCGCAGGTCGATCGTGGCGTCGCCGCTGCACGTCGCGAAGTCGAGTCCGCGCCAGTCGCAGTCCGCCGTGAGCGTGCAGTCGCCGATTTCGAGCCGTTCGCACGCGAGCGGTGCGGACGCGGGAACCTGCATCGCCACGCTGCCTTCGATCCGCACGATCGACCCCGCGCCCGGGAGACCATCCGTCACGGCCGCGCCGGTAATGTCGGTGCAGGTCCAGTTGGCGGGGTTGGTGACGTCGGCGTCCGCCGCGCCCGTCCAGACGGCACGCTCCACCGCGCCGTTCGTTCCGTAGAAAAGACCCGTCTCGCCCGCGACGGGCGACACGCCGCCCGCAGCCGTCGCCGCGTCGAACGCGAAGATCGCACCCTCCGGCTTCTGCGCCCAGCTGATGATCTTCTCGCCGAGCGCGGGCGTCCTTCCATGCAGGTCGATCGTCACCGTCGCGCCAGACGCGAACGAGACGAGCCCCGGCTCGGTGAACACGCGCGGATTCACCGAACCCGCAACGGACGCGATGCCGTCCGAGTTCCACGTCCCCGTCTTTGCGGAAAGGTCGAGCGTGGAGCCGTCGCACATCGTCAGCGCCGGGTACATCTCGCCGGGACGGAACGTGCCGTGGACACTCAGCGTACTGGCGGAGGTGCTGAGTTGCCACGTGGCGCCGGGATGGATGAAGTCGCCCACGTCGGCGCTTTTCGCCCCCTTGAACACGGCACCGCCCGTGAATTCAACGGTATTCGAGGCGAGGTTGTAGCCGTCGTAAGCATCAAACCGCGAGCCCACGGGCCCATCGAAGAGCAGCCGCCCGCCCGTGGTGACGTCGTTCCACGCGCCGACGTAGGCGAATCCATTTGCCTTGAGCGTCAGGGTGTGTCCGTTAAGCGCCAGGCGCGAAGGCGACGCGGCGGCGTTGCGGAAGGAGCCGGATTCGTCGCGCAGGAAAATCGTCGCGTCGTCCGAAAGCGTAACGCTGCCGAAGACGCATTGGTCGGCGGCGTTGGTGGCGATGACGGTTCCGGCGAGGTCCATGCCGTAGGAGCCGGATTTTGTGTTCACGCCCGCGCCGAGGTCGAGCGTCGCGTCCGCGCACACCGTCACCCGGCCGCGCCCGATCGCGGCGTCCGCCGTGCCGCAGCGCACCATGCCGGCGGAGACCACCGTGCCCATGTTGTAGCCCTGGTGCGCCTTGTTCGCGACGAACAGTCCGCCGCCCGTCTTCTCCACGCGCACGTTGCCGTCGATCACGACGCTATCGTTCGTCGTCTCCTCGCCGGACGGCACGTCGATCTGCAGTGTGCCGTACCCCTTCGCCGCCAGGCTGCATTCGAGCTGCGTGAGTTCCCTGTATCCGTCTGTGGTGTTGGCGGCCTTGCTGATCGAAATGCGGTAGTACCTGTACGCCGTCGAGTTGGCAAACGTGAACGTGCGGCATTCCCATCCCACCCAATCGACCTCGTTTACGTGTTCGTCGAGCAAGGTCCAGTTTTCCTTGTCGGCCGATCCGTAGAACTTCCAGTCGCACGGCGCGCGCTTATGCTGCTCGTTTGCATTGGGTTCTGGCCCGACATGGATCTTGTAGGCGGTTATGAGCGTCGAGTCGCCGAAGTCGTAGTCGATGATGCACGGCAGCTTCGCGTTCTGGCAGATGACGCGGTGGTAGGCGTCCTGCGCCCAGTCGAAGTTGTTCGTGAAGAGGTTCCCGGCAACCGTATTTCTGTAGAGCGTGGAGGCTGCGGTGGCCCGCCCCAGTTCCGGCACGGTGAGGTCGAACGACGACGTGATCGTGCCGTCACCGTCGAGACCCGCCACGCGCAGCGTGTGTCCGTCGAGGTCAAGCGTACCCGAGATGCGCACCTTGCCGAGTCCACGCCAGTCGCAATCGGCGGAAAGGCGGCAGTCTTCAAACACCATTTTGCCGAAGGAAATGACGGGGTCGGACGGTATCTGCAGCGCGAGGTCGCCGGTGAAGATGAGTTCCGTCTGCGCGGCGGGCAGGGTGTCGGCGGACAGTGCCTCGCCGTTGAAGTTCGTGCAGCTCCAGTTGACGGCGTTGGAGAGGACGCCGTCGTTCGCCGCACCCGTCCACATCGCCGTTATTGGATACGTGTTCGCGGCAGAGGAGGCGTAGAGGCCGTCGGTCCTGACTGCAGGCGTGAAGCCAAGCGCGGTGGTGGCGGCGTCGAACGCGAAGGTCGTCGTGGCGTCGGGCTGCTCCGCCCATTTGACGATGCACATGCCGCCCGCAAGCGCGCGCCCTTCGAGGTTCACCGTCACCGTGGCGTTGGAGGCGAAGGAGATCGTAAGCTGCGCTTCGGTATTGGCCGTGTTACGGCTCCTGGTGCTGAACGGCGCGGCGCGTCCGCGCAGGTCGAGCGTCGAGCCATCCTGCATCTCGCATCCGCGGAAGCAGTCCGTGTTCGGACGGAGCGAGCCATAGACCTTGACCGCGCCGGCGTAGGACGAATGGTTGCACGGTGTCGGCGTGTTGACCTCGCAATCGCCGAAACGAACCTCGGAGCAGTTTGAGTTGGCATTGAACTGTCCGTTCACCACCACAAGGGAATTCGTGAAGTAGCATGGCTCCCTGTAGCACTCCACGGCCTCGTTGAGGACAAGCGTTCCCTCTGTCGTGGTCACATTCGAGAAATAGTAGCCCTGCCGCACCGGAGGATTGAACTCGCCCACGGTGAGCGTGTGCCCTTGAAGATCGATTTCCAAAGGATTGTAACCGGTGTTGATGAAGCCGTAGGCGGAGTTCCTTGTGACGAACTTGCTGTCCGCCCCGAGCCGCACGTTCGCGACCATCGCCTTGCTCCACGGACTCGCCACCGCGACGGAATTGCTGATCATGCCGCCGTTCAGCACAAACGTGTAGTTGTACATGTCAACGATGCCATTCATGTCGATGACCGCGCCCTGCTCTGCCGTGACGGTTCCGCCAGTCACGCCAAGACGCTGCTGTGAGCTGTTGCTACGGAGCTGCATCGTGCCTTCCCTCACCGTGAAGCCGCCGGTGTAAAGCTGGTCGTAGAGCCCCTCGCCGAACACGCCCGCACCCTCCTTCGCAACGCGCACGTTGCCGTTCACCATGACCACGTAGTTCGTGGTGTCGGTCGCGCAGTCATAGACAAGCGTGCCGCATGACTCGGACGTATTCGTGATCGCAATCGGCGCATCGCATGCGCCGAGACGCAGGGTGTGGCCGTTGAGGTCAACTGTGTACCCGCAGTGTACTC
>CADCOC010000085.1:0-28059 GCA_902802945.1 uncultured bacterium | reverse complement strand
AACGGAAACTCGCCGCAGTTCGGATGGAACGTGCCGTTCTGCGTCTCATAGACACCGCACTGCCGACGCACGTCCGTCGCCTCCGTGTCGAGGGCGGGCAGGTACTCGCGCACGAGCTTGCCGTTGAAGTCGTACACACGGAACGAGTAGAAGCGGTACTGCGCATAGTAGCCCACTGATGACGCCTCCGAAAGGGACATCCCCGCCTCGTGCGCCGCGAAAAGGGTAAGCGGGCTTCCGGCCGTGAAGGCCTCCGCGTTGCCGTTGGTATAGACGGGCGTGTCGTTTATCCTGCATTCACGAGTCGCGAAATCGTCCACGATGACGTAGTCCACGCCCATTTCCGGCGTAAACCCGGTCGTGGCGGCACCGGTGGAATTGCGGTCAAACCGGAACGAAGTGGCGTTCATCAGGAAGGCTGTCATCGTCAACCTTGAGGAATTGGTACTCCGCGAGCAGTAGAGGCACTGCGTACCCGTCGAGGAGAACCGCACGGAGATCTCGAAGCGGTCGGTGCATTTCGGCACGTAGTCCGTGAGGATCCACTGCGCGCCGGCGGTGTCCAGCCAGTCGAGCGGCATATACCGCGCCGGCATTTCCCCCAGCGCCGCCACCGTGCTTGCCGCAACCACAAGAGAACTGATAAGTTTTCTCATCGTTTATCCTCCTCTTTCACTTGGTAGGCGGCTTCGCTGAAACCGCTGCCCATTGTTGCCACGGGAACTACAGACACTTCACGAGCGGCTTGTACTTCGCGAGGTAGGCGGCGTTCTTCTCGTCGCCGCCGGGCGCGTTCGCCGAGTTCCACACCGGCGGCACGATCCCGCGCTCCACGCACTGACGGCACGTCTCGATCTCGAGGAGGTGCGCGATGGTGAAGTCCACGACGTTCGAGACGGGGCCGATGGGCGTGGTCATGCCGGGTACGTTCACCACGGCGTCGCCCACGGGGTTGTAGTCGTCGATGCACACGTCCGCGTAGTCGAAGAGGTTCTTGCCGTTCGGGTGGCGGATGAAGTGGTCCTTCGGCATCTCGTTCTGCCAGTACGAGGAGGCGACGGCGATGATCTTCGCGCCGCGCCTCTTGCACTCCTCCGCCGCGTCGATCGTGGCGGGGTTGATGCCAATGTTGTGGAAGAAGATCACCACGTCTCCTTCCTTGATGCCGTAGTACTTGATGATGGATGCGCCGAAGTTGACCGTGCGTTCCAGCTCCAGGTACTTGAGCGCCTGGTTGAAAACCGAGAGCGCGGTCTCCATGAGCGGGTTGATGTTCGCGAGTCCGCCGGCGCGGAAGAACATCTCGCCCATCGCGAGCGTGGTGTGTCCGCCGCCCGCGTAGACGTTGATGAGCTTGTCGTCGGCGATGGCGTCCGCCATCAGCTTCGCGGCGGCCTTGATGTTGGCCTCCTGCTTCTCGGCGACTTCGCGGATGTTCGCGATCGCCTTGTCGATGTAACCGAAGTCGTTCAGCATGTCTGCTCCTTTTTTTGCGTGCCCATATTCTACACTATTTTCACCGTTCGGGCAATGCCCTCATTCGAATCAGCACCTAACCTTTTAGAACGGTGAAACCGCGTAACCGTCGTTACTCGTAGAACGCGACGCGGCTGAACTGGATGAGATGGCTGCCGTTGTTCTTGTGGAAAACGATCTTGTAGGTGCGGGACATCTGCGGGTTCTTGATCTGGAATCCGCGTAGCTGGTGGCGCATGGTGAACTTGACGTTGTCCCTGCGGTCCAGCTCCACCCACGAGTGGCCGTCCTTCGAGCCATAGAGCACCCACGCTACCGGATCGCGCGACGGATCGTCGTTCGCAGAGCTGATCGTGTAGTAGTTCGCTGCCACAAGGAACGTCGCGTCACACGAGACGTATCCATTCCCTTTCCAGGGACGGCAGAACTTGCGGCCCTCGCCGGCGAACGCAGCGTCGACGTTCTCAGTCGGCGCCATGCCCTTCGCGTCGCTCCTGAACGAAGACTTGTCAAGGCCGACCGCACGCATCTGCGAGACCCTCTGGGCGATGTCGTCCACGAGCCCGAGCGCTTTGGCGTCCCAGCCCGACGGATTGGCGGCGTCCACGTCCTTCCACAGCCCGGCGACTGCATCGGCGCGCACCTTGCCGTCGGCTGCAAGTTCGCCGCGCTTCCACGCGTTGAACCAGCGCGCGCTCGTCGCCACGGCGGACTCGAGGTCGGCATGCTGCCATTCGTCCTCCACCGTGATGTACACCTTGCCTTTCTCGTTCTTCTGCAGCTCGTTCATGATGGTCACGAGATCAATCACTCCTGAACCGAGCGCAACGTCCTTGTTGCCGGCCTTCGGTCCCGATGCGTCGATCGCGTGGATCGAGAAGAATCTGCCCTTGAGAAGCTTCACTCCCGCGACAGGATCGACCCCGGAATTCTGCCAGTGGCCGATGTCGCTGCTCGCGCCAACCATTGGTCCCGCCCCTTCAAGGGCCTTGAGCACCGCTTCCGGCCGGCCCGCAGGCTGCCTGTGGTTGTGAAGGCCGATCCTCACGCCAGCCTCCCCGGCGATCTTGGCGCCAAGCCTGAGGTTCTCGGGGCTGATGCCCACTTCCACCTGCACGAGGCCAATGCCGAGTTCCTTGCAGAATGCAGTGAGCCTCCTCCACTGGGCCTCGCCGTTCGCGCCCGTCACGCCGTAGGAGACCACCTTCACATGCGCCTTCGCGAGATACGCCTTGAGCTGGGCGAGCGTCTCGAGCCTTATCGAATTATAGTCGGTGGAGCCTGGCATTCCGCCGCCAAGGCGCTGCCCGGGATAGGCTTCGATATTCTTGTAGCCGAGACGCGCCGCCGTTTCGACCGTCTCGACGAACGAGCGGTCGCGGAACGTGTACGCCTGCAGCGAGAGCTCAAGGTCGGCTGCGTAAGTCTGGACTGCGAATGCGGCGAACGCCGCTGCGAAAAGAGTGTTCTTCATTGTCTCGCGTCCTTTCTTCAGAACATGCGGTAGGTCTTTGAAATGAACTTCTGCGCGGCGGGATTGTCGCACCTGAGCGCGTCCTTGTCCCAGCCGAACGCCGTGCGCGAGCGCACGGCCACCGCGCCGAGAAGCGCGATCTCGGTGAGCGGCACCGCATGCTCGAAGTTGGAGCACGGCGCGTCGACGACGCCGCGGATGCCGTCCAGCCAGTTCTGGTAGTGTCCGTTCGCTACGCGCGCGAGCGTCTTCGGCGGCTCGACGAACGAGACGCGGCGGCTTTCGGGAAGGATCATGGCGCTGTCGCAATAGTCGCCGGGACAGAAGATCGCGCCCTTCGAGCCAATGAATATCTGGCCGGAACCGGGCATCCGCTCGCCGGCGGGAAGGATGCCGGGGCGCTTCGGCTTGCAGCAGCCGTCGTACCACGTGAGGGTGACCGGCGGACGGCTTCCGCGCGCCGGGAACTTGTACGTCACGACCGAGCCCTTCGGGCAGGAGTACTCGTTGCCGCCGACGACTTTGGACGAGACGTGCGTGGGCGCGCCGAGTTCGAGGCCCCAGAACGCGGCATCCATCGTGTGGCAGCCCATGTCGCCGATTGCGCCCGAGCCGTAGTCCCACCAGCCGCGCCAGTCGAAGGGCGCGTAGGCGCGGTTGTACGGACGCCACGGGGCGACTCCGAGCCAGCGGTTCCAGTCCAGCGTGGCCGGCACGTCCTGCGCGCCGGGCAGCGGTTTGTCCTGCGGCCACACGGGACGGTTCGTCCAGATCGTCACTTCCGTCACGTCGCCGATAGCGCCCGCCTCGAGCCACTCCTTCATGCGCCTCGTGCTCTCGTTGGAGTGTCCCTGGTTGCCCATCTGCGTCACCACCTTGTGGCGGCGCGAGGCGAGGAGCAGCCGGCGCGCCTCTTCCACGGTGTGTGTGAGCGGCTTTTGCACGTACACGTGCTTGCCCATTTCGATTGCGCGCAGCGCCACCGGGAAGTGCATGTGGTCGGGTGTGGACACCACCACCGCGTCGATCTGGTCGTCGAGCGCCGCCAGCATCTCCCGCCAGTCGCGGAACACCTTCGCCTTCGGGTGCGCCGCGAACGTCTGCTGCGCACGCGCGAAATCGACATCGCAGAGGCCGACAATGTTCTCGCCCGAGAACTGACGCACGTCGTCTGCGCCCTTCCCGCCGCAGCCCACGCAGGCGATGTTGATCTTGCGGCCCCTGACGAGCCGGCCGGTGCGTACGCCGGAAGTTCCAGCAGACGCAACCTGCGGAAGCAGAGCCGCTGCTGCGGCCGCCGCGATGAACTCTCTTCGTGATGTCTTCATGGGATTTCTTTTCTGGGTTTTCAAATGTCCGTTTGAAAGCTCCTCAATTGTCGCTTGGCGTACAGTTTACCAAAAATTTCGTTGCTCCACCACTCCGCCGCGTAAGTCGTGCCGGCACTGACTAGGAACGCATCTGGTCACAGCCACGGCTCGCGGCACTTGTGATCTTGGTCTCCATCGTCATGCGGTCGAGGCACCACTTGGACTGTATTGCTTCTGCATGTGTTTTTCTCCTTCGTTCGTCGTGTCAGAGGGACGGACTACATGTGAAATGCAGTCCTTGCCCTGTGTCCAACGGAAACTTGCCGCCTCCGACCATGACGGCGGCCCTGACCCATTTGCCGAAATCCGTGTAAAAGTGGCTTCTGCATGAATGCGTCATGCCGATTCCGTTGCCGATGGCCTTGTCTTTGACCTTGATCTCGTTGTAGGCCGCATAGACGGCGCATGGCGGACAGGTCGTGTCCGAAAAGCCAACCGCGACGCGAACGGGACACGTGATGCGGGAGGCGAAGTTCGCGCCGTCGAAGTACGGTGCCCACTTTTCGGCGGCGGCACGGCGTTCTGGCGTGGAGGAGTTGCACTCGACGATCGTCGGCCAGCCGCTCTGACGTCCCTTCAGGTAGCCCATGGTGTCCGTGATCGCGGGCACATAAAACGCGGCGCGCGTGAACGTGTGGTTGAGTCCGCAAAGGTAGAATCCAAATCCGCCGCCCTGTGACGTGCCCTGGTAGCGGAAGCGCGACTTGTCCACGTCCGGACGCGCCGCGACCCAGTCCACGGCGCGGTCGATACCGAGGATGACAGGGTAGAAGAAGTAGTCTTCGCGCGATTCCGTGATCCCCGCCTGACAGTAACGCGGCGCACCGAACCGCGCGGCAAGGGCGGCGTCCATCTCCTTGTATTTCGCCTCAAGCCCGATCTTGTGCCACTTCCAGTGGGGCGCGAAAGGATAGACGCTGAAACGCACGCAGATTGCGTCACCTCTTCCCGCCATGTCGTTCGTCCAGCTGCCGAAGCCCGCTGCGTTCACCTCGAAGTCGACGGGGAAAGGCGCCTTCGACTTGTCCTTCGGCACACTCATGTAGCCGTGGACGCGGCGTCCGAACGTGGCGAACGAAATGCGGTAGAAGTCGAATGCCGACGTGCAGCGCTCCGGCACGCGGGTCATCTGCGCGCCAAGCGGGACCTCGCGGGCAAGACGCGCGCGGGCGTCAGACCAGAATTTGTCGAAGTCCGCCGGAGAGGGACTTCCCTTCTGGATCTTCTCCGGCTCGAATCCCGCACTGAACACGAAGGGATCGTTGCGCCCCTTCTTAGTGGGCGGCAAGGAGAGCCGCAGGAATCCTGGCTCGCGCAGCGTACCCGAAATCTTGAACACGGCACCGGTTGACGACACGTCGAACGGCATGTTCGCCAACACGGTCGTGCCGAAGTTGTCAAGGACGGCGCGCGGCCGTGCCGATACATCCAGGTTTTTCTTTTCAAGCAGCCGGACCGTGAACGTGGCCGTCTCGCCGCAACGGTAGATTCCGCTCGGTCTATCGAGATCGACCCTGTAGGTTGCGGCAGACGCCGCCCATCCAACCATCGCCGCAAAAGCTGCGACAGACGCCGCTACACCTTTCAAAAACTCCAACCGCGATAGTGCCATGCGCTTACCTTGCCCCTCTCTTGCTCGACCTGTCCCTGCGATCGTGTCGGACGCCCTTTCCTTGATCCAGCTGCGCGCGGATTTTGTTGAAGGAGGTGCGCATCTGGGCCTCTGGGCCCCATGCCGCGCGCCTGCGCTCGGGATTGATTATGCGGCAGTGGCCCGTCACGATGTTGCGCTCGAGCTTCCACCCGCCGCATGTGTCGAGCACGTTCCACCACACGCCAGCATCGATTACCTTCCATTCGAGGTTGATGCGTCCCTGCGGCACGCGCACCTGCGCGGACTTCGACGGCTTGCCGTCGAGGATGCGCCGAAGTTCGGTGAAGTAGAACGCCGCAAGGTGGTTGCACACGCGCTTGGCGGTCTCGGAACGCCCCCATGCGGCGTCGATCTTCGTCTCGTTCGTGATCGTCTTCGGCACGGCGTATTCCACCACGTTCGCGAGCGCGACGGACGAACCGTTCCGACCAAGCGCCGGACCGCCCTCGCCGCCCACCATGTCGTAGCAGTACTTGAGCACGGAGTCCTTCGGATTCACCACCAGAATGGCGGGCCTTACACACCCGCCGCCCATCTGCGCGACGTCGGGGTCGTTCATGGGAATCGCCGGCGCGAGCAGGATGCCCTGCCCCACCTTCACGCTCCTACGCGACAGCTCCGCAAGCGTGCGCGCCACGATGCGTGCGCCGAGGGAGTGTCCCACGATCACGAGCTCGGAACGGAAGGCGGAGTTGGTGGAGGCGATTTCGTCGGCAAGGCGTTTCGCCGCGACGTCCGCGTTCGCTGCGGAGGTTGACCAGCTGCGGTCGCCGTCCCATCCCCAGAACGCGCAGACCTTGCCCTTGAACACGTTCGTGCAGGACGTGTACGCAAGCCCGTTCGTCTCGGTCGTGCGGTTCCAGCCCGGTACGTACCACACCTCGGCGGACGCCGCCGCAACGATACCAGTTGCAAGGACTGACACGATTTTCTTCATGGCCATCCCGTTACCTTTACTCTAGTCTTTTCTTCGTTCGAGAATATCGGGGGTGATTAGCTGTGCGTCGAGGAATTCGCGTACGTCGGGGTTGGTGGACTTTACGAAGTCGGCGGGTTCAGAGACCTCCACCACATGTCCGTCTTTGAGCATGAGTACGCGGTCGACGAAGAGGAGCGCGCCCTGAAGGTCGTGCGTGACGACAATTGAGGTAATGCCGCGCTCCTTGTTTAGGCGGCGGATGAGGTTGTTGATGGTCACTGACGTCACGGGGTCAAGACCGGAGGTGGGCTCGTCGTAGAGGATGATGTCGTTGCGGCGCACGATCGCGCGCG
The DNA here is from genome assembly GCA_902802945.1 of uncultured bacterium. Lineage (GTDB taxonomy): Bacteria > Verrucomicrobiota > Kiritimatiellia > RFP12 > UBA1067 > RUG572. The sequence goes on along the minus strand of CADCOC010000085.1, from coordinate 20,813 downwards.
CGAGTCCGGCGCGCTTCTGCATTCCGCCTGAAATCTCGGCGGGATAGCGGTCTGCCGCGTCCGTAAGCTCCACGGCTGCAAGCGCCTCGTCAACCCGCTCGTTGATTTCCTGCTCCGTCAGGCGTCCGCCGTGTTCCCGCAGCGGCAGCGCCACGTTCTCCGCCACGGTGAGCCAGCCGAGCAACGCGCCGCCTTGGAAGAGGTAGCCGAAGCGGTTGCGGATCGACTCAAGATCCCGGCCCGTCGCGGACGAAATCTCCACGTCGTCCAGCCACACGCTTCCGCTCGTGGGCGTGAGCAGACGCACAAGATGCTTGAGCGTGACGGACTTTCCCGTGCCGGACGGGCCCACAATCGCGAGTATCTCGCCCTTCTCGACGGTAAAGCTCACGCCCGCGAGGACATCGCGTCCCTCGAAGCGTTTAACGACGTTTTCAAAGCGTATCTGCGGCATGGATAACATCCTCTCTTTTGCGTGCCTTTGTTTTTAGTAGAATACCCGCCATAGGAACAGACCCTTCCCCGGCGCGGTCGGCACGCGCGCCGTACGCGGGGGACATTTCTCAAGCAGCTCCGATACGGCCTCTGGCCGCTCGTCGCCCTTTCCGATGCGCAGGAGGAAACCAGTCATCGAGCGCACCTGCTTGTAAAGGAAACCGTCGCCGCGTACCGACAGCACGATCCGCGGTCCCGTCTTCCGCACGGTGCATGCGAATACATTGCGCACCGTGGAGCCGATCTCGCGGCGCGGGTTTGCCGCGAAGGAGACGAAATCGTGCTTGCCGACAAAGCGCGCAGCCCCGTTCTGCATCGCCGCAACGTCGAGCTGCTGCGGCACGCCCGTCCAGTACGGCGCGAGGTGCGGCGGCAGAATGGGCGCGTTGTAGACGAAGTAGCGGTATTCCTTGCCGATGGCCGACTTGCGGGCGTCAAAGTCGGCCGCCGCAAGCGACGCGCGCAGCACGCGGACGTCCTGCGGCATACGTGCGTTCATGGCGTAAACGAGCTTGGCTGGGGGAATGGGCTGAACGAGGTCGCAGTGCGCCACGAAGCCGCGCGCGTGTACGCCCGCGTCCGTGCGGCTGCATCCGAACACGCGCACCGGCGCACGGTCGAGGTAGGTGAGCGCCTCCTCTAGCACCTGCTGGACGGAGACGGCGTTCTCCTGAAGCTGGTAGCCGGAGTAGTTCGTGCCGTCGTAGGCGATCACTAGCTTGTAGCGGCGGGTCATTTCACAGACATCTTCGCAAGCAGTTTCTTGAGGTCCTGAACGCGGCCCTTCGCTGCCACAAGCACGGAGTCCTTCGTGGCAACAACCACGAGGTCGTTAACCCCAAGGACCGCCACGTGAGGTCCCTCCGAAATTGCGACGGAATCCGTCACGTCAAGAAGCGCAACGTTGCCCTTCGCGACGTTGCGGCGCGCGTCCGTGGCGAGGTGTCGATCGGCTGCGGACCATGTGCCCACGTCATCCCAGCCAAACGCGGCGCGCGAGACTAGGATGTTCTTCGCCTTTTCCATCACGGCGTAGTCGATGGAGATGCGCGGCAGTTGCGGGTAGAGTGTCTCAAGTACGGCGGGGATGCGGTTCTTCTTGTCGGCCACGGCCGCCTCGAGAATTGCAAGCGCGGGCGCTCCGGCCAGGAGCGCGGCCTTCATCGTGGACACCTTCCACACGAACATGCCGGCGTTCCAGGCGTATTTGCCCGTGGCGAGGTACTTCGCTGCGGTTTTCGCGTCCGGCTTCTCCACGAACCGCACGGCACGGTGGAACACGGTCTTCGTGCGCAGCGGCACGGGGTCGCCAACCTGAATGTAACCAAAGCCCGTGGCGGGATAGTCGGGCGCAACCCCCATCGTGACGATGTCGTCCGTTGAGGCAGCCGCGCGCGCGGCGTCCGCAAGCAGACGGCGGAACGCGGGCACGTCGCGCATGAGGTGGTCTGCCGTGAGGATTGCGGCCACGGCGTCTGCGCCGCCGAGCCGTTCCACCACGCCGCACGCCGTGGCGACTGCCGCAGCCGTATCGCGCCGGCATGGCTCTGCTATCACATTAGAACGCGGAAGTTCTGGTAGTTCCTGATGCGTCGCCTTCACAAGGGAGGCAGCCGTAACCACCAAGATATGCTCAGTCGGCACAAGCCCCCGCAGACGGTCCACGGCCTGGCGGATCAGGGACTTACCGCCGAAAACGCTTAGAAACTGCTTGGGACGGTCTGGCGTGGAGAGCGGCCAAAAACGCTCTCCGCTCCCGCCTGAAAGTATAATTGCGTAAAAATCTTTACTTTTCATGTCATTATCCTATCACACAGTTGCAAAGCCGTCAAGATGGCCCTTTTAGTCTTCCTTAGTCACGCCGAGACGCAAGAGAGGCAAAACAGCCTCGGCGCGGCGGTCGAAATTGAACACTGTGAAGCCGTTGAGGCCGAGGTCGCGCACTGCCTGTATCTGCTTCGCGAGACGTACGGCGTCCTCACCGTCGTTCGTCCAGCATGAGAGACCTATACCGGGATAGAGCTTCGCGGCGCCGACAGCATCCCGCTGCACGCGAGCCTGGCTCTTGAACATGGCGGGGGACTCAATGTAGTCCATGGGGCACACGAAGTCGACCCAGCCCTCGCGACACCAGCGTGGCCAGTCCTGACCGACGGTGTCCGCATCCGTTGCGGGCGTTCGGAACACGGCGGCGGATATCTGTACGCCCGGAGACTCGGCGCGTACGCGCTCTGCGACCGAGCGCACTACCGCAGTGATATTCGACGCACGAAACTCCGCCCACTTGAGCTTGAGCGCGTCGTCCGCGCGCACCTGCGCGGGCCAGTTCGTGAGGGACGCCCCCGCGAACGCCTCGAAGCGCGTGCGGCAGCCCGCACAGAAGCAGTGGTTTGCGTCTGGATAGCGGATGTAGTCGAAATGGATTCCGTCCACGCCCGTTCGCGCGAGCTCGCACATGGCGTCGATCTCCAACTGCTGGTTTTCAGGGTTGGATGGACACAGCCACTTGTCCTTAACCATGCCGCTGAAACCAACCTGCACGCGGTTCGTGGACACCATCCGGTCGACGAACGACTGCGGCGTGTGCGAACCCATGTTCCAGCATACTTTCCAGACATGGCACTTCACGCCGTACTTGCGGCAGGCGGCAAGGCAGTCCTTAAGCGCGTCACCGCGCTTAGCCACGTCGGGCGAGACTGGCAATACCTTCGAATCGTAGAACGCCACGCCGCCCCAGCACAGATTGGGGAGAACGGCGTTGAAGCCAGTCTTCTTCAGGAAACGTATCGAAGTGTCCCAGTTATGTCCGCCGCCGAGTCCGCGTGCGCTATGGCACCAGAACGCGCGGTGCTCGCCGGCCTTTGACGGACAATCGGCGAGCCAGGCGCGGATGGCGAGGCGGCGCTCCTCCCTCGCCTTTTCGCGAGCGGCGATACGCGCCTCGAGCTCCGGCGCGAGTTCGCCGACGATTGCGCGCATGAGCTGCCCCTGCGCCCCCGATGTGCCGCCGAGCCACACATGGGCCATGTACACGCCTGTTGAGGCGCGTACAATGGCGGGGTACTTCATTCTCTCCTTCTTGCCAGCACACCATGTAGCAACCGTCTTCGCACCACGGAGCGGACGCGCCACGCTCGTGATCCAAGACTGCTGCGGTGCGAACTCTGGCTGGTTGGCGAGCCCCTTCCCCTCACGCAGGAAACCGGTAATCGGCGCTAAACCACGGTCCGCGGGGCGCACCGTGCCCTTTAGTTCCACCCCAAGCAGGTCCGACACCTCCTTCGGCAGCGCATAGCAGGCAAAAAACTTTCGCCCTCCAAGCACGAATGAGCGTATAGCAGCTATGGCATTAGTTGGCATAGACGGGTTGTACGGCAATACAACGGCCTTCATCGACGCGAGCAGCTCCGGGGTGAGGTCCGTATCGGCGATTATGGTCGCGCCCACGCCAAGCGCGTCGAGCGATGCGGACACATTCGCGGCGAACTGCATGTAGCCGTTGGCATCCGCTCCACCATTCGCGGCCAGCGACTCCGCATAGACGATTGCCAGGTCTGGCGCACCGCCGGACGTTGCGACGTTCGCAATGGCGCACACCGTGCTGTTCGTGCCGGCCCGCCAGCCGCTGATGCGCATCGTCGAGATGTTCTCCCAACCTTCCGGCGAACCTTCGGAGCGGAACTGCCCCTTAGGAATCTTGATGTGCGTCCACACCGAGTCCTCCTCGGGCGCGAACGGCGCGCTGTACCAGCCGTTTCCGCTCTTGAGGTAGCAGCTGAAGGACGTGAACTGCGTCAGGTCGCCGCAGACGAAGTCGAACTGGAGGCCTGGCGATGCGCGGAGATCGCATGGCAGCTTCACATCCCAGCTCGCGCGTGCCGCCTTCGGAGTTCCCGTGAAGTCCACTGGCAACTTTACCGCTCCGGGCGCGAGGAACTCTGCCTGCCAGGTCGATTCCCCGGTGCTGAACGCGGCCTTGACTGCTGCGGTGTTGGTGAGCGCGGCCCAGGCGGGCAGCACGCGGACCTCTCCGACGGCGGGGATATCCGGCAACACGAGTTGCGGCGGAGCGTCCAGCTGCGTAGGCCGCGCGGGCTTCGGTTTCGTCGCCTCTTCGGGCTTCTTGCCGCCGTCGCCGCATCCGGCGAAGAGCAGCGCAATCAGCGCGGCTATGAAAACGTTTTTCATGGCATTAGTCAACCTAAAGTCCTCATTTCGATTTACCACTCCATGTTATATCTCACGCAGAGGCGCGGAGAGGCAGAGTTCGCAGAGGTTATCCCATTGCTTGAGTGTGTATTTGTTTTCACTAATTGGGTGAAATAATTTTCCGAGATTCTTCTTTTCATGGTTTTCTTTTCAGTCGGATTTCTGAACTTTCTCTGCGCTCTCCGCCTCTCTGCGCCTCTGCGTGAGACTTTTAACCGAGGATTTTAGGGTCAATGAGTCCGTTTTGGCGGAGCAGTGCCTTCGTCTCCGGCGAACGTCCGCGGAAGAGCCTGAACACCTCCAGCGGATCCGTGCCGCCGCCGAGCCCCAGTACCGTCTCGCGGTAGCGGCGTCCAGTGCGGCGCACAGCCTCCTCGTTGTCTAGCCCCACCTCCTCGAAAGCGCCGAAACAGTCGGCGCTCATCACCTCGCTCCACTTGTAGCTGTAGTATCCCGCCGCATAGCCGCCAGCGAAGATGTGGGAGAAGGAATTGAGGAAACGGTCCTCGGGTACCGTCGTGCCAGGCGTGAGGTCGTCGAACACGCGCCGTTTCACGTCATCGGGCGAGCCCGCGAAGCCACCGACGTGAAGGATCATGTCCAGCGTGCCGAAGGACAACTGCCGGAGCATCGCGTTGGCGGCACGGTAGTTCTTCGCGGCGCGCACGCGCGCAAGGAGCGCATCGGGAATCGGCTCGCCCGTCTCGACGTGGCGGGCGAAGGAACGCACCGTCTTAGCGTCGTAGCACCAGTTCTCCATGAACTGCGAGGCCACTTCCACGGCGTCCCAATCGATGAGGTTTATGCCGCTCGCGCCCGCGTCGTCCACGCGCGTGAGCATGTGTTGGAGGGCGTGGCCGAATTCGTGGAAGAGCGTCTCCACCTCGCTGAAGCGCATGAGCGCGCGGCCCTTCGCGTCTGGACGCGACTGGTTGCACACGATGAGCGCGAGCGGCAGCTCCACCGTGCCGTCCGCACGGCGCGCGCGCGTGCGGAACTCGTTCATCCAGGCGCCGCCGGACTTAGTCTCCGGACGCGAATAGGGATCGAGGTAGAAATGCGCGATCGGGCGTCCGTCCTCGCACACGCGGAAGAAGCGCACGTCAGGGTGCCACACGGGCACGTCTCCCGTACGGTCCTCGATCGTCACGCCGAAAAGACGATTGGCAAGGCCGAACAGGCCCTTCAGCACGTCGGGGAAGTTGAAATACTGCATCAGCTCCTCCTCCGAATAGGAGTAGAGCATTTCGCGCTGGCGTTCGCTCCAGTAGGAGATGTCCCAGGGTTCGATCTTCTCGTGGGCGAACGCGGCAAGCGCGTCGTCCTCGCGCGCCTTCACGGGCTTCGAGGCGACGGCCAGTTCGTCCTCCATCGCCTGCACGGCGGCAACGGACGGCGCGCACTTCGTGGCGAGCGAGTAGTCGGCGTAGGTCTTGAACCCGAGCAGGCCCGCCATCTCCTGACGCAGGGCGAGGATGCGGTCGATGAGCGGCGTGTTGTCGAGCTCGCCCGACGCGGCGCGCGTGGACCGCGCGCGCATGAGCGTCTCGCGCAGGTGACGGTTGCGGGAATGTTTCATGATCGGGGAATAGACGGCCTCCTCAATCGTCGCCTTCCACGGTCCTTTCTCAGGGTCGCCGTCCCCTGCCATCATCTCCTTCAGCTGCGCAGGGAGTCCATCCACCTCGGCCGGCGTGGTCAGCGTGAGGGAAAAGGCCTTCGTCGCGTCGAGCACGTGGTTGTGGAAATCGCTGGAGAGCTTGGCGAACTCGGCACTGATCTCGTTGAAGCGCTTCTGGCGCGCCTCGTCCAAAGCCACGCCGGCGAGTTCGGCGCCCTGCACCAACTTTTCAAGTATGCGCTTGCGCACGGGCGTATCCGCCGGCGTCTCCTTCGCGAGCTCGTAGAAGCGGCGGCTCTGCCCCACGCGCAGCGAGAACGCCACCAGGTCGGGCTGGAAGCCATCGTGTACCTTACGCCATGCGTCGCTGTTCAGGACGCCCATGAAGTGCGAGACGATTCCCCATGCGAGCATGAGCGGACGCGTCGCGTCGTCAAGTGCGGTCACGAAGCCGTCCCACGTCGGCGTGGCGTTTTTCTCCAGTTCGTCGACGGCGGCATTCGCGTCGGCAAGCAGTTTCGGCAGAGCCTCCTCTGCCGCCGCCGGTGTCATCGCGGGGAAGTCTGGGAACTCTGGAATTTCATAGAAAGGATTCATATCAGTCTCCAGTTGCGTCCAGCTCTAGTCGATAAGTCCAGTTTGGCGGAGCAGCGCCTTGGTCTCCGGCGGGCGTCCGCGGAAGAGCCTGAACACCTCAAGAGGATCCGTGCCGCCGCCGAGGGCGAGCAGCGTATCGCGGTAGCGGCGGCCCGTGCGGCGCACCGCCTCCTCGTTGTCAAGCCCAGCCTCCTCGAACGCGCCGAAGCAGTCCGCGCTCATCACCTCGCTCCACTTGTAGCCGTAGTACCCGGCCGCATACCCACCGGAGAAGATGTGCGAGAACGCATTAAGGAATCGGTCTTCCGGAAGCGTGGTGCCGGGCGTAAAGTCCTCAAACACGCGGTTCTTGAGGTCATTTGGAGTTCCCTTGAAACCACCCTCGTGCAGGAGCATATCCACCAAGGCCAGGGACAACTGCCCGAGCGACGAGCTGGCGGCGCGGTAGTTTTTCGCCGCGCGCACGCGCTCCAGCAGCGAATCGGGGATCGGCGCGCCGGTTTCGACGTGACGCGCGAACGTGCGCACCGTCTTCGCGTCGTAGCACCAGTTCTCCATGAACTGGGATGCCACCTCCACCGCGTCCCAGTCGACGAGGTTCGTGCCGCTCGCGCCCACGTCGTCCACGCGCGTCAGCGTGTGCTGGAGCACGTGCCCGAACTCGTGGAACAGCGTCTCCACCTCCCTGAAGCGCATGAGCGCGCGGCCTTTTGCGTCAGGCACGGCCTGGTTGCAGACAATGAACGAGAGCGGCAGCTGCACGCTCCCGTCCGCACGCACGTCGCGCAAATGGATGCGGTTCACCCAGGCGCCGCCGCGCTTCGTCTCGGGACGCGAGAACGGGTCGATGTAGAAATGCGCGATCGTCTTCCCGCCTTCCAAGATACGGAAGAAGCGGACGTCCTTGTGCCAAACCGGCACGTCGCCCGTGCGCTCCTCTATCGTAATGCCGAATAGACGGTTGGCGAGTCCGAACAAACCCTTCAGAACTTCCGGGAGATTGAAATACTGCATCAACTCCTCTTCCGAGTAGGAATAGAGCTTTTCACGCTGCCGCTCGATCCAGTACGCCCGGTCCCACGGCTCCAGCTTCACGCCGGCGAACGCGGAGAGCGCGGCGTCCTCCTTCACCTTGACGGGCTTGGACGCGGACGCCAGTTCGTCGATCATTCGGTGTACCGCAGCTGTGGAAGGCGCGCACTTCTCCGCAAGCGACAGCTCTGCAAAGTTCTTGAATCCCAGCAACTTCGCCTCTTCCTGGCGCATGGCGAGTATGCGGTCGATGATCGCCGTGTTGTCGAGATCGCCGGATGACGCGCGCGTGCAGCGCGCGCGCATCAGCGCCTCGCGGACCGGCCTGTTGCGCGAGTGCCGCATGAACGAGTAGTAGATGTCCTCCGATATCTTCGCCTTCCACGGGCCATTCTTCGCGTCGCCTCCCTCGGCCATTGCCGCCTTCAGCTGCGCTGGCAGGCCTTCCACCTCAACAGGCGTCGTGAGCATCACGGAATAGGCCTTCGTCGAATCCAGCACATGGTCGCGGAAATCGTTTTGCAGTTTTGCAAGCTCGGCTACGATCTCGTTGAAGCGTTTCTGGCGCTCGCCATCCAGCGCCACGCCGGAAAGCTCCGCCTCCTGCACCATCTTATCGAGGATGCGTTTGCGCACGGGCGTATCCGCCGGCGTTTTCTTCGCAAGTTCGTAAAAGCGCCTGCTCTGGTCAACCCGCAGTGAAAAATCCACTATGTCCTGCTGTAAACGCTTCTGTACCTTGCGCCAGCCATCGCTGTTCAGCACGCTCATGAAGTGCCTCACAAGCCCCCAGGCGTACCACAGCGTCCGCGTGGCGTTTTCGAGCGGGCGCACGAATCCCTCCCACGTCGGCGTGGCGCTTTTCTCCAGTTTGTCGACTGCGGCCTTCGCGTCGGCCAGAAGTTTCGGCAACGCCTCATCGGCCGCCGCCGGGGTCATTGCCGGAAAGTTTGGGAATTCCTCAACCTTCAGGAATGGGTTCATTTTGTCTCCTCTTTCTTTACAAGTTTATGTTAGGCTTTCAAGCATTCGTTAATGGCTCGTGTATGTTTGTCCTACGGCGTAGCGTCCCGTAAAAGCGACCTCATTGCCAATCGAGACCGAGATGTGGGCCCAGTTCCGCGCACCAGGCACGAGATGCGGCTCCTCGGCAAAGACGGCGACGGCCTCCGCATCAGCACGCAGCGGCTTCGCGTAAGTGACCTGCGAGTTGACAATCGCCGCCCATGGGCTTACGAACCCGCTCTCCCGCGCGCGCTCCATCGCGAGACACCATCCAGCCAGGACAAGACCAGAATAAAGCGAGCCCGCGAAGAGCGTTCCCTTGTCATTCCCGTTACCGTCTGCCGGGATGCGCACCGCCACGCGCGAGGAATCGGCGTAGACGACCTCCAGGCGCAGAGCGCCTACGGCAGGTATCTCAGCACTGATGCGCCTGTTCAGTTCTGCAATGTCCATCTCGAATGCCTTCACCTCTTTATTTATTCTTTGGCGATTTCGATGACGCCGCCGATTTTTTGGCAGAGCGGCGGGGCTGATCCTTGCAGACGACCAAATTCTTCTTGTAGAAGGCCATGCCGAACTTGAGGATGTCGCGCCCAGTCGCTCGTCCCCACGGGCGGCGGCAAAAGCCCCTCTTTGCGCGCCGTCTTGGCGGCGCGCACCTGTTTCTTGAAGTTTTTTGCACTCACCTTCTTCAAAGACAACCTCTTTGACTTTTGAACAGCTTGAATGATACCATAATCACATCGCTGCCCGCAATCCGAAGCATCGCGCTATTTGACCAGGATCATCACGCCGCGGATCTTGGCGATGCGGAGCTGCCGCGACAATGTACTTCCATGATTTGCTCGACCTTGTGTTCATATCCATTCCTCCTTTTTCTTAAATGGTCTCTTACAGCAAGGGAGTGGGCGCCCTTGCCACATCTTATGCTTCCATCCACACGCGGCGGCGGATGTAGTCGGTGTAGGAGAGTATGATCTTCGCCACCTTCTCGCCCACGTTCGGCATCGAGTAGTCCGCGACGTGGCGCACCTTGCCACACACCGTCAGCTGCGCAAGCCCCTGAAGGATGCGCTCTTTCGAAAGGCCCGTCATGATCACGGCCGCCTCCTCCATCGCCTCCGGACGCTCATGCGCCTCGCGCAGGTTGAGCGCCGGGAAACCGAGGATGCTCGACTCCTCGCTGATCGTGCCCGAATCGCTCAGCACCGCCTTCGCGTTGAGCTGGAGGGCGAGGTACTCCGTGAGGCCCATCGGCTTCATCAGCTTCACGAGCTTGTCGAACGTCACGCCCTTCTTCTCGATCATCTTACGCGTGCGCGGGTGCGTGGAGACGATGATCGGCAGCTTGTACGTCGCGGCGATCTCGTTCAACGCCTCGACGAGGCCGAGGAAATGACGCTCCTCCGCGATGTTCTCCTCGCGGTGCGCGCTCACGACGAAGTATTTCCCCTTCGCGACACCGTTCGCCTTCAGCACCTTCGCGGCGCTGCGCTTCACCTTCGGCATCTGCACGGCCAGCACTTCGCACATCGGGCTGCCAGTCTTGATCACCTGGTCGGGCGGCAGACCTTCGCGGAGCAGGTACTCGCGGGCGATGTCGCTGTAGCAGAGGTTGATGTCGCTGATGTGGTCTACGATCTTGCGGTTCGACTCCTCGGGCACGCGCTGGTCGAAGCAGCGGTTGCCCGCCTCCATGTGGAAGATCGGGATGTGTCGCTTCTTCGCCGCGATCGTGCAGAGACACGAGTTCGTATCGCCCAGGACGAGAAACGCGTCCGGCTTCACCTCCTCCAACACGGGGTCGATCGCCTCGAGGATTTTCCCCGCCGTCTCCGTGGCGTTGCGTCCCGCCGCACTCAGGAAGTGGTCAGGCTTTCGCAGGCCGAGATCCTTGAAAAAGACTTCGTTCAGTTCGTAGTCGTAGTTCTGTCCCGTATGGACAAGCACGTGGTCGATCGCCGGACTCGCCTCCAGCGCCTTCATCACACACGCGAGACGGATGATCTCGGGACGCGTCCCGACAACCGTCATGACCTTCAGTTTCTTCATTTCTTTCACACCTCCTCGCGGAACGTGTCCGGACGCTGCGGATCGAACACCTCGTTCGCCCACATCACCGTCACCATGTCCGTCGTTCCCAGATTCTCGATGTTGTGCGTGTAGCCGGGCGGGATGCGCACGACCTCCAGCTTCGCGCCGCTCACGCGGTACGTGATCACCTGCGCGGCGGGGTCGTCCATCTTGCGGAACCGGATCGCCCCTTCGCCGCTCACCACGAGGAACTTCTCGTGCTTCGTGTGGTGCCAGTGCTGTCCCTTCACGATACCGGGATGCGACACGTTCACGCTCACCTGTCCGCGCTCGGCGGTATGCAGGATTTCCGTGAAACTGCCGCGGTTGTCGCAATGCATCGTGAGCGGGTAGGCGAACTGGTCCTCGGGCAGGTAACTGAGGTACGTCGCGTAGAGCTTCTTCGCAAAGCCGTCCCGCTGGTCCGGCACGTCGAGCGTGCGCGGTTCGTCCACGAACGTCTCGATCAAATCGACGATCTCCCCCAACGTTTTCGTATAGCTCGGCTCAACCGAAATTGGTAGGGCCCGCTCGCCGAGCGGGCCGCATTCCCCCGGTAGGGCGGCCTCGATGAGGCCGCCACCTTCGCGGCGCGCTCGTCGAGCGCGCCCTACCAAACACTCCACAAAACTCTCCACCACATCATCGATGTACACCAACGTTACCGTCGCGGCGCGGTCGCGCACCTGGATGTCGAGTCCGCGCGCACGGTTGTGGCACCACGTGGCGACGGCGCTGTTGTAGTTTGGCCGACACCACTTGCCAAACACGTTCGCCAGCCTGTACACGAACACCGCCGCCCCCGTGCGCGCGCCGTACGCGCGCACCGCGTCCTCCGCCGCACGCTTGCTCACACCGTAGGGGTTGTCAAGCGCGGCCTGGATGCTCGAACTCAACAGCACGGGCACGGGACGCCGCTCCAGAAGCGCGAGCAGTTCCTCGGTGAACCCGGTGTTGCCCGTCGCGAACTCGGCAGGGTCCTTCGGACGGTTAACGCCCGCGAGGTGGAACACGAAATCGCACGTTCCCGCCCACTCCGCCAGCTCTTCCGGCGTGTTGCCGAGGTCGTAACGCAGAACTTCCACGTTCTCCATACGGCTCAGGGCCAGACACAGATTCCGTCCCACCACGCCAAACGCCTCGCGCACGCACGCGAGCGTCAGGAGAAGCTTCTTCATGCCTTCGACGTCAAGCCGCTCGGTGTTGTTCGAGTCGTAGTCCTCAATCGTCGGCGCGATCGTTTTGCCCTCGACGAAGTACTTGTCGTAGTTGAGGTCGCGCGTATCGGCGGGGATGCGGTAGTACGCGCCCATGTCGATTGCCTTAGCCATCTCCTCGCGCGTGACGAGCGTCTCAAACTTCTTCTCGCCGTGTCGCGTGCCGATCACCTGCATCTTGGAGTTGGAGCCGCTCAATTCGATAATAGACTTGGCCAGCGTGCCGATCGTGGCGGCGGGAGCCTTCTGCACGAAGAGGTCGCCATTCACGCCGTTTTTGAAGGCAAAGAGGACAAGATCCACGGCCTCGTCGAGCGTCATCATGAAGCGCGTCATCTCGGGGTCGGTCACGGTGATGTCCTTCCCGGCCTTGATCTGGTCGATGAAGAGCGGAATCACGCTGCCGCGGCTCGCCATCACGTTGCCATAGCGCGTACAGCAGATCGTCGTGCGAGCGTCCGGGCCTAGGGCGCGTCCCTTGGCTATCGCAACCTTCTCCATGAGCGCCTTCGACATGCCCATCGCGTTGATAGGGTACGCGGCTTTGTCGGTTGAAAGAACCACCACGCGCGAGACGCCATGCGCGATGGCGCTTTCGATCACGTTGTTCGTGCCCAACACGTTCGTGTTCACGGCTTCGATGGGGAAGAACTCGCAGCTTGGCACCTGCTTCAGTGCCGCCGCCGAGAAGATGTAGTCCACACCCGTCATCACGCCGTCCACGCTTGCGCGGTCGCGTACGTCGCCGATGTAGAACTTCACCTTGTCGTTCTGCAGCTCGTGGCGCATGTCGTCCTGCTTCTTCTCGTCACGAGAGAAGATGCGGATTTCACGGAAGTCGTTGATGAACCTCCGCAGCACGGCGTGGCCGAACGAACCCGTCCCGCCGGTAATCAAGAGTACTTTGTCGTCAAACATGGGCAATAGTATATCACATTTTCGCGCTCCCGACGAAAATATGCTATACTATTCCCGCACATGAGCAAAGTCTTGGTCATCGTCGAGCGGTTCTATCCCGAGGATTTCCTCGTGAACGACCTTGTCGCGGAGTGGAAGAAACTCGGCGACGAGGTGGAGGTGCTCACCCAGGTGCCCAGCTACCCCTTCGACCGCATCTTCGACGGCTACAAGAACAAAGCCTACCAGACCACGCGCGAATACCTCGACATCCCCGTCCACCGCGTGAGCACGATCTTCGGCTACAACACGAGCGTGAAGCGCAAGGTGCTCAACTACCTCCACTTCGGCTGGATGACGTTCTGGTGGGCGCTTTGGAACGGACGCAAGTACGACCGTGTGTTCGTGTACCATACGGCCGCGCTCACGATGGCGAGCGCCCTTTTCGCGCTCAAGACCATCTGGCGCAAGCCCACGACGATCTGGACCCAGGACCTCTGGCCCGACGCCGTGTGGGGCTTCGGCTTCCGGCGTACGCGCGGACGCGAGGCGTTTCTCAACTGGTTCGTGCGCCGCATCTACAAGCGCTGCGACCGCATCTGCGTGAGTTGCCGGGGGTTCGTGCCGCGCATCCGCGAAATCTGCAACCGCGAGGCCGAATTCATCCCGCAGTGGGATCCCGCTCCGATGGACCTTCCCCCTGCGCCGCCGCACGCGGGGATCGTGTTCATGTTCGCGGGCAACCTCGGCGTGCCGCAGGATCTCGACAACGTCCTCGAGGGTTTCAGCAGTGCAAACATCCCCGGCGCCGAACTCCACTTCGTGGGTGGCGGCGTGCAGCTCGAACACCTGAAGGAGAAGGCGTCCACGTGCGGTGCGCCAGTCAAGTTCCACGGACGCCAACCGAAAGCGGACATGCCGCGCTGGTTCGCGCAGGCGGATGCACTCATCATTTCGCTCACGCCCGAATACCAGCTCACCCTGCCCGGCAAGTTCCAGAGCTACATCAAGACCGGCAAGCCCATCCTCGGCATTCTCCTCGGCGACGCGCGCGAACTGATCAAGGAACACCAGCTCGGCATCACCGCCGACCCCGATGACGTCGCCGCCATCGCCGACGCCTTCCGCCGCATGGCGGAACTCATCCGCCGTGGCGACGGCCCCTCCTGCGGCGCGCGCGCGCGCGAACTCTCAGAGCAGATGTTCGACCGCTCGCGCCTTATCGCCGCGCTCCACGCATAGCCATCACGAACAAATAATGCGCGTTCTGGCCTTCATATCAGTTGGCCTTCTCCAGCATTTTATTGATGTTCGCGGCCTCCTCGCGCTGCCAGACGTCGCGTAGCTTCCGAACGCGCAGATACACGGCCTCGTCGTCGGCCATCATGCCCTCGGTCCATGTGCCGGAATGCGGCACCGCAAGGTCGATCCAGCAGGCTATCTTGTCCAGCTCCTCCTGCGTCATCTTCACGCCGTGATGTCCCTTCGCGAGTATCTTGACGAGCGGACTGCGCGACGAGCCGTGGGAATACGGCGGGATAGGCGTGGGCACGGACCACCGACCGATCCAGTTTACGTAGCGGGAATGCTCGTCGATGGTGCCCGTGACCTGGCTCGTGTCGTTTGCCGGACGCGCCGCGCGGCCAGTGGAGACGAGCGCGTTGTACGACTTGTTCCAGAGCTTCCGTGCCTTCTCGTCCCAGACCGGCGTGGCGCGCAGGTCGGGCGCTGGCGCATCGACGCCGCTGTGGCACTTCACGCACTTGGCGTCCAGGATCGGCTGGATCGTCTTCGGGAAGCTGAAGCCGCGTCCCGAAACATCATAGAACGGCTGCAGCTTCGCCACGCCCTTCTGCAGGGCAAGGGTGTTCGCCTTTGCGGACGCGGCGGAGCTGTCGTACGCATGGCAGCCGACGCAGCTGAACGTCTCGCCCGGCATGAGGGTTGACCATGATCGCATCGTCTGCACAACGTGTCCGTTTCCGTCGATGGCCTGGAAATAGACCGGCGTGCGCGCCGGCACCTCGAACGCCGCCGAACCATCCTCGTGGACCGGCGTCTCGCCCAACACCACCTTGACGTCCCACGCCGCCAGGTCGCTGATCGCCGACGGGCCGTGCTTGCGCCCAATGTCCGTGGCCATGAAGTCAAGCGCCACCACGCGCAGCTTCTTCACCGTGCCGCGCGCAACGCCCTTCAACCCCGGCCCGGAGTAGATGTCCTTCACGGTGAACGTCCCTGTCGTCTTGCGCCAGTCGATCGGATAGCCCACCTGCGGCGGCTTCGGACGCGGTGCAAGCGGTATCGGCTGATTGCAGGACACCGTAGGGTCCTCCGCCAACAGCACGCGTTCGCCCTTCCTGTTCATGAAGTAGATGCCGAAGTGCTTCGCGCCGTTGGGACGGAACGTGACGAGGTAGTTGTTCTCGTCCAGCGGATACGGATACTGCCACTGGTCGCCTTTCTGTCCGTACTGGTCGATGCGGATCAACCCCTTCGGCTTCACCTCCGGCGCCACGAGCGTCACGCCCACCGTCTCCTCGCGCCCGAGCGAAGGGTCGATGATCGCGAGCTTGCCCTTCTGCGGCGTGTGGTGTCCCGACAGGATGGCCAGCACCTTCTGCGTGCCGGGGATGCCGCGCGCGTGGAGGATGGACGTGGGGAAGTACGAGGTGTTGCCGTAGAACTCCTGCTGGTGAGCGCCGTTCGGGTGCATCTGGAAGAGCGGCTGCGGATAGATCTGGCCGCGGTCGTTGTATTCCCAGCGCGTGTACGTGACGGCGCCGCTGCCCGGATGTACCTGCGGGTAGTTGCTGTGTACCTGGTCGAAGCCGATACGGCGCATGAACTTGCCGTCGCCGTCCATCAGGAACATGTTGCACGCGCTCACGTGCCAGCAGTCCACGTTCTGGAAGCAACGCGTGGAGCTGAACATGATGTTGCCGTCCGGGAGATAGATTCCCTCGTAGTCGGCCACGCCCTTCCCGAACGTCAGCTGCCGGACGCTGCGCGTCGCCACGTCCATTTCGTAGAGATGGTAGTCGTCGTCGCGGGCGGACTTCTTCCACGCGAAGAGAATGCGCTTGCCGTCGTAAGACACGTCCGGGTCGCGTATCACGCCGTTGTCGTCGTGGATCAGCGTCGTCTCCCAGACGTTCAGTCCTTCGTCCAGCGACAGCATGCACAGGCTTGAGCCGGGCTTGAAGTTGAATTCCTTCTTCACGCCGCCGGGGTTGAGGATGTCCTCGTCGCTCACGGCGTCGGTATAGGCGTAGTGCGAGCCGCCCATGTCGAAGTGCTTGGTGAACACCACGCGGTGCAGCTTCTCGCGGAACGGCCCAAGCAGCCGCGCCCGGTCATCACGATCCGCCGCGCACGCGACCGAATAAAGGGCAAGAACTACGACAATAATCCTCTGAATCCCTTTTATCATAACATTCCATTTGTCAACGCAATATGATCAGGACGCCCTGGCAGGATGTTAGCGGCACGGAGAAGGAGCCGTCCTGCCGGCGGGTAACAGGAATAGCACCATTGCCGCCGAACGCCTCCACGCGTTTCGCCTTGACGTTGAACACGATGTCGAATTTCGCCGGATGCACGTCCGATGGATCGTCGGCCGCCGTCACGAAGAACGCGCGCTCCCCGCATGAGGGATCGCGGGCGACCATTTCGCCGACGATAAGCGGCGCACCGTTGGACGCCTTCACGTAGCCCGGATCGGCAGGTGCGCCGAGGCAGGGCAACGACGGACGCCAGGGCGAATTGGATGCAAAGCCGACAAGCCTAGTGGCAACGTTTCTGAAGCGCATGTAGTACGGCCCGATCTGTTTCAATTCCGCGTTCACACGCTTCAGCTTCCCGTACTGCTCCGTCTGCTTCCCGGTAACGTCAATCACATTGTTCGTCCACCATCCCGCGCACCAGCACGCCCAGGTAATCGCCTCCGCGCCAAAACTGAGCGCGGCGTTGGACTGGAAACGCAGACGATTCTCGCTCGTCGGGGGAAGACCGTGGCGGGAGTTGACCTGCGGGACGTACCAGAAGGAACGATTCGTGCGGCGGCACGCCTCGGAAACGACGATGAAGTTGTCGTACATTTTCGAGAGGAAGCGGTCGGTGCCCCCAGAAGACGCCATATAGGGATAGAAGTCGTAGGAGATGTAGTTGAGTGGTACCTCGCGACAATACACATCCACGTGTTCGGCGTAGGTCTTCGTCCCGAGCTGGTTGATGGTCTGCTTCCCGTTGTTTTGCGCCACGCTCGCGTAGTTGGGGTAGAGGTTCAGGTAGAGCGGCATCCCGGGAATAGCCTTGTTGAGCTGGCGCACCACGTCGCCGTAGTAGGGGAAGTCGAGTGCGGACGGCTCGTCGCCGATGTCGATTGCCCAGATCGCGGGGTGGTCCTTGAACGCCGCCGCACCCGCCGCGTACTTCTCCGGTGGGTTCGTCTCGCGCATCTTGCCGGCGCGCTTGCCGTCGCCGCCCCACCAGCCGGGAACGACGCCGTTCACAATCGCGCCCACACCGTGTTTCGCGAAGAGGTCGAGCGTGGCGCGGTCGGACGCCGGCAGCCCTCCGATGATGAAGTCCACGCCACAGTCGTGGATGGCCTTTATGTGTACGTCCGTCTTCGCGTTCGCCTGCATACAGTATGCGCCGATAAGCAGCTTCGAGCGGTCCATCCGCTCCGCCGCCGGCTTCGCAGCGCAAGCCGCCGCCACGTTGAGGGTGACGGCAAGCGTACAACAACATGTTTTTACTATCTTCATTGTTTTCATCTTCCTTTTATGATTCTGGTTGGTAGTAGCGCACCCATGCGTGGGGATCCTGCTGGCGGATTTTGAGTTCCTCGGCGCGGTCGATATGCAGCAGAACCGCCACATGAATACCCGCGCGCTTGCCCTTCAGTTCCGCGAAGGCGGCCGTGGGATAGAGCACGCCGCAGTTGAGCGGGTAGATGTGCCGCTGCACGTGCGGCAGGAGACGGCGTACCTTCACGCCGAAACCGTACTTGTACACCTTCTCCTTCACCGTGCATACCGCCGGGTTGCGGAAACGGTCTTCGACGGGCAATGCCGCCGCATCGGAGATGAACAGCGCGTTCTTGCCCACCTTCACCGTGCCGCGATGCACGCAGAGACGCCACGTCTTGCCGTCCGCCCCCACCACGCGCACCATCGCATACGCCTCGTTGGCCTTCGGCACGTTCTCGTATTCAGTCACCTTCACGATGCACGCGAGCGGCACGTCCCTCGGCGGCGGATCCCCGCCGCCCGCGCGGAGCTTATCCAGATACGCGATTGCCGCGAGGTCAGCCTCCGTCTTCGGCGGCTTCTTCGGCCACTTGGGCTTTTCGGCACCGGCTTCTTGCTCTTCTTCAGACATCTCTTCTCGTTCGTTGCTTTCGCTACTTGGAGATTTGGAGACTTGGAGTTCTGGAGACTTTTTGAACATTTCTCCCAATCTCCTAATCTTCTAAACTCCCAACAGCGAAAGCAAGAGGGGACTGTTCACTTGTTAATGCCCTTACCCGACATGAACTCCCAGATTCGTCCTAGCCAGGTGTAGCTGCCTGTGCCCGGGGATGCCTTCCGCTGGAAGCAGTGCGGACGCAGACAGAGCGTGTGCAGGTCGCTCGCGATTCCCATGCGGCGCATCTGTTCCCACGCCTTTACGGAGTTCATCGCGGCCCAGCCGTCCGCGTCTCCGTGGATGAACACCATCGGACACGTGTCGGGGTCGAACGCGAACTCGGGTACGAGCCGCGCGTCGTCGCCGTTGCCGCCGTTCACATTGCACTTGTCAACGCCGTCGGTGAGCGAATAGGCGGGATAGATGCCCACGCCCCACTGGACATTGCACGGAATCTTGTCGAGCTTGTCGACATCCCAGTACGAACGGCTGCGCGCGCTGGTGACGCCCATGAGCGTGAGGTGTCCGCCGGCCGAGGAACCCATGATGCCGATGCGGTTGGGGTCGAGTCCCTTCGCCGCCGCCTTGCTGCGCACGATGCGGATGCACCGCTGCAGGTCCTGCCACGCGGTCGTGTGCTTGGCGAGTCCCTTCGGACGCGGCGTGCGGTACTTCATCGTTACGACCGCCATGCCCTTCTCGTTCAGGAAGCGGCGCGCGGGCGCGACCTCGAAACTGTCGGGACTGTTGCCACCGTAGCCGCCGCCCGAATAGATGATCTGGATCGCCTTCGTGGTGAGGTTCGCGGGAATGTACCATTCAAGGTACGGCACGCACTGGTGCTTCTGGAAGTCGGGGATTTTTCCCTTCGGCCACAGTTCCTCCTTGGCGTACTTCGCCGGATCGTGGAAGTCCTTCGCGTAGCGCTTCATCAGGTCCTCGGCGGGAGCGAGCGGCCCCGTAAAGCCGAGCTGCGTCAGGAATTCCATGGCGCGGTCGAACCAGTTGTCGTAGGCGGCCGCCTTGTCGCCCTTCCCATCCTGGCCCCAGAACCCGTGCGGACGCCCGGCGAAGAGATGGAGCTCGGCCGGCACCTTGTGCTTGCGCAGTTCACGGTAGACGAACGTGGAGGCCGTGGGCGAATAGACGTCCGCGCTGCCGTGGAACATGCACATGGGCGCTGTCTTCGTATCGAACTTGAAGCAGGAGTCGAGCTTTGCGTCGACGGCCTGGCCGTTGCGCGTGTTGGGAACGCCGATGCCGTCGGTCATGGCGTACGCGATTGCGCCGGTGATCGCCCAGTTGATGTGGCAGGGGATGTCGTCGAGCGCATCGATCCGCGCGTAGGCGGGCGTGAGCGCGCTCGTGGCGAGAAGCGTCGCGAGGTGCGAGCCGGCGGACATCGAGATCGTACCGATCTTCTCCGGGTCGAAGCCCCTCTCCTTCGCGGACGCCCTCACCAGGCGGACGGCTCGCTGTCCGTCCTCCCACGCGCTCTGGTGGATTGGAATGCCTTTCGGACGCGGTGTGCGGTAGACGAACGTCACGCACTGGAAGCCCTTTTCGGTGAACTTCTTGTTCCACATCCGAATGAGCCCCACGTCGCAGTAACAGTTGTAGCCGCCGCCGGAGATGAGAATCATGCAGCACCCGTTCGGCTTCGCCGGCGGTTTGCACCATTCGATGTACGGACGGCGCCATTCATCCGCCTTGAAGTCCTTTGCGCGCGCGTCCTCCGTTGAGGCCGCGATCTGGTGCGGCTGGGCGTTTGGCATCTTCCCCTCGGGCCAGAGGTATATGTGCTCGCCCGCGCCCGCCGCGAATGCGGCGGCGGCCAGCAACGCGGCGATTATGCGAATCTTCATCTTCCCATCTCCTTGCGGTTGGTTGTCCTGTCGGCTAGACGGCCTCTATCACACGACCTTGAAACGGAACTCGGTGGTCGAGTAGAGCGGCACGCCGGGACGGACGATCGTCGAGGGGAACTCGGGATGGTTCGGGGAGTCGGGGAAGTGCTGCGTCTCGAGCGCCACGCCGGTGTTGGGCGCCGGGAGATAGAAGCCATCGTAGATCTGCATGCCGGGCTCGGTGGTCCACACCTCGATCTGGCGGCCCGTGACGGGCGACGTGAGGATGCAGGCGGGCGAGAGCTCGTCGCCGGGCGTCTTGCGGAGCACCCAGTTCATGTCGTAGCCGGCGCCGTACTTGAGCTGGTCGTAGTCCCAGTCGTGCATGTCGCCGATCGCGTGCGT
>CADCOC010000084.1 GCA_902802945.1 uncultured bacterium | reverse complement strand
TGTCGGGGAAAAGCGTGTTCCATTGTGCGCACACGCTGTCGAAGAAGACGCTCTTCTCGGCGAGCAGGTCGCCTAGGATTCCGTCCATCAGCGTTCCGACGGTCGGCGCGGGCACGCGTGTTTCGACAGGGTCGCCGTCTACGGGCAAGCCAGGCGTAACGCGGTCGGCGAGGCGCTTGCGCGCCGCACGGTCGCGCAGGCGGCGGCGGAGCTCCGGATAGTTGTGCATGGGATCAGGCGAAGCGTTCGGCGTCATAGATTTCATCGGCCCCCTCCAGTTCTTCGCGCGTGCCGTAGCCCCACGTGCAGCCAATCGTGTACATGCCGGCTGCTGCGCCGGATGTGACATCGCCCTTCGTATCGCCCACCATCACGGCATCGGCAGGGGCGATCCCGCGTTCGCGCATCACCTCAGCGAGCAACTCCGCCTTCGTTAGATTCCTCTTCGGGAGGGCCGCGCTTGTCGTGGCCGTCTTCGGGAGGGGCCTTTTCGGGAGGGCCGCGCTTGTCGCGGCCTTCGCGGATGGATCAACGAACATGTCAACAGTATAGTAACCGTCGAAAAGCGAGTCCCAGCCAAGCTTCTCCATGAGGATATGCGTTGGGTTCCAGCGCTTGTTCGTGGCCACGTAGATGCAGCAATTCTGGCGCTTCAGGTCGGCAAGCCACGCCGGCACCCACGGATAGGGATGCGTGGCGGGGAATCCGCCCGCGTCGTAGCAGGTGCGGAACTGCGCCTTGACGGCGTTCACCAATTCGGGCGTGGCGTCATCAAAGAGCATGTACACGACCTGGTCGAGCGTGGGGCCAGTGCGGTAGACGCGGTCGAAGTGCGGACAGTCGCGCCCGATGTTGCGCAACGCCGCGCGCCAGGCGGACTTGATGTCCGCCTCCGTGTCGCAGAGCGTGCCGTCGAAGTCGAAGAACCAGTGATTTCTCATCGTCTTGAAAAGAGAAAGGACACAGCGTGTAGCTACGCCATGTCCTTCCGAAATACTTCCCGTCTGGAACGCGCTAGGAATCACGCCCCTGAGGGTCGCTAAATGCTTACTTCGCGATGACGCGGGCCATCTCGAGGACCTTGTTCGAGTAACCCCACTCGTTGTCATACCACGAGATGAGCTTCACGAAGGTAGGATCGAGGCTCATGGACTTGTCAGCGTCGAAGATCGACGTGCGGGGGTCGCCGCGGAAGTCGGTGGAGACCACCGCGTCCTCGGTGTAGCCCAGGATGCCCTTGAGGGAACCCTCGGAAGCTTCCTTGACGGCAGCCTTGATCTCCTCAATCGTCGCGGGCTTCTCAAGTTCGGCCGTGAGGTCGACAACCGAGACGTCACTCGTGGGAACGCGCATGGAGATGCCGGTGAGCTTGCCGTTGAGGTCGGGGAGAACCTTACCGACGGCCTTCGCCGCGCCCGTCGAGGACGGGATGATGTTCTCGAGGATGCCGCGACCGCCGCGCCAGTCCTTCTTGGACGGGCCGTCAACCGTCTTCTGCGTCGCCGTGGCGGCGTGCACCGTCGTCATCAGGCCGCGCTTGATGCCGAACTTCTCGTGGATGACCTTCGAGAGGGGCGCGAGGCAGTTCGTGGTGCAGGAAGCGTTGGAGATGATGTCCTGGCCCGCATACGTCTCGTGGTTCACGCCATAGACGAACATCGGGGTCTCGCGTCCGTCATCGTCCTTCTTGGAAGGAGCAGACATGATGACCTTCTTGGCACCAGCCTTGATGTGGGCATACGCCTTGCTGTAGGTAAGGAACAGACCCGTCGACTCAACGACGATCTCGGCACCGACTTCGTTCCACTTGAGGGCAGCCGGATCCTTCTCGGCCGTGAGGCGGATAGCCTTGCCGTCAACGACGAGGTTCGTGCCATCGACCTTGATGTCGTGCTTGAAGATGCCGTGCACGGAATCGTACTTCAGCATGTAGGCGAGGTAGTCGGGATCGAGCAGGTCATTGATGCCCACGATCTCGATGTCGTTCGCGAAGTTTTCAACAGCCGCGCGGAAAACCATGCGGCCGATGCGGCCGAAGCCGTTGATGCCAACCTTGATAGCCATTTTCTATTACTCCTTTGGACTCGCCGCTCGGGACCTTCCCTCGCGGAAAATTGGCGTAGAGTTTATCATAATCAGCGCACCCCGTCAAGGGGTCAACGAATCTGTTTTATAAGACACTCTCTTCCAACGGCTTCGGCGCTTTCGGCAAACCTCGTCTGCTATTCGAAGAGCCAGGTCGAAAGGTAACGCTCGCCGGTGTCCGGGAGGAGCGCGACGATCGTCTTGCCCGCGAATTCGGGACGCTTCGAGAGCTCGAGCGCCGCCCAAAGGGCAGCTCCGGAGGAGATGCCGACGAGCAGTCCTTCGTTCGCCGCCGCAGCGCGCGCAGTCGCGCCCGCGTTCTCGGCGGAGGCCTTGATGACTTCGTCAAACACACCCGTGTCCAGCGTCTTCGGCACGAACCCCGCGCCAATGCCCTGGATCTTGTGCGGACCAGCCTTGCCCTCGGAAAGGACGGGGCTCGTATCGGGTTCCACGGCAAACACCTTCACCGCAGGGTTCTTCGACTTGAGGTAGTGTCCCACGCCGGAGAGCGTGCCACCCGTGCCAACGCCTGCCACAAACGCCGCAACCTCGCCGTCAGTATCCGCCCAGATCTCGGGCCCCGTCGTCGCCTCGTGCTTGGCGGGATTGGCCGGGTTCTCGAACTGCTGGAGGATCACCGCGCCGGGTGTTGCGTCCCTGAGCTCGTTCGCCTTGGCGATCGCGCCCTTCATGCCGGCGGAGCCAGGCGTGAGGACGATCTCCGCGCCGTAGGCGGCCGCGAGCTTGCGGCGCTCGATGCTCATCGTCTCGGGCATGGTGAGGATGAGGTGGTACCCCTTCACCGCGCTCACGAGCGCGAGGCCCACGCCGGTGTTGCCACTCGTCGGCTCGATGATCGTCGCGCCGGGCTTGAGGACGCCGTCCTTCTCCGCCGTCTCGACCATCGCGAGCGCGATGCGGTCCTTGACGCTGCCGCCGGGGTTGAAGAACTCGACCTTCGCGAGTACCTTCGCGCCGCCCTTGTTGAGTTTGCTGGAGATTTCCACGAGCGGCGTTCCGCCGACCTTCTCCAGGATGTTCTTTGCCGTGTTGCTCATTGCTTTGATTCCTTTCGGATGGTTGTTGATTATTATACTCTTTTTTTTGTGGCCGCGACAAGCGCGGCCCTCCCGTGGTTAGAATTGGTACTGGAGAGAGAAGACCGCGCCGGCGCCGACGCCGAGGTTCTTGACGCTCCCCTTCCTGTAGAACTTGTCCTTGTCTCCGGTTTCCGCGAATGCCGCCACGAACGTGAGTTTCTTCGTGATGAACCAGGCGACGTGGGCGTCCCAGTAGTCGTGGTTGCGGATGGAGTGTCCGCCGGTCACGCGCGTGTCGCCCGCGTCCACGCCCTGCTTGTACTCAAGGCCGATGGCGATGTTCTCGGCGGGCAGGATGTCGATGTTGCCGAAGGCCACCACGTCGTAGTCGTTGTGGCCCACGACGCCGTTCACCACTTCGTCGGAAAGCAGCAAACCTGCCGAGAGCAGCACCGGCACGGGCGTCTGGGTTATCAGCTTCGAGGCAACGACGTATGCGTCGAAGCCGTTGTCGTCCAGACGGAACGCATCGACCGTTCGGGAGTCCGTGTACTTCCACACGCCGCCGACGGCGAGCGCCGGCACCCACACGGTGTCGAAGGCGTTCTCGTCGAGGAACTTGACCTTCGCGCCCACGTTGTAGGTGTTGATCGACTTGTCGCCGTACTTGTGCGCGTTGACGAAGCCGTATCCGCCGGAGATTTCAAGATGGTCGGCGAACGTAATCGCGGCCGATGCCGCCCACCAGTTGATGCCGGCGTCGTTGAGGTTGACGTACCACGCGCCCAACTGCGGACGCGACACTACGCCGTTCAGCGCCGAGTCGGTCTTCTCCACGGCGTTCGTAGAGTCGCCTCCTCCGTCATCGTCCCATGGTAACCCCGCTGTGTACGCCAACGGGTTGAAGGCTATGCCTCCCGTGCCTTGCAGGTTGTTGAGGGGCACTCCTGCGTGTGCGGCTGTGCTTATGCACACTCCAGCCACAGATGAGATTACGGTGCGGAACAGTTTGTTGCTTGTTGCGTTCATTTTCTTTTCTCCTTTTTTTGCCGATTTCGGCGTTTGTTTTTGGTTTAATGCCCCCGCCTCAGGGATGGGGGATTGAGACGGGGGCAAAGGGTTAGATGACTTCCAGGGCTTCGTCGAGCGCGGCGATGATGTCGTCGATGTGCTCGAGGCCGATGGAGAGACGGATCAGCTCCGGCGCGACACCGCCCTTGCGCAAGTCCTCGTCGGAGAGCTGCGAGTGCGTGGTGGAGGCCGGGTGGATGATGAGGCTCTTCGCGTCGCCCACGTTCGCGAGGATAGAGAAGATTTCCCCGTTCGCCGCGTCCGTGACCTTGCGCGCCTCCTCGGCACCGCCCTTCACGCCGAATACGACCACGCCGCCTGCGCCGTTGGGCAGGTACTTCGCCGCGAGTTCGGGCTGAGTGAGCGAGGGGTACTTCACCCACGCCACCTTCGGATGGTTCTGGAGGTGTTTCGCGACTGCAAGCGCGTTTTCGCTGTGGCGTGCGATGCGGAGCGGAAGCGATTCCACGCCCTGCAGGAATATCCACGCCGCGTCGGGCGCGAGCGTGGGACCCTGGTTGCGGATGCCGACCGTAAGAAGTCGGATCGAAAACGCAATGGGTTTCAGCGGTTCGGGAAGGTCATGCGCGAAACGGAGACCGTGGTATCCGGCGTCCGGCTCGTTGTAGAGCGCGAACTTCGGATTCGTCCAGTCAAAGCCGCCCTTCTCCACCACGACGCCGCCGATGCCTGCGCCGTGTCCGCCAATCCACTTCGAGAGAGAGTGTATGACGAGGTCCGCCCCGTGGTCAAGCGCGCGCAGGAGCGGCGGCGGCGTAAAGGTGGCGTCGACGACGAGCGGCAAACCGTGACGATGTGCTACGGCCGCGTAGCCTTCAATGTCCGCAATGTCAAGGGCGGGGTTGCCGACAGCCTCGATGAAGAGAAGCCTAGTCTTCTCCGTAATCGCTGCCTCGACAGCCTCTAAATCGTTCACCGGCGTGAAGTTTACCTTGATGCCCACATTCGGCAGAATGGCGTCGAACTGGCTGAAGGTGCCGCCGTAAAGATTGCTTGCCGCCACGATCTCGTCTCCCGCGCGGGCGATGTTGGTGATCGTGAAGTAGATGGCCGCCGTGCCCGAGGCGAGCGTTTGCGCCGCCGCGCCACCTTCGAGCGCCGCGATGCGCTTCGCGAGCACGTCGTTCGTGGGGTTCATCAGGCGGGCGTAGATGTTGCCGAGCTCCCGAAGGCCGAAGAGGTCGGCCCCGTGCTTGGAGTCCCGGAAGTTGTAGGCGGTCGTCCTGTACACAGGCACGGCCCGCGCGTTTGTCGCAGGGTCGCCGTGTACGTCCTGTCCGGCGTGTACCGCCAAGGTCTCGATATGGTATTTTCTTTCGCTCATTGCCGTTGCTCCTTTCTGGTGGTGTCAACGGCGAATAGTATCTCACATTTCCCCCGCTAATGGGTAATCGGAAGATTCACTGCATGGCAATAGGTTATTCCTATACCATGCGCGACGGGAACCCACGCTGCAAGAAGCCCTTCTATTTGTCCGCCAGGCGCGCGCGGATCGCGTCCACGAACGCCGCCCCCGCAGCGGAAAGCGGGATACCGCCGCGGCGCACGATCCCCACTCGGATGGAGTCGTCCATCTTCAGCGGTATCGAGACGATCGCGGGGTTGTATCCCTTGGCATGCGCGCCAGACGCGACGGTGAAGCCGTTCAGACCCAGCACGAGATTCGTCATCGTGGCGCGGTCCCTGACGCGGATGTTCTTCTTCCGGTCTATCGCGGGCATGACCTCCTCCGCGAAGTAGAGCGCGTTCTCGGCCCCCTGCTCGTATGTGAGATACGGGTAGTCGTCAAGTTCCTGCGGGCGAATGGACTTCTTCTTGGCAAGCGGATGCTTCTTTCCCAAAAACACGTGTGGCTTCGCCTCGAACAGCTCCTCGAACACAAGTTCCTCCTTGTGCAGTATCTTCATGATAGCGCGCTCGTTGCGGCGGGATAGGTAGAGCACGCCCACCTCGCTGCGGTGGCGCGCCACGTCGTCGATGATCTCGCTCGTAACCGTCTCGCGCAGAGTGAAGTCGTAGGACTCCGCGTCGTTCGCCCCCACGACGTCCATGAACGCCTCAACGGCAAAGGCGTAGTGCTGGCAGGAGACCGCGAACTGCGGACGCCTCACGGCCTTGCCCGTGTACTTTTCGGAGATGCGCGCCGCGTCGTCTAGGATTTGCCGCGCGGATGCAAGGAACTCCTCGCCCTCGCGCGTCACGCTCACGCCCTTTGGCGACCGCGTGAATATGGCGATGCGAAGCTCCTCCTCCAGGAGACGCACCGCCTCCGTAAGCGTCGGCTGCGTGACAAAGCACCGCCGAGCTGCCTCGCTTATCGATCCGCACGCCGCAACCGCGTCCGCGTACTTAAGCTGCTGAAGAGTCATGTCTGCATCCTTTCAACTTGCAAAGAAAACAAACCCATCCCAACGAAAGTCATCTGTCTTAAGAAGTTTCTTCTTCACTTTTTCTCCATGCACGATTGCTAGCCAATTCAATTGCACTACCATTGTGCCGTTGGCCGCTATTTTACCAAATCCGTTATGCCGTGGCAATGGCACCAGGCAAACTTCAAATAGTAGGATCTTCTATGCGAAGGCCGGGGAAAAGATGAAAATCCGAATCGGCCGAAACCATGACAAGTCCATGTTCAATTGCCAAGGCCGCCAGATGTGCATCCGCCACGAGTTTGTGGTTTGCTTCTGGAATGTTTAGGAATGAATCAAGATAATGTCGATGCCGATCTGTCGCCACCGGTATCCATACGCATGGCATCGACAACCATGACTGTACCTGACGCCACGCCTCGGACACTGAAATCGCAGGTTGCATGACGCGGGGATTTGTAGACAAGCGAACAAAGGCCAGAGTGCTTTCCCAAGGGATACCCAGAGGCGTATTGATGTCGTTCAATCTGGCATCAAGCCATTTCTTCGTGCGAACATGCTGCGGGAACGCGTCAAACGATGCGTACATCAGAATATTGGCGTCAAGCAATCTCATCGGTAGTCCTCGCCGTCGGCCATGGCCAGCATGTCATGCGTACTTGTAATCGTCCCCAACGTGGTTGTCCGTCCGCGAAAGACCTTTGTCGAGAAATGCCTGACAGCAGGCTTGCGAGCCAAGGCATCCTGCGTGGCGAACGCCATGCGTAAAAGCCCGTTGACAAGCTCCTTGAAACTGACGCTCAAGTCGGCGGCCTGACATTCTTCAAGCCTTGCCGCAACATCTGGTTCTAAAGTAAGGGTTGTTCTCATGGCGCCTATTCTACCATGTTTGATGCTTTGATGTCAATACGTCAAAATCCCCTATTTCAAAAAACGCAGCCGTATAGGCCTCCATTACATTACGCCCGTCGCTCCGACAAAATGACGCCTGCAAGAATGAGTCCTGCGCCGAGAGCGCCGATGGCTGTAAGCCTTTCGCCGAGGAAGAACCAGGCAAAGAGAATCGTAATCGCAGGCAGCATGTAGATTCCGATCGTTGCGCGCACCGTACCGAGGCGCTCGCATGCGGCGTTCCACGCCGTGAAGCAGAGAGCGCTCGCGAGGACACCGAGGAAGCCGAGGTTCATAAGGTTGACCGGACGCGTCAGGCGCGCCGCGTTGGCCGATGCGGAGAAGTTGATCGCGAATATGCCGTCCGCGAACGTATCCCCGCCAGGCATCATGGAGACGCACAGTAACGGCAACATGGCCACTAGCGCCCAGAAGAACATGCGGCGAGTAGTCAGTATCGGATCTCTTCCGCGCGCGTTCACCTTCGTCACGAGAACGGAATAGAAGCTCCACGACAGCGCTGCCGCGATGGCGAGCATGTCGCCCACGGGATGGAAGGACAACAAGTAGACGCCGTTCAGGCACACAAGCGTTATCCCCGTCATGGCCATCACGAATCCGGCAATGAACCGCAGAGTGAGCACGCGTTCCCCAAGGATGACCTGCGAGAGTATGGCGGTCGTCATCGGACAGACCGAGACGAGAATGCACACGTTGGATGCGTTCGTCCAGTGCAGCGCACAGTTTTCAAGGAACTGGTAAACCGTCACGCCAGCAAGCCCCATCCCGGCGTAGGCAGCCTCCTCTCGCCATCCATCCACAACAAGCCGCCGTGGTTTCAGACACCAAAGCACCCCATACGCCATGAGAAACCGCAGGAAGAGTATCTCAAATGCGGAGAAGTCGTCCAGAAGCGCCTTGGTGTTTACATACGTTACGCCCCAGATGACAAGAGTGGGAATCGCCAAGAGCAATCCCTTGGCGAATGTGCTGCGATCTGTCGTCTTTTGGTCCATTGGTCGGCTGGATATTATACCACAGCCGCCAAGGACCACCGATACTTTTGCAAGCGGCACTCAAAAACAACTTGAACACGCCATCGAGCATTGTTCACAAATCTTCATTGCCATCATTGTTCACAAATAACAAATAGCAATTTGCATTGGTGGCAATGATGGCATTTGTGAACAATTGAGATTTGTGAACAATCGCAATTGTGCCGACAAGAGTGCAAGTTGTTGTTGAGCAACGACTTAGTCCAGGACAAGCTGTCCCTTGGAGGCGGTCACCTTCACGGTCGACTGCGGCGGGAACTTGCCGGCGATGATCGCGCGCGCGACCGGCGTCTCCAGCTCGCGCTGGATCGCCCGCTTCACGGGACGCGCCCCGTACGCCGGGTCATAGCCGTCCTTCGCGAGCACCGCAAGCGCCGCGTCGTCGACTTCGAGACCGATCTCCTGCTCCGCCAGACGCTTCGCGAAGTCCTTCAACTGGAGCTTCACGATGGCCTTGATCTGGTCCTCGGTGAGCGACTTGAACTCGAGGATTTCGTCAAGCCGGTTCAGGAACTCCGGACGGAAGATGCTCTTCAGCGCCTCACGCGGCGCGTTGGAGGTCATGATCACGACCGTGTTCTTGAAACTCACCGTGCGCCCGTGGCTGTCCGTAAGACGCCCGTCGTCCAGCACCTGCAGGAGCATGTTGAACACGTCCGGATGCGCCTTTTCGATCTCGTCGAGCAGCACCACGGAGTACGGTTTCCGGCGCACGGCTTCGGTGAGCTGTCCGCCCTCCTCGTAACCGATGTAGCCAGGAGGCGCGCCCACGAGCCGCGACACGTTGTGCTTCTCCATGTACTCGCTCATGTCGAGACGCACCATCGCCGCCTCGTCGTCGAACAGCTCGGCCGCGAGCGTCTTGGCGAGCTCCGTCTTGCCCACGCCCGTAGGCCCCAGGAAGAGGAACGCGCCGGACGGCCTCTGCCGGTTGCCCACGCCCGCGCGCGCCCTCAGCACGGCGTCGGAAACGGCGTCCACCGCCTCGTCCTGACCGATCACGCGCTCGTGCAGCTTGTCGGCGAGCTTCAGCAACTTCTCGCGCTCGCCCTCCAGCAGCTTCGTCACGGGAATGCCCGCCCAGCGGCTCACCACCTCTGCGATCTCGTCCGCCGTCACCTCCTCGCGCAGGAGCTGCCCGCCATCCTTGCCGATCTCCGCCTCGTGTAGCTTCAGCTTCTTTTCCAGTTCCGGAATCACGCCGTACTTCAGTTGCGACGCCTTGGCGATGTCGCCCGCTGCAACGGCACAGTCATAGTCCAAGCGACATTCGTCGAGCCGCGCACGCACGCGCTTCACGTCCTCCAGCACGGCTTTCTCGTTCTTCCACTTGGCCGTCATCGCGTCGGTCTTCGCCTTCAGTTCGGAAAGCTCCTTGCGCAGTTCCTCGAGGCGCTTCTTCGACGCCTCATCAGTCTCCTTCTCGAGCGCGATTGCCTCGATCTCCAGACGCCGCACATGGCGCGTCGCCTCGTCGAGCTCCGCCGGACAGCTGTCCATCTCCGTGCGGATCGAGGCACACGCCTCGTCGAGGAGGTCGATCGCCTTGTCCGGCAGGAAGCGGTCCTGGATGTAGCGCGAGGAGAGCGTCACCGCGTTCACGATGGCCGCGTCCTGGATGTGGACGTTGTGGTACTTCTCGAAGCGCTCCTTCAGTCCGCGCAGGATCGAGACGGCGTCCTCCTCCGAGGGCGGGTTCACCATAACCGGCTGGAAACGACGCTCCAGCGCGGCGTCCTTCTCCATGTACTTGCGGTACTCGTCGAGCGTCGTCGCGCCCACGCAGTGCAACTCGCCGCGCGCCAGCATCGGCTTCAACATGTTGCCCGCGTCCGTGGAGCCTTCCGTCTTGCCCGCGCCCACGATCGTGTGGATTTCGTCGATGAAGAGGATGATGCGTCCGTTCGCCGCCTTGATCTCGTTCAGGACGGCCTTCAAACGCTCCTCGAACTGACCACGGTACTGTGCGCCCGCCATGAGCGCTGTCATGTCAAGCGAGAACACGGTGCGGTCCTTCAGCCCCTCCGGTACGTCGCCACGCACGATACGCTGTGCGAGGCCCTCCACGATGGCCGTCTTGCCCACGCCGGGCTCGCCGATGAGGACTGGGTTGTTCTTCGTCTTGCGCGAAAGGATGCGGATCACGTCGCGGATTTCCGTGTCGCGTCCGATGACGGGATCGAGCTTGCCCGCGCGCGCCATCTCCACGAGATCGCTTCCGTACTTCTTCAGCGCCTCGTACTGCCCTTCCGGGTTGTCCGTGGTCACGCGCTGGTTTCCGCGCACCTCCCGCAGCGCCGCGAGGAAGTTCTTCTCCGTCACGCCTGCGTTCTTGATCGCCTTCGCGGCGTCCGTTGCGCCGTTACGCATGATTCCGAGGATCAGGTGCTCCACCGAGACGTACTCGTCCTTCATCTCCTTCGCGGCGTCCTCCGCCCGCATGAGGATGTTGGCGAGGTCGTTCGAGATGTAGAACTTGTCGGCCTCGATCTGTCCCGTGATGCGCGGCTTGCGGTTGATAGACTCCTCCATCTGCGCCGTTAGCGTGGGCAGGTTCGCGCCAATCTTGGTAAACAGATTGGGGATCAGCCCCTGAGAATCCTTCAGTAACGCAAAAAGGACATGCTCGGCGTCAAACTGCTGCTGGCCGTGGTGTTGGGCCACGTTCTGCGCGGCGCCTAGCGCCTCGCGTACTTTCGTTGTGTATTTGTCGGCATTCATTTGTTATTCCTCCTGGCGTCTCAGAACTGAAACGCCACGAAAGGCATAGCACAGACCATGCCACCCACTAAATCCAAGCACTAAGCGGCATAGGGTGTGTCATTTCGCCACACCGGTGACAAGTTGCGACACGCCACGGAGCAATTTACGGCGCTTTTCGTACAGCGAACAGCTCGTGGAGCGCGGCTAGCTGGGGCGGATCGCCGATGACGACCGCCACGTCGCCCGCCTCGAACGTCCACGAAGGGCCGGGATTGCGGAAACGATTCCCGGCCCGCTCCACCGCTACCACGCTCGCGCCCGTCTTGGCGCGGATGTCGAGCGAGCGGATTGACTCTCCGATGGCGGGAGAGGCCTCGGGGATTGCTAGATGCTCGTAGAAATCTCCCGGGACGGTGAGCGTTACGTCGCCACGTGCGGTCGCCCGACGCGTGCGCCGACGTTCTGCGGCAAGTGCGGAGTTGAACCGATAGGTCGCCACATGCCCCGCGCGCTTGAAGCGCTTCCAGCCCACGACTGCCGCCACCAGGAGAAGCACGTCGATCGTGACGCGGGCCGGCAGTTCCGTGGGGAGGAGGTTCACGTTGATCATCACGAGCTGCACGAAGGAAAGCGCGAACACCGCCGCCCAGCACACCCACGTGACGAACTGGCGCACGGCCGCCTTCCAGCGCTTCGGCTGGCGCGTCCCCGTGAGGACCGCCGCGACGTCGCGCCCGATCGACACCGCGAGCCCGAGCGCGGGCGCAAGCATGAACACGCAGAAGAGGTTCGCCACGAGGCAGAAGAAGAAGGCCTTGTGGTCGTTGAAGAAACGCGAGAAGAGCGTATAGTCGAGACGCGCGAGCATCGTGGCGGCGATCGCCACGGCGAAGTTCAGCAGGAACACCACGCCGAGCCACGCGGCGCGGCTGCGCAGGTGCTTCTGCAGCTGCGATGGCACGGAGGCGTTCCGGATGCGGGAGAGCCAGTCCTGGTACGCCGCGATCCAGCCGCGCACGCGCTCCGGAAGATGCGCCTCGCACCAATCGCCCACGCGGTCCGACGCACGGAGCATCGCGGGGTTGAGGCAGGTGGTGACGAGCGAGACGGCCACGACCACCTGGTAGATGGGACTCGCCGTGTCGCCCGTCTCCGTCATGTAGATGAGCGCCACCATGTAGGCGAACTCGCCGATCTGGGCGAGGCCGAAGCCGGTCTGCACCGCGTTCTTCACGCTCTGGCCCGTGAGCAGGGACATGACGCAGCAGTTGAACCCCTTCCCGAAGACGACGAGCAGCACGAGGCCGAGGATCAGCGGAATGTTGCGGAAACACGTCACGGGATCGACGAGGAGGCCGATCGTCACGAAGAACACGGCCGAAAACATGCTCCGTAGCGGCCCCGCCAGCTCGTGGAGGCGGTTGCGCACGTCGCTCGACGCGCCGAGGATGCCCACGAGGAAGGCGCCGAGCGCGAGGGAGTAGTCCAGCTTGAACGCGAGGAAACTCACGAAGAAGCAGAGCCCGAGGATGGTGAGGAGAAGCGTCTCGTCGTCCTTCAGCAGCGCGACGCGGTTGAGGATGCGCGGCGCGAAGACGAGGCCGAACACGATCACGCCCGTGAAGAACACGAGCAGCCCGCCGAGCGACATGCCCACCGCGCCCACGTTCATCCCCTTCCCGGTCGCGACGCCCGTCACGAGGGCGATCACGCCCACGCAGAGGATGTCCTCGAAGATCGTGGTGCCGAAGATGTAGCGCACGAACGGACGGTCGCCCCAGCGCATCTCCTCGATCGTCTTGGCGAGAAGCGTGGTGGCGGAGTCGCACAGCGCCGCGCCGAGGAAGAGGCTCGGCACGCTCCCCCAGCCCAGCATGTGCGTGCCCACCGTGTAGCCGAGCCAGATCATCATCAGCGTGTCGAAGATCGCCGTGGGCACCGTGACGTGCTTCACCTTCTTCATGTCGTCCGCGCTGAACTCGAGCCCGAGCGTGAACATGAGGAACACGATGCCGAGCTGGCCGATGGTGCCGATGGACTTCGGGTCCGCGAGGAACGACCCGCCCCAGGTGTGCTCGCTCATGAGGATGCCGGCGAGCAGGTAGCCGATCACCTTCGGCCAACCAAGGCGCGTGAAGATGACCGACACCAGACCGACGACCGACATCATGACGGCCAGGTCCTGGAAAAAAAGGCTCTCGCTCATGGCCGTGTATTATACCACATTTCGGCCGTCCAATGCATCGCCGTCGCCGCCTCCCGTGCCAAGGAGCCAAGGTCAGAACACCAGCGACTTCATCAAGTCGCGCATGTCGGCGATGGTATCGAGGAGGTCCCTGTCGCCCGTCCTTTTGCGGATGGCGTCCTCGTACTCGCCGGGACTTATCTTGCCCTGTCCGACATCGTTGAGTGTCTCGCGCACGCCACCGTAGTATTCGCGCGCGCTGGTCAGGCGCGAGAGCTCGCGCTGCTCGTTTGCCGAGAACGACGCCCCCTTCTGCGCCTTGAGCGTCTTCAGGCCGAGGATGCGCGCGTCAAGCGCCTTGAAGAACTTCGTGTCCATGTCCTTCACCGTCCCGCGGCACGCCTCGCGCACCATCAGGAGCTTGGGGAACTTCTTCGACTGGTTCTCCATCATCTCCCATGCCTTGTAGAGCGTCACGTCCATCGCCTGCTCCGCGTCGGCAAGCGACATCCCGTTGAGCAGGTTGCTCATCTCTTCGTGCGTGCCGGTCTTCGTGAGCCAGTCGACGTTGCGGTACCCCTCGCTCACCTGCGACGTCGTGAACTGCCCCCACGCCCGGTCGAGATCGCCGCCGCACGCCTTCTTGTAAGAATCCTTCAGCGTGGGCGCGCCCGCCTTCTGCCAGTCGTTGAGACTGACGCGCCGCCCGTTGCACGTAATCCGCGCCGTCTCGTCGGCCATGCCGATGTCGGCGTCCATGCCCACGGATCCCTTTGAGGACGCATTGCGGAACTGCTTGATCTTGTGGAAGCTGAAGCCCTGCTTCGCCATTCCCTTGTAGAACAGGCCCTCGGTCGCCTTGTAGATACGGCCGACCTCCTCGTTGAAGCGCACCCCGACCTTGTGGTAGGCCGGATCCATCTTCAGCAGCATCTTCGCGCCGGGATGCTCGTTAACGCGCGCGGTGGCCTTCACGAGCTCGCCGCGAAGCTCCTTGATCTGCTCGTTCGTCATGGTCCGCTCGTTGAGCGCATGGATGTTGTTCACTTTCCGGATGAAGTCGCTGACCGCCTCGCGGCCCTCTTCCCAGAACTTCTCGTACTCGACTTCCGCCTGGGTCTTCACCTTCGGCCCCGCCGGCGGCTTGAAGAGGTTCTTCAGCTTGGCGAATCCGCCGGAGACTTCCCCCTTGACCGCGGAGGGAATCTCCCGCACGTCCATCTTCAGGAGCTTGCTCTTGGCGAGGAACGGCATGCCCACGTGGAACGCGAGGGAGATGCCAACGTGCTGGGCGAGTCCGGCGAAGCCGTCCGCCTTGTAGCCCTCAATGCCGCCCACGAGAAAATCGACCGCGAGCGAATGGAAGCGCACGTAGCCGAGCGCCGCGCCCTCGACGCCGCCCTCGATGTACCCGTCGGCGACGAACTTCGTGAGCAAGACGTTGTGCATCGCCGCGGCGGCCTGCGGCGAGCCGGCGCCGATCGCGCCCAGGCACAGGACGAACGTGCTACCGTTCTTCGCGGTCTCGGCGCGACGGAGGTTCTCCTCCGCCGTGGCGAGCTCCTCGAACGCCTGGGCCTGGTCCCTCTCGCGGCGCCCGCTGTTGATTTTCATGACGGCCCGGCCGAACGCGCGCCACTCGTCGATGCTGTCCTCGTTCGGCGGCGGCATGGTGGCGTAGTGCTTGGCGGCGGCCTCGTACGTGCCCAACGCCGCCTTCTCGTCGTGGTACTTGGCAAGCCGCAGGAGCGTGCCGCGCTTCTTCGCCTCTTCCTGCTCGGAGAGCGCCTGAATCGCGCCGCGCACCTGGTCGCGCACGCGCTTGGCCTCGCGGTCGCGCTCCACCTCGCGCTGGGCGCTTTCAATGAGCTGCATGTGGCACATCCTGTCGAACGACGAGGGCGTATGCCGGTAGACGCCCGTCGACTCGGCCTGTAGGAGGTCGTTCTCATGCGCGATGTTGCTTTCCGCCGCGATGTACGCGAACTCCAGCTGCGCGCAGCGCTTGCTCGCGTCCACCGCCTTCCCGTACGCCTTGTCCGCCTCCTTGTCGGCCTTCTCCCGGGCCGTCTCCATCTGGACCTCCAGGCTGTTTTTCTGCGACTTCGCGTCCCAGTACCGCTTGTCGGCCCGCCCGGCGATGCCGGAGTCGAGCGTCAGCACCCCGTACCAGTAGTTCTGCCGCTCGTCTTCGATCTTGCGGTCGACCTTGCCCATCTCCCCTTCCAGGCGCGACACGTCCTTGTAGGCGTCCTTCTGCTCCGTGGCGAGCTGCCGGACCAGTCCGCGCTCCTTGTCCATCTGCTCCTTCAGGCGCTTCATGGTTTCCTGCTCCCAGCGGATGTTCTCCTTGTGCAGGGCGATGCGCTCGAGCTTGTCGACGGTCTCCTCCTCCGCCGTCGCCAGCCGCGCAGCGTATTCGTCGACCGCCCGCTCGGCGTCGGCGAAACCCTCCGATGCCCACTCCTTGCGCATCATGTCCTTGAACTTCCCGTTCGTCTCCTGCGCGATCCGCGCCGCCTCCTCCTCCGTGAGGACCATCCGGCGGTACTTGTAGCGGATGCCCATCCCGCCGCCGGCAAGGTTCTCCACATTGAAATCAATCGTCTCCTCCGGCTTGGCGATGCCCCAGCCATTGTCGGCCAGTTTGCCCGTCAAGGTCTCCTTCACCTGCGGACCGATCTCGTATTCATGGGGGTTGAGCCCACCTAAGTAAACCTTCGCCGTCTGCGCGAACTTTGCGTGCTTGAACGGATTGACCGTGATTTCATGCCAGAGCGGCATGGTGAGCGTGGCGTCTTCGGCCTTTACGATCGTGCTGGGCGGCGTCCATTTCAGGTGGACTTCCGACGTCGCATGGTCGAGCGCCTGCTTCGCCCCGGACTTCTCGTTGACGCAGAATATCTCGCCGATGTTCTTTACGTCGCACCGGAACATGGCGAGCTGCACCACGCTTTGGATCGTGTCCTTGAGTTCCCATCTGACTCTGGTTTCCGTCTCCAGCTTGCTGCGCATGTCCCCGCAGTGTGAGTCGGTCGTCGTGTAGTGGGCGGACCGGACGGAGGTGTCCGGCTTCTCCTTGACGTCGATCGGCTCCATGCCGGCGAGGACGTAGTAGACGTCCTTCGCCTTCGGCATCGCGCGCACGGACGACTTCGGCAAATTCTTGCGGAACGCCTCCGTCGCCTCCTTCAAGGCGTCCGTGCGCAACTTCGAAAGGTTCTCCACCAGCTTCCGCCGGCCCCCTTCGATCCAGTCCTCCCCGTATGCCTCCACCATCTGCCGTTTCTGATCCTCTGTCCATTTCCTTTTTTTCCAGAGTTCCACGGTTTCCCTCGCGCTACGTTCTATGTCCTCCTTGTTCCTTATCTCCTCGAACGAGACGAGTTCCTCTTTCGTGGCGCCCGGGAGCATCTCCAGGTCCGCCCCGCCGGCCGGCCGGTAGACCGCAGTAATACTGGATCCCGATCCGTCCTTCGCACACGACATTTGCTGGACGAGGAGACGGCTTTCGCCGTTCGCGTCGACGAACGGCCGCAGAGAGACGCGCCACCCGCCCTTGTAGATGTCGATTCCTCCGTCTTCCGTTTCAAGGCCGTTGAAGTCTGCGTTGAGGTTTGTAAATTTGTCATCTTCGTTCACGTACACGACTACCAATCCGCTGTCGCTGAACTTCACAAGCGGACGGACATAGAACTTTTCGCGGGTCCACACGCTTGACGCAATCCCGATCTGGTTGCTCGCCGCGACAATGCGCCATTCAAGGTCGTCGGCGCCTTTATTCGCGTCCTTCGCCCCCCGTCCAGGGAAGCGGCAGTGCACGATTTTCCCCTCGATCTCGTACCAGCCGCCGATTTTCGTGTTGACCTCTGGGCGGAAACACTCGGTCACCGCCTTTTTCGCGGCCTTGCGCGCCTCGACGCGCTCCGCCTTGAGCTTCGCGGCGTCCGGCATCGGCCCGAGCGCGCTGATCTCGGCGACGACCTTGTCCATGCGCTCCTTGACGGCCTTCATGTAGCCTGCGACGCACTGCACCTGGCGCATCGCCTCGTGCGACGCCATCCACAAGCGGTTCATGCGCAGGACGTTCGCCTCGGCAAGGGCGTCCTCGTATTCGCCGTAGGCGTGTTCGAGCTCGGTCTTGAGCTTCACGAGCTCGTCGAGGAGAGGTGAGACTTTCTTGAGCCAGTCCGTCACCTCCTTGCACGGGAAGTCGAGCGCGACCGCCCACTTTTCGTCGAACTTCTGCTCTTCCTCCTTGTCCATCTCGCCGATGAAGACGCGCAGCTGCTCGCGCACGTTGATGATCGCCGAGCGGGACGTGGCGGAGTTGATGAGCTTGTCGCTGATCGCGTTTCGCTCGATCTTGATCTTCGGCACGGGGAGCGGCGGGAGGGGCGGAAGCTTCGCCATCTCCCGCTCCATCTCCTCCTCGGTCGGCGGCGGCTGGTTGAGGCGATCAAGGAGCGCCACCGTTTCCTCGTCCATCGGCGCAGCGGGAGAGACCTGCTGCTGCGCGTCCGCCACCACAGACGTCGCTTTCGCCGAACCAGCCTGGGTGGCCTCCACTCCCGCCTCGTTCGCCGATTCGCCGATTCCCGCCTCGTTCGCGAGCTTCTTGGACAGGGCGACGAGCTTCTCCACGCCCGGCTCGTTGGGGTGCGCCGCGATGAACGCCTTGAGCGCGGGAAGCTTCTCGGCCGCCGTGAGGCCGTCGTCCGAAGCCGAGAACATGTCGATCGCCTCTTTCACCTCGGCGGACGGCGTTTTCGTCGCAGCCGCCCTGCCCGCCTCATTTCCCGGTTCATCCCTATTGGCCCTCGATGCTTCATTCTTCGATTCGCCAGCAGCCTTCACCATGTCCTCGAACGGCAGCCATTCGCCGCCGTTCGCCGAAACGGAAACAGCATACGGTATCCTCGTCTTCCCTTTGTTGCCGTAGGTCCCGCCAGTGTCCCCGAAGACGAGCGTGAACCGGTGCAGACCCTCCGTGGCCGGCCACGAACACTTGCGCGCGACTTCGACCTTCGAATTTTTGAGGAGCCACCCGCCGTCGAAGGCTATGGCGATGTAGTCGTCGTAGCCCACCGCCAACGTCCACGTCCCCGCCTGCCCAGGAGACACCCGAAACCAGCCGTCGCAGCGGTTGTGGGATTTCGCAAGGTACTGCCCGTCTCCGGGCGGGCTGCACATCATCCTGATCGTGTCCGTCTCGACGGCATGAGTGTACTTCCCGACGGGAAGTTCGTATTTGTATCTCTTGCCGCCGTTCTTCATGTGGCGCCAGACGACCTTCCCGGGATCGTCGCTTCCATGCCAATCCACCGTGTTGTCCGCAGATTGCGCATTCGACGTGAAAGCCGAAATGGCAACCGCCGCAAACAACGTGGTTACGAGTCTGACGAGTCTTTTCATTCTGCACCGCCTTTCGCGTTTGAATCAGTCTTGGAGGCCTTTTTCCTGCCGCCCGTTCTTTGGCCCTTCGGTTTCTTCTTCTGCCGCAACTCTTCTATGAACTCGGCAACCTCGGCATAGACCTCGCGCGGCATGTAGATGCTCTCGACGCCGTTCAACGTGTCGATCGCGATCTTGCCCCGCTTCTCGTCGCAGGTAGCGCCCCTCAACATACTGAGATCAAAATACTTCTCCTTCTGTCCTTTGTCGTAGAGGAAATTGTGCAATGCCATCCGCTGTCCCGGTTTCATCGGGAAAAGCATCATGATCCAGGCGATGGAACGCAGAAACTTCAGTCGTCCTTGATTGTGCGAAATCTTTCGTCCATTGATGCCATGGCGGTCCAACTCGCACTCCCACTCGTCCACGCCGCCGTTCGCCCACGCAAAAAGAAACAGGCTCGGCAACGTGAACGCCGTCAGGAAGACGAATGACCCGCCCCCCACAATACTTGGCACGGTGAACAACTTGAGGGAGAACCTGAACTTCTCAGCTATCAAAAAAAGGATAAAGAGGAAAAAGAACATGACTAACGCCGTCACGCCCCAAGCCTTCAGGCAGGCCTTTAGCTTGTACCAGAAGTCGTCGCGGTACAGGTTCTGCGTACTGACCCACTTGATTACGCCCTTTCCGTTAGGTTTCATCTTCTGCCTTCCACTTCGGTTTCGGGGGCTGCGATGCCGCACGCTTACTTGAAATCGTCGCTGAAGTCGATGACAGCCGGCGTTTCATCCTTTTCCTTGGACGGCGGCGCGGCTGGGGTCTGTTTTTCCGGCGCCGGCGCGCCGAAGTCGCGGTCGAGAGCCCGACGCACCCTGTCGTCGGCCTCTTTGTCCTTCTTGGCGGTTCCGGCGGCCGTCTCCAGCGTGCGCTTCACCATCGCGCCGCCGATTGTCTTTGTGGACATCTCCTCGCGCGCGCGGCGTTCGGCCTCGGCCTTGGCCTTCAGCTCCTTGAGCCTGGCATCGGCCTTGATGAAGTCCTCCCGCTGCTTGCGCTGGATCTCCTCCCGCGTCAGCTCCTTCTCGCATCCCGCGATGCAAAGCGCCGCGATTCCGGCAAGAACGAATCTCGCCGCCGCCAGGCGACATGCCGCAGCCATGGACTTTGTCTGGTTACTCTTCATCTTAAGTTTCCTTTCTTTAGGTTTTGGAAAATGCATCAATCATCATCGCCGTTTTTTCTGTTCCCGGTCCAGAGCGTCGTTGATGGCCTTCGGCGTGAAGAAGTTGGCACGTTCTTGGCGTTGAGGCATTTGCTCACCTGGTCCGCCCAGGTGTTCAGGTCCAGCTTGTACTTCTGGAGCGCCTTCGTGAATTCCGCCGGCGAGACGTCCTGTCCCACGCGCTTGGCGAGCGCGTGCAGGTCCTGCAGATGCGGCGGCATCGGATGGCCGAGAACCCTGTTTGCGCCGCGCGGAACGATGATGTTGTCCGTCTGCTTGGTGATCTGCCGGATGCCCTCGCACACGTCGCCCATCGCCTGGCAACGCAGGTCAAAGGCCTTCTCGAGCAGCTTCGCCTTCGCCGAGCCCTGGTACTTCGCCGCGAGCGCCTCCCACTCCGCCGCGCGGGCGAGCTTGTCGCCCGCCGTCGGCCCCCACCATTCCACGCCCTTGTGCTTGATGGACGCCGCGTTGATTGTCGGATTGTGGAGGTCGTTCGAGAGAAGGTATTTGTTGATCTTGCCGTCCTTGGTCATGCCGACCATGCCGGGCAGGTCCTCGTAGCCGTCGAGGTTGTGCTCGAAGACATAGCTTGCCGC
>CADCOC010000083.1 GCA_902802945.1 uncultured bacterium | reverse complement strand
CCGCCACTTCGATGGTGTCGCCGGGAAAGAGGTGCTGCACCTCGTCGCCGTCAATGGACACGTTCGCCGTGCGGCACAGCCACCCGGAGCGGAAGTTGTCCAGGTGCAGCTTGACATCGCCAACGGAACGTTCGTGAGGGAAGGTAAATATGTTCTGAATCACGCTGCTCTCAGTCGTAGTCATGCCTTCGCCCGAGCGCATCGGCGGTTCCGTCGCAGTCACAGCAAGAGAGCCAAGCCGTCCCGACGAGAGCGTGAACGGTACCTTCGCACCGCAGTCAATGGCGAACACAAGTTCCGCCGTACCATCCGCCGCCACTGGGACACCGCCAAAGTCAAGCAGAGTAGGCCATGCGCTCCCGTCGTCGAACGCTAAGCCAAGCGAGACGAGACGCCTGTCGGGATCGGCACTCCGCGCGGCAGCCCACGCGGCGTAGCCACCCATGGCGGCTATCTCGGCGGCGTTCGACGGGAAAGCCGCCGCCGCCCATTCTTCCGACTGGTTCCACGCGGACGGCACAAGAGGTTCCTCCGGCGCGGGGTCTATCGTGTTCGGCAATCCGTCATTGTCAAGGTCGTACGGCAGCACGCGCCGATACACCCGTTCCACATCGTTTGAGCGCGTGATAAAGTTCCCATCCCCCCACAACTCAATCTGCGCGTTGTACTGCCCCGTCCTATCCCGACCCGCATAAACATTCTCCCATGTAAGAACCTTCCCCCGGTAGGGCGCGGACTCCGGCCGCGCCGCATCGGCCCACCAGAACCTCCCCACACACGGCACAATTGACGCCCACTCCCTCGCCGCGCATATCGACATCGCCGACGAATACTGCCCTTCCACCCATTGCCTCGGCAACGACTCCACCATGCCACCTGAAAGCACGTCCAAGCGGCGCACCACGCCCGTGCCGAACGGAAACGCGAAGTCGCCAAGGTCAAGCGGAAAACGCGTCTCATATCCGCCGCCCAGCGACCACGGCGCGTACTCAACTCCGTTCGTCGGCATCGCGTATGAAACGAGCGCGCCGTTTCCCGTGCGGGCCGCCCGGTGGTCGGCCCCTACCGACGGTAGGGCGCGATCACCGAGCGCGCCGCCGCCGCTCCTCGTCTTCTCACTGCCAAACACAACGCAAAATGAAAGCAACCCTATCAACACCCCCTTCTCAAACCATGGGCGGGAACGCCACACCCACGCAACCACGCTACGCGCCGAACGGCGCAGGAACGTGAAAGCACAGCCAGCCGCAATAGCCGCCATCGCCGACAGGCTGATCCACATCAGCCCGCTCTTAAACGATTCTATGGTTTCAAGCAAATTCATCGTAGTTGCCCGCTAGTGTATCAAAACTTCCGCCATCGTGGAAGCATCTAGCGATTTCCTTTGGCACGATTGTGCGTCTTGCATAGCATCTGGCATTTTCTGATGTCCGTCGCACCCCCTTTGCTCCACGCCGTGACATGGTCTGCGTCCATTTCATCGAACGACCATAGTCTCGATTTGTTTGCCTCATGTCCCACTGCGCAGAGAGGGCAGTTCGAGATTCCTTTTTTCTGTGCCGCCGCTGTTTGCTTCGCGTAAACTGCTTTTGCCGTCTTTTTGTCGAACACGCGCACGTTGAGGAGCTTCGTATCCTTCTCACCGCCGAGAATGTACTCGAAGATTCCCTTTTTCGCCGTCACGCAGTCGTCCTCGTACAGTGCTTCGACCCGCATCCACACGGCATCGACATTGTACGCGCAAGAATGATACCGCTCGTACAGTTCACCCCATTCAAGTCCGCACATCTCGTCCTTCACATCCTTGAAAACGCCGTCAATCCAGTCTATCACGCTCGTGAAGTATGTCTTCAGTTCTTCGCAGTCTTTGTCGAACCGATGTCTGCCCATGTATTCCGCTACGTTCCCACGCGACACCCATTTCAGCGCTTTTTCCAGAAAAGCCTGACGCCGTACGTCTCCATTAATATATGCCCGCCATACGTTCACATTTGCGTTGGACGAGTTAGAGAACACTTCCTTCGCAGCGGTTACGAACGGGCCTGAATAGATGGCGTTCAGAAGTTCTTGTTCTACAAGAGGAATTCCCGCTATGTTGATCGTCTTGAACCATTCCTTTATTTCTGTCTCGGAGCCCTCACAGACGTAGATCGTCAGTGGCGTCTTGAGGATTTTGCACCTTTCATCGTTGTTAAGGTCGTCAAACCAGTG
Organism: uncultured bacterium; assembly: GCA_902802945.1. Lineage (GTDB taxonomy): Bacteria > Verrucomicrobiota > Kiritimatiellia > RFP12 > UBA1067 > RUG572. The sequence continues at coordinate 21,485 of CADCOC010000083.1, read as the reverse complement.
CGGCATACCATTCTCGTCCACCACTGGAAACTTGTTTCGAACAAAGCGCCCGAAACTAGTTATGCGCTGCTGCCCGTCAAGAACCTCGTACATCCCGTTGGATGTCTTCACAAAATAGATGAGTCCAAGCGGATATCCTTTCAGCAGAGAGTCAATGACTGCGACATCTCTCTTACCGTCAGCGTAGATGTAGTTCCGTTGGTACTCTGGCTGTATGACGAGTTTACCACCCCAGCCGAAAAGCCCTTTCCCTTCCAGTTGGTTGTATACGAAACCGTCGCAGACATCCTCTACAGTGAGAAACGGATTATGGAGCAGTGAGGCTTTCATCACTTTACGCCCTTTCTTTTACGAATCAGAATTCTTGCGTAGGCTTGCTGGTAGAGACGGTCACCGACAATGTAATACGTTTCTCCAACCGGCGGCTTGTCGATTTGCAGCGCAGCACCGTCATTCAGTTTTGTGACCCGTTTGCGCTTGCCCTTTTTGTCAACCTCAATCTGCTCTGGGTAAATCTTGTTTGCGCCGCCAAACCATGTCTTTGTTATTCCCAGTATCTCGAACTGTGCCGGACAGTATTTGTCGAGGAAGGTAATCGGTACGCCCATGACGCCGCTGTAATCACTCGGTATCGTGTCTGTATACGGTATTTCAATGGCCTCGTAGTTGTCGTATTGCCTGTAACCAAGCTTGTCGTGGAAGTCTTTGTGCGGAAGGAACTTCAGATTCCTCTCCATTGTCATCAGATCAAGCGGCTTGTGACGCTGCCCGTGTTCAAGGTTTGTAAACCACCTCACGCCCTTGACCCTTATGAAGTGGTTTCCTTTCTCGTCCACTCGCCACCCTGCCGCCTCAAGCGGATAATCCTTTGGTACCCCAAACTCGCGGTCGCCGCTATGGATGCTTTCCCCCAGCCACAGCCTATTCGCTTTGATCAGGGGGAAGGCCTCCTTGTAGGAGACGCAGTTTATGTTGCCAATGATGAGAAACTTCTTGCCAGCCTCGACAATCCAGGTCAAAAATTCGCGAAAGAGCGAAAACGGCGGATTCGTCACGATTATATCTGCCTCGTCGCGCAGGCGTCGTACCTCATCGCTGCGGAAATCGCCGTCGCCACGAAGATAATGCCACTCCAAATCGTCAAAGTCGATGCGTCCGTTGGCGTTCGTGTCATGATCTAAGACGAATATCTTGCCGCGCTCGTTCTGCGGAGTCTCATCGCTCTGTTCGGAGGCGTATGCGAACAGTGTCCCATACTTTCTCGACTTTGATGCTGGCGCGTAACTCGTCGATATCAGTTTCTTCAGGCCGAACCGCTCAAAGTTTTGCGCAAAGAAACGCGTAAAGTTACTCCATTCTGGATCGTCACAGGGAAGCAGGACTGTTTTCCCGCGAAACACATCGGGGTCGTAGTCGAGATAGGCGTTTACCTCTGCCTGTATCTCTGGCAGTTGCGTATAGAACTCGTCCTTCTTCGCATTCTTTGCCTTGGTGAGCGCTTTGTTTGCCATGTGTCCGTCGTAGTCTAACTCGCACCACGTTAGCCGCCGGACCATTTCCGATGCATGAGAAAGGGCGCGATCCCTCCCCTGCACTCGCTGAAAGCCCTACCACAGGCCCGCTAAGAATACAGGAAGAAGGAACGCGCCCGTATTACCGGACGCGTTCCCGCAACCATGCCGTTCTTAGCCTCAATAGTGGTAGTATTTTCAGCGAACGTCGTGAGTTGCGTAAAACGCAAAATCCATGATTCGCCTGGACGGGATTTCTCCCCCGTCTCGGCTAGCACCCGCAGCGCACCTGCGCCGCAAACGCGCCCACATTATATCAAAAATTCTTTGTCTTAGGACAGAGGTCTTTCAATGTGGGAAAATTTCACCCTCACCCTCCTGAAAGGATAGAGATGAAGGATGTAGTTAAGTAGAATGAACGCGGGAGAAGATTTTCCCGCGAAAGGCTATTTCAGCACTTTGCGAATGAACGGGAAGACGAACAGTGACAAAACCGCTCCCCAGACGAGGGAGTTGAGGACCATCACGCACCACCAGAGCAGCCCCTTCGTTGATGCGCCAATGGCGTTGGCAACAATATCCCCTGGACATGCAAGGAATCCGCCAAAGATGAGGAACAGGATGAAGTGCAACATGCTCAACGGCACATTGGCAAACAGAAACGCTTTCATTTTACAGTTCTCCTTGATTTGTGGTCCGACAAGGCACCTACCCCGTCGGCAGATGCGGCTTATGATACCACATCGCGTTGCCACGTGCAAGTGAATGAGAAACTCGCAAATGCAACTCACACATTCAACACATGCGCCTCGCCGGCAAATATCGGCGTATCGCCCACTAGTAAGGTGCCGTCGTTCTGGATGCCGCCGCAGAGTCCGGTGATTGGCGTGGCGTCGGACTCCGACTGAGCGACGCTGACCTGCTTGCCCTTGAGCGCATCACAGGGAACGATAAGAGGATAGATGACCGCGAATCCGTTCTGACGCCAGTTCTCGTAAAAGGGAGCGAGCGTCTTCAGGAACGCGCGCTGGACCATCTCGATAGGACGTTCCTTGCCGTCGATCTGCAAGAGGCTTGTGGCGCGTAAGGCGATTTCTGGCGCGAACACCTTCTGGTTCACGTTGATACCGACGCCGGCGATCACGTTGTCGCCGTGGCGCTCGCAGAGGATGCCGGCAAGCTTGCGGTTGTAGATCAGGACGTCGTTCGGCCACTTGATCCACGTCTGCCGCATGAGGAGCAGACTCGTTGCCGTGGCGGCGGCAAGCCCCACCACCAAGGGAAGCGTTGCCACCTCAGGTGCGGCGATGCCGCTTACGTCTAGCACAACGGACATCATCAGGTTCTTACCGGGCTGCGAGAGCCACGTGTGGTCAAGGCGACCACGTCCCGCCGTCTGCTCGTCCGCCGTAAACACGTCGCCGGGCTTGCCCGCGCGCGCGTCAAGATTCGTCGACTCCGTCACGGCCTTGTGGTAGACCGTCCAGCCATCAAGTGCCGTACCTTCCATGATCCAGTCTGCCTTTTGCCGTCAGCAGACGCCGCGCATGGAATTGCGGTAGAAGGCTACAAGTTCCTTGATCTCGTCGAGCGGCTCTACGTCGTTCTCCACGCGCTCGAGCGCCTGAGACCGATTGAGGCCGCTGTGGTAGATGAAACGAAACGCCTCCTTCAGGGCCTGAATCACTTCCTTCTTGAAACCGCGACGGGTGAGTCCCACCACGTTCGGGCCGATTACGCGCATTGAACCATCCGTCATGTCGCTCAGCATGTACGGCGGCACGTCTTGGCGGATCTTCGACATGCCGCCGATCATTGCATGCTTGCCGATAGTGCAGAACTGGTGCGCCGCCGCGCAGCCGCCCACGATCGCCCAGTCCTGGATGTGCACGTCGCCCGCGAGCTGCACGGAGTTGGAGCAGATCACGTGGTTTCCTAGAATCACGCCGTGTGCGGCGTGGCAGTAGGCCATGAAGAGGCAGTCGTCGCCAATGATCGTCTTCTCGCCGTCCTTCGTGCCGAGGTGTACGGTGGCGAATTCGCGGATCACGGTACGGTTGCCGATCTCTACGTAGCTCACCGATCCCTCCACGTACTTGAGGTCCTGTGTCTTCATGCCGATGCAGGCGTACGGGAAGATCTGGCAGTCATCGCCGATCGTCGTATGCCCGTGAAGGATCGCGCCCTGCTGCACCACCGTGCGCGCGCCGATCTTCACGTCCGGCCCCACACTCGCGTAGGGTCCGATCTCAACGTCTTCGCCCAGCTGGGCGTTTTTGTCCACAAGTGCCGTGGGGTGAATCTGTATCGCCATTCTCGTTTCCTTTCCTGGTCACGGGGAAAGTATATCAAAAATCAATCCGTCGGGAATGCCCTTTTGGAAAAACTTGGGTTATAAAAAATCCTCTTCGCGGCGCGCTCGGTGATCGCGCCCTACCAGGTGAAGCACGCTCACAGTGATCGCACCCTACCAGATGAAGCGGCGAGAGCACCGCGAAAGGTCGCGACAAGCGCGACCCTCCCGTTGGGGGATTCGGAGTTATTCCCCGAAAACGTAGAACGTGGTGATGCGGGAACCGACTGCTGGGATGATGGGCGTGAGGGTGGAGACGAGCGTGGCCTTGGGCGCGAAGATGAAGAGCACGTTGATCTTCGACCCCTTCTCGCCTGTCTGCGCGATCAGCTTAGGCAGCTCCGACCACTCCGCAAACGGCGTTTCGTTGGGCTTTAGTACAGGATCCAACCCTTCGCCGGACCAATCTTCCTCGATAAACACGAACTTCTTCTTACCATCCGCCGCCATAAGAACCTCGAACGGCTGGAAGATGCGCCCCGGTCTCTCGCGCCACGCGGGATCAGGCAAAAACGCACGGAAGAAGAACCGCCCCGACGCGGCACCGCCGACCTTGAGTCCTTTTCCGTCGAGCAACGACAGAGCCTGCGCGATGGACGCCGCTTCGTCCACCGTCGTTCCATCGCCGCAGGACGGTATCACGAAGAGGTCGCGTCCCGCCGACTCCGCACGCAACGCGGCAAGGTTGTCCTTCATGTTGGAAACGGTGAAAACCATGTCGCGGCGCAACACCGTGGTGCGTCCGTCCCAGCGCAGCGTCAGCTCAAAGAGGTCGCCGGCCGTACAGCCGATCTTCGCTCGGAAACGCCCGTACACGCTCGACTGCTCGAACTGTCCGTTTAGCAGAAACAGGGACGGCGAATGGCTGTAGAGCGCAAACACGGCACAGGGAATGTTCGTTGCGGCCACTACCGCCCCCGACGCATCGCGCGTCCCGCCCGTGTAAAGGAACGGCGCGTGCAGAATCGCGCCCTCCTCCTTCGCAGCGGTGTCGTTCAGGAGGTCGGCGAAGGCCAGGTTCTGCCCATTGGTGGAAACCGGCTTGGCGGTGAGCGTGATTTTCTCGCCGCACGGCCACAGACGCGCACCAGCGATATCCGGCGGCACGCCACGCGGCACGCCCACGCGCTCGAGCGCGGACGCAATCGCTGCCGGCGACGGCACTGTTACGAAAAGCGATTCGTACGCGCGGTCGGAGAGCGGTCCGATGGCAAAGAACTCCGCAGGGTCTGCTTTGTCCAATCCCGTCGCCTCCACAAGAAAACGCACGGAACGCGACGATGCATCTACGGCTACGCCGTCCGGCGCGTTATTCGACGCCTTCCACGCGGCAATCGCCTCGGGATGCACGCTCTTCCACTCCATCGGCGAACGCGCCGGAGCAGCCACATCGGCTGCGGACGCGACGAGCGCGCCCGCCATCATGGCCGCGACAAGCGCGGCCCTCCCGCATGTGCGCATGTCGAACATGGGCTTCTCCTCACTTGAATTTCGCGACGGCGCGCGTGAAACCATCTGCGCTACGCGCGATGATCGCCTCGTCGACGCTGCACGACAGACGGATGTATCCGGCCATGCCGAAGCCGCGTCCCGGTACGGCAAGGACCTTCTCTTCCTGAAGCGCATCGACGAACGCGATGTCGTCGCCGCCCGGCGCCTTCGGGAAGAAGTAGAACGCGCCCTTCGGCATCGTGAACTCGACGCCCGCCTCGGACAGCACCTTCGCCATCAGCTTGCGGCGACGGTCGTAGATCTCGAGGTCAACCGTTTGGTCGAGGAGCGCGGCCGCGAGACGCTGTCCGAGCACCGGCGCGTTGACGAAGCCGAGCGTGCGGTTCGTGAGCGTGACGGCGTTGATGAGCGTGTCGCCGTCCGGCATCGCCGGACTCGCCACCACGTAGCCGATGCGCTCGCCCGCGAGCGAGAGCGTCTTCGAGAACGAGCCGAGCACCACGGCGTAGGGCGTGAGCGGCAGGACGGCCGGCACCGTCGCGCCGTCGTAGGCGAACGCGCGGTAGGGTTCGTCGCTGAGAAGGAAGAGCGGACGCCCCCCTTCCGCCTCGCGCGCCGCGTTCACGCGATCGACAATGGACGCGAGATGCGCCATATCCTCCGCCGCGTAGATACAGCCCGTCGGGTTGTTCGGCGAGTTCACGAGAATCGCGCGCGTCTTCGGTCCGATGGCCTTCTCCATCGCGTCGAAGTCGGGACGGAATCCCTCCTCGGGCTTGGAATCGACGGCCTTCAACACGCCGCCGAAGTGTCCGCAGTAGCTGCCGTACTCCACGAAGTACGGCGCCGGACACAGCACCTCGTCGCCCGGCTCGATCACGGCGCGGAAGAACGCCACGAGCGCGCCGGCCGCGCCGACGGTCATCACCACGTTCGCGGCCTTGACGTCGGTCTGCTGCTGCTTCGAGAGGTAGGCGGCAATCGCCTCGCGCACGGCGGGGATGCCGGCGTTCGGACAGTAGCCGAGCCCAAGCGGCTCAATCGCCTTCGCGGCGAGGCCTTCCAGGATTTCCTTCGTCTTCGCGGGCGGCGGCACGTCGGGGTTGCCAAGCGAGAAGTCGCACACCGCGTCCGCGCCATAGCGCTTCTTCAGTTCGATACCCCTCTCGAACATCTTGCGGATCCAGCTGGATCCCGCCATCGACTGCTTGATCTGGTTCGTGACGGTCTGCATGGCGTTTCTCCTTACGCAAAGAGCTTCGCGAGCTTTTCGAGACGGGCGACGTTCTCGACGAGTTCGGCGCGCTTGGTCTTCTGTCCCTCGACAATCGCGGCGGGGGCGTGCGCGACGAAGTTCTCGTTCGAGAGCTTCGCGTCGATGGACTTGATGAAGCCGCGCGTCTTCTCGAGTTCGGCCGCCACGCGCTTCGCCTCGGCGGCCTTGTCGATCAGGCCTTCGAGCGAAAGATAGACGGTGCCGAGTTTCGTGAGCGTACCGGGCATCGCGCGGTCTGCGCCGTCCGAGACGATCTCCACTACCTCGGCGCGCATGAACGCCTTGAGGTTCGCCTCTTCCGCGCGCAGGCGGTCCGCCGTGGCGGCGTCGCGCGCGTCGATCGTCACCTTCACGAACGCGGCGGGGTTCACCTTGTACTCCGCACGCAGCGCGCGCAGGGCGGTGATCGCCTCGCGCTTCGCGTTCACGAAGTCGTAGATTTCCTCCGTGAGGCCGAGCTTCGCCTTCTCCTCGTCGGAAAGCCCCTTCGGGAATTCCGCCTTGAGGATCGTCTCGCCGTCCTTGAGGTAGCCGAGCTGGTGCGCCACCTCTTCGGTGACGAACGGCATGTAGGGATGGAGAAGGCGCAGGGCCTTCCAGTAGACGTCGCGCAGGATCGCAAAGGCGCGGGCCTTGTCGGGCGCGTCCTTCGCGTATTCCACGAACCAGTCGCAGATCTGCGTCCAGAAGAAGTCGTAGACCGCGAGCGCACCGTCCTGGATGCGGTACTTTTCGAGGAGATCGTTTACCTTGCGGCACGCGAGATCGCAGGCGTAGAGGATGTGCTTCTCGTCGGGGGATAGCTGGCTGAAGCCCTCTCCCGGAATTTCCGGATTTTCCGGATTATCCGGAATCTCCGAGCGATTCATCTCCATGAAGCGGGCGGCATTCCAGATCTTCGTCGCGAAGTTGCGGCCGATCTCGAACTTCGACTTGTCAACCTTCGTATCGCAGTCGAGCGAGGTGATGAGCGCGAGCGAGAAGCGGAGCGCGTCGGCGGAGTAGGTGTCGATCAGCTCGAGCGGGTCGAGCGAGTTGCCGAGCGACTTCGACATCTTGCGGCCCTGCGCGTCGCGCACGATGCCGTGGATGACGATGTTCTTGAACGGCGGCTTCTTCATGAAGTGGATGCCGGCCATCATCATGCGGGCGACCCAGAAGAAGATGATGTCCTGCGCCGTCACGAGGTCCGTGGTCGGATAGTAGAAGTTGAGGTCGTCGGTCTTCTCCGGCCAGCCCATCGTGGAGAACGGCCACAGCCACGAGCTGAACCAGGTGTCGAGAACGTCGGGATCCCTTTGGAACACCCGATCCGGAGAATCCGGATTTTCCGGAATATCCGGATTTTCCGTGGCCCCGCACTTCGGGCACTTCGTCGGCGCGGTCTCGCTCACGATGAGTTCGCCGCACTTCGAGCAGGTGTACGCGGGAATGCGGTGTCCCCACCACAACTGGCGGGAGATGCACCAGTCCTGGATGTTGTTCATCCAGTTGAAGTAGATCTTGCTCCAGCGATCGGGCACGAAGCGCACCTCGCCCGATTTCACCGCTTCGATGGCGGGTTCGGCGAGTGGCTTCATCTTCACGAACCACTGCTTCGAGAGACGGCTCTCCACCACCTCGTGGCAGCGGTAGCAGTGGCCCACCTGGTTGTCGAGATCTTCGATGTGGTCGAGGAATCCGCCGGCTTCGAGATCGGCGACGATCGCCTCGCGGCACTTCCAGCGGTCCATGCCGCAGTACTTCGCGCCGGCGAGCTCATTCATAGAGCCGTCGTCGTTCATGATGTTGATTTCGGCGAGGTTGTGGCGCTTGCCCACGAGGAAGTCGTTCGGGTCGTGCGCGGGCGTGATCTTCACGATGCCCGTGCCGAACTCGCGGTCGACGTAGTCATCGGCGATCACGGGAATCTCGCGACCGGTGAGCGGCAGGATCACGGTCTTGCCGAGGAGGTGCGCGTAGCGCTCGTCCTTCGGGTTGACCGCCACGGCGGTATCGCCCGGCAGGGTTTCGGGACGCGTCGTCGCGACCATCACGTAGTCCTTGTACGGCTCGCCCTGCGTACCCTTCGCGCTACCCACGACGGGATAGCGGATGTACCAGAAGTGTCCGTGGTTCGGCTCATGCTCCACCTCGTCGTTCGCGAGGGCGGTGCCGCAGCGCGGACACCAGTTCACGATGTAGTTTCCCTTGTAGATCAAGCCCTCGTTGTAGAGCTGGCAGAACACCTTCGCGACGGCCTTGGAGCAGCCCTCGTCGAACGTGAAACGCTCGCGCTTCCAGTCGGTCGAGTTTCCGAGCATGCGCTGCTGGTGCACGATCGTGCCGCCGTACTGCTTCTTCCACTCCCACACGCGTGCGACGAACGCCTCGCGCCCGAGGTCCTGACGCCGCTTGCCCTCTTTCTTGAGGGCCTTCTCCACCACGTTCTGCGTGGCGATGCCGGCGTGGTCCGTGCCGGGCAGCCAGAGGGTGTTGAAGCCGCTCATCCGGCGCCAACGCACGAGGACGTCCTGGATCGTCTGGTTGAGCGCATGGCCCATGTGGAGGATGCCCGTCACGTTGGGCGGGGGGATGACCACCGAGTAGGGCGTGCCGCCCTCGGACGGCTCCGCGTGGAAATATCCGTTGTTTTCCCAGATCGGGTACCACTTGGCCTCGGCGGCCTTGGCGTCGTATCTTTTATCCATCATTTTCTTCTTTGCTTTTACTTACGGGAAATCACTTGCCTCCGCGTCCTTTCGACGACAGCCGCATCGCGGAGAAGACGTTGTACATCGCTCCGTAGTTCTTCAGTTCCTCCGCCGTGACGCGCAGGAGGAAACGGTGCGCGCCGTCGGGGCGCGCCCAATAGGCACATGCGAGGGCACTGTCCACCCCGGCATGAGGCATGGACTGCACCACGGTCCTGTACAGGTCCTGGTTCTTTTTCGGCGCGAAACCGACCGCCGCCGGCAACACGAATTCGCGCATGATCGCATAACATGAAATCATTCCAAAACAGGATGGCCTGTCTGCAACCGTCTCCGGCAACACGGCCGCGAGACGCGCCTCACCTTGGGACTTCTGCGACACGGGACGCCGGAATCCGACCGGACCGATGTAGGCGGAATGCGCCTTGCCCGCTTGCGGCAACACCGCGATTTCGCCCTTTGTAGCACCGAGAATCGCGCCCAGCCGCTTCTTTGCCTGCGCCAGCTCGCGCTCCGCGCCCTTCACCTGCGCCTCGGCGGCCGCCACGTCCAGCACGGCCGCGTAGTCAACGATCATCCGGCCGTTGGACGCGCGCACGAGTCTGCGCCCCGGCCATTGCTTCTCGACGGCGGCGGCAACTGCATTGAGAAGCCGAGCGTCAATGGCGTCGCCGCGCCGCGCCGCCGCAGACACGCCGTCTAACACGACGTACGGCTCACGACGCGGTCCCAGCGCAAGCGCGCTCACGGACCAATCTGCGGGATCGGGGAAGGATGATTCCCGCAGGCACGCCGCAATGGCGGATGACATGTCCTTCAGAAAAGGCGCGTACTTCTGGTCGTCAGGTTTCTTCACCACGTGGTTGACAAGTCCATCCCAGAAACGCACCGAACTTTCAAGCGACGCCTTCCACGTCTTTTCATCGCCGCACATCCCCCACAGCATGTCGTTGAAGGCCAGCACGCACAGCGCGTTGTCGGGAACGCCGTCCAGCGCGCCCGCAGGCAGACGGAATCCGGCGGCTGGGAAACGTTTCGCGCCCGGTCCAGGTTCCAGGGCGAAGTCGAGCGAAAGCCCGTTCCCGTCGAGGTCGAACGCGATCCGTGCCCGCGAATAGGCGCGCAGGTCGATTTCACCGGAAGGATCGTTGCTCTCGTCGAGGAGACGGCAGAAAAGGTCGAAGCCGGAAATCTCGTCGCCCATCGCCTTCCGCGCGCGCTTCTCCTCTGCGGCCGTCTGGGAGAGAAAGTCTTCCAGCGCATGAAGGCCCGTGGCGGTGATTTCCGCGCGCATGAGCGGACGGGGCGCCTTCGACGGATCGGCGTAGGCGACCTCCGTCTTCATGAGGTCTTCCGCCGCATACTCCACAGTGCTCGTCGCAGCGATCTGCCACGCGGGCTGGTACACGTAGGTCCGCACCGTAATCGCAGAGTCCGGGCGGAAGCTCCCCATTTCATCCTGAATAGCCGACTGGATGGCCGGAACGAGCGCCATCGGCACGATGGGGTTGTTCACCAGCGTACCTAGTGACTGCAACCTCTGGCGTATCTCCGCAAACGGAGCCACCTCGACCGATGCCGCCAGCACAGGCTTGGAATGCGTCTCCTCGACGATTCCAGCCTGCGCGGCCGCGAGCGCCAACCCGGCGCACATCCATGTCAGCCGTTTCATCAGGAGTTCAACTCACTTCTCGGACGACTGCGACTGAGCCTGCGCCTGCGCGGCCATGATCGCGTTGGCCGCCGCGCCGAAGTTCCGGATTTCGTCCTTCGTGATGCGCATAAGGAAGCTGCACGAGCCGCTCTTCTCGCACCAAACCGCACCCGCAAGCGCGCCGTTCGCGCCGGAGGGCGGCAATACAGACGCAATCTGCTGGATCTCTGCCGTATCTTTCTTCGGCATGGCCTTCAGGACGATGGGCAGAACGTTGTCGCGCATCAGCGAATACAGCGACAGGTAGAACACGTTGGCCGGACGTTTCGCTGCGGCTTCCGGCAGCGCGGCCGCGAGGCGCGCCTCGCCCGACGGCGCAGCGGCAGGCGGCGTGAAGCCCTTCGCGCCGAGGAACGTGCGGTAAGTTGTCGGCGACAGCAACTTGGTGGAGCACTCGCTCGCCGTACCGCCCAGGATCAAGGCGAGCGTCTTCTTCGCCTGATCTACTTCCTTCTGCTCTTCCTTCGTCGCGCCGGAAACGGCGGCGACAACGTCGATCAGCTTTGCCCAGTCAAGGGTCAGCGTGGCACCGTTGGCGCTCACGACGCCCGGCCACTTCTTGCCCAGGATCTTGTCCAGCGCGGCGTAGAAACGGATACCCGCGTCATTGGCTTGAGCGGCCTTCGGGCTTTCGCCGGCGACGACCATGTACGGTTCCTGCTGCGGGCCAAAGGCGATGGCGCCCACGTCCCATTCGGCCGGACCGGGATACGGCACAGCCGCCAGCAGGTCGGCCGTAGCCGTGCGAAGGCCGTCTGCTATTTCCGCGTATTCGGGTGCCTCCTGCCGCAGGCAGGCGAAGAGGCTGTCGGTAATCGGACGCACTCCGCCGATCATGGTGCGGAATTCCTGCTCGTTCTGGATGCCCGACTGGAGGAGCGAGTTCATCGCGAAGAAAAACGGCGCTCCTGCGGGTACGGCGTCCAACGCTCCTGCAGGCAGCTGGAATCCGGCAGCCGGCGAATAGGACACCCCAGGCTTGAGCGTGCCGGAACCCTTGACGACAAACCCGGTCGCGTCGAGATCAATGGTCATTTCAGCCCGCGCGAACTTGCGGAGAAGCGCGTTCTGGCGCTGCATCTGCGACTGCTGGAGCTTCATGAAAGCGGCAACGAGCTGCTCGGTTGCGTTAGTGCTGGAATCTTTCACAAGGGCAGCTTGGTCGGTGGCCATTTTCTTGTGCAAATCGGCAAGAAGGCTAAGGCCAAGCTCCGTGACGTCCATGCGAACGAGCGGACGATTCGCGGCAGCAGGGATTGACGGGGCCGCAAGCGCCCGCTTTGCCGACGCCGCGTTCAGCGCAAAGGCGCATGTGCGGCCATCCGCCGCAAACAACGCAACGCTGCCGTCCTCCAGCTCAATCGAGCCATCCGCCTTCTTCTGCGCCCCTTGATGTTTTGCGAGAAACGCCGTCGCGTCCTCCGCGCTGGGATAGAGCAACACGGGCTCAAATGCGTCGTCGGGCATTTCGTCCACGTCGCCCGCCAACACCTTGCGGACGGAGCTTGCATTGGCGTAGCACAGCACCTTCACCGGTGCGTCCTGGCGGAACTTGCCGAACTGCTCCGTCAGCGCGTTCTGCAACGCCGGGCAGACCAGCATCGGCACTGCGGGATTGTTGATCGTCGTGCCTACGTCGACGACCTTCTGCTGGAATTCCGAAAATGCGGCAATCTCGACAGAACCTACCAGTCCTGCCTGCGTTCCCGCAGCATCGGCTGCACAAGCCGCAAATACGGCTATGCCCACACTTGCACTCACGATTTGCTTGATCATTTTTTTACCTTTCTGGTTTTGCTTTGTTCTTGAAACAAATTTCATTTGGCGTACTCCACGCACCGAAGCTCCCGAATAACCGTCACACGAATGAGTCCGGGGAACTTCACCTGAGAAGATATGTCGCGGCATATCTCCCCGGCGAGAATCGGCACGTCCGTATCCGGGATGGCGTCTGGATCCACCAGCACGCGCAGGTCGCGCCCCGCCTGCACGGCATAGACGTTCATGACTCCCTTGCGCGCGCGCGCCAGCTTCTCTATTGTCTCGAGTCGCTGCACGTAGTCGCCGAGGCTCTCCTGACGCGCGCCGGGCCGGGCGGACGAAATCGCGTCCGCCGCCGAGCAGAGCACTCCGTACACTCCGCCGTCCGTACCGGGATCGGCGTGGTGGGCGGCAACTGCCGCGCAAACCGCCTCGACCTCGCCGTGGTTTTTCAGGAACTCCGCGCCAAGAGCGGCATGTGCGCCCTTTTTCTCGGCGGTTATCGCCTTGCCGATGTCGTGGAGGAAACCAATGCGACGGGCACGCGCTGCGTCGAGGCCCATCTCCGCCGCCATGGTGCCCATGAGGAGCGCCACCTCCACGGAATGCCGCAGGACGTTCTGCGTGAAGGACGTACGGAACGAAAGCGCGCCCATGAGCTGCAGTATGTCGGCCGGAAGTCCAGGCACGCCGGCCTCGGCGGCAGCGGCCGTTCCGGCTTCCTCATTCGTAGTTGCAACCTGCGCGCGCGAGTCGGCCACCGCACTCTCGATCGATGCTGGATGTATGCGCCCGTCGGCAATAAGCGCCGTCAGCGCGCGGCGGGCGATCTCGCGGCGCATCGGGTCGAACGCCGAAAGCACGACGGTATCCGGCGCGTCGTCCAGCAGCAGCGTCACGCCCGTCGCAGCCTCGAACGCGCGCACGTTGCGTCCGTCGCGTCCGACGATGCGCCCCTTCATCTCCTGGTTCGGCAGCGTAACCGCCGTCGTCGCAAGTTCGCTAAGGTGCGTCACGGCGCACCGCTGGATTGCATCCGCCACGAGACGGCGGGCGACGGTATCGCCCTGTTCGCGCGCGGCTTCCTGTATGCGGCGCGAGAGAATCGCCGCGTCGGCACGGAGTTCCGCGTTCGCATGCGTGAGGATTTCGCGACGCGCCTCCTCGTGCGTCATCTTCGCGAGATCGCGCAGACGCTTGTCGGCGGCAGCGAGATCGGACGCGGCCTTCTTCTCGGCGGCGGAAACGGCGGACTGCTTCGCCTCCACTGCGGCTGACTTTGCGTCCAGCTGGTCCGCGCGCCTGTCGAGGGCGTTCTCGCGCTGTGCGAGACGGTCCTCTATCGCCTGAAGTTCGGCGCGGCGCTTCTTGGCAGACGCCTCGAACTCCTCCTTCGCCTTCACGACCGCGGCGCGAGCCGCGATGTCCGCCTCCTTCAGCTTCGCCTTGATCTCGCTTTCGCTCTCCTCCTCGCGAAGGCGCATCTGCTTCTCAATGGTCTCCGCGCGCCAGCGTCCGACGAGCCCGCGCAGCGCGTAGCCGAGCAGGACGCCGAGCAGCAGCAGCACCGCGATGATGATGATCGCGACGCCGTCCGAAAGGAGGCTCCACGTGCTGCTCCAGGAATCGCTGGCGAGGGCGGCAAACATGGCGTCAGCACACCGCCTTCTTCAAGAGATTGAAAAGGTAGCCGCGTTCGGCGACTGGCATGGAGTCAAAGCCGTCAATCTGCGCACGCATCTCGGCCACGCCAGCATCGAACGCGGCGCGCGCCTCGCTCGCGTCGTCCGGTGCGAACGGGTAGATCTTCTCGTCGATCCAGTGGCGCAGACGCTCCTGCACGGCCTCATCCGTCCGCCGGTGGAAATGCTCCTTCAGGATCGCGCGCGTCGCATCCAGCCAAGCGCGCACCTCGGGATGGAGCTCGTCCATCACGAGCGCGTTCTCCGCCGCGAGCTCGCTAAAGCGCGCGCCCACGAGATAGGCAGTGTAGCTGAACGGCTGGCCCGACCGCACGCCGGACGGACGTTCGTAGAGCGTGAAGCCGTCGCGTCCGCAGAACACGATACGCCCCTTGCCCGCGAACTTCTTGCGCCATTCGATCACCTCGAGCCTCGCCTCCATGCCGGAGTCGAGGCTGATCCTGTAGTCAGTCTCGCCCTTCTGCACGATGACCGGCGAAACGGGCAGACCGCAGAAATACACCGACACGCCCGGATACGCCTTGAGGTAGAGAGCGAACTTCGCTGCGAGCGTCTGCACCACTAGCTCGGGTCGCGCAAGCGACTCCACCGTTGCGCGCACTCCCGTCACGTACACCTCGGTGCCCGTTGCCGGACCCGGCGTGGCCGCCTGCGCGAGATGGAAAACGCCCGGGTCGTTCGCGTCTCCCGCGAGCGTGTAGGAGAGCAGCGTGTCGCCGGCCTTCATCGTTGTGCGCCATTCGACGTGCGTGCCGAGCGCGAACGCCTTGAAGCGGCCGCGTCCGTGCCGACCGTGGAGACGGCGGTGGTAGGGCGGGCGCCCCGCGACCGCCGCATCCTGCATCTTCCAGCTGCCGCCGAGCGAGCCGAACGTCTCCTCGCTGCGGAGGATGTCGATGCCCGTGCCGTCATCCGACACGCGCACGGCGTCGATGCCGCCCAGCGCATTCTGCACAAGGTCCACGCGCACCTCGCGCGCGTCCGCGTCGAGGGCGTTCCACACGAGCTCCTCGATCGCGGAGAGCGGCGTGGCGCGCGCGAGCGAGGCGATGTGGTCGGCCTTGGCCTGTACGTAGATGTCTCTCGTCATAAGATGTTCAGTGGCTCCACGGCGGGGGGAACGGCGGATGTGACCTTCTCGATGCGCTGGCGAATGCCTTCCAGCTGCTTCGTGCACTCGGCCACGAGCACGCGCCCTTCTTCAAAGCGTTTCATCATGTCGTCCAGCGGGAGGGTGCCGCCTTCCATTTCGGAGACAATCCGCTCCAGCCGCGCGAGCGACTGCTCGAACGTTGCCTCTTTTTTCTGCTCTTCACTCATCTGCTATCCTCCCGGTGCGGATATTATACCACAAACTGCCTCATCCTTGGGAAACTGCAAAGTTATACGCGTTGCGGAACATGCGCATCCAGGGGCCAGCCTCGCCGGTGAACACGCCCGGATTGTAGCTGAGCTGCGCCGCGCGGAAACCGCGCTCCGGGTGCGGCATCATGATTGTCGCACGGCCGTCGCGCGTCGTGAACGACGTGAGGCCGCCCGCCGAGCCATTGGGATTCCACGGGTAGCGCTCGGTTGCCTGGCCGCGACCGTCGACGTAGCGGAGGGCGGGGATGGCGGCGGGCGGGACGCCCGCCGCACCATTTGCGGGCAAAATGCCCGCCACCCCGACTGTAGGCAAAGCGCCCGCTGCACCAGTGGAAGGCCATTCCACGCGGCCTTCACCGTGCGCAACGGCTATCGGGATGCGGCTGCCTGCCATGCCCTTGAAGAAGATTGACGACGAGTCGAGCACCTCGAGCGTGCAGTATCGTGCCTCGAACTGCTCGGACGTATTGCGCTTGAACTCCGGCCACGCTTCGGCGCCGGGGATGATGTCCTTGAGCTGCGAGAGCATCTGACAGCCGTTGCACACGCCTAGCGAGAAGGTGTCCTTCCGGTGGAAGAACTTCCTGAACATCGCCTTGAGCTTCCGGTTGAAGAGGATCGACCGCGCCCAGCCGCTGCCCGCGCCCAGCACGTCGCCGTAGCTGAAGCCGCCGCACGCGACGAGGCCCTGGAAATCGGCGAGGTCCACGCGGCCGGCAAGGAGGTCGGTCATGTGCACGTCCACGCTCTCGAAACCCGCGAGCGCAAACGCCGCCGCCATTTCAATGTGGCCGTTCACGCCCTGCTCGCGCAGGATGGCCATGCGAGGGCGGTTACTAGATGCGCGAGAGGTTTTAGAATGGCTAGCGATGCTAGAATGGCTAGAATTTCTAGCACTTCTAGCACTTCTAGCTTCTCTAGAATCCGGATCGTAAGTGAGCTTGAAGGTGAGCCCGGGATCGGCCTCGTCGAGGCCGTTGTCGTATTCTTCCTTCGCCGTGGCGGGGTTGTCGCGAAGCGCCTGCATGCGGTAGGTGGTCTCGCTCCACGCACGGCGGATGGAGGTGATATCCGTCGCGAGAACGCGACGGCACCCGACATGGATCGTGAAAGCGCGGTCGCCCGTGGGCGCGCCAATCACGTGCACACAGTCGCCAAGGCGCGCGCGGCGGAAAATCGCGAGCACCTCATTGAGCTTTTCATCGGCCACCTGCAAAACTGCGCCCGGTTCTTCAGAGAAGAGAACCGCCAACGGATCCAAGGGCGAAGCGGCGAGAGCGCCGCTTCCCCGAGATGTTGCGGAGCCTGATGAAGCGGCGAGAGCGCCGCTTCCCCGAGGTTGCAAGGCGCTGTCGGGCAGGGTCACGGCGAGGCCCTGGCCGCCGGTGATTGCCATCTCGGCGAGCGTCACGGCGAGGCCTCCGTCGGAACGGTCGTGGTAGGCGAGCGCGAGCCCTTCGCGCACAATCTTCTGCATCGCATTGAAGAAGGCCTTCAAAGGCTTGGCATCGGCATCGGCGTTTTCGTCGCCGAGCTGGTTGTACACCTGCGCGAGGCAACTGCCGCCAAGGCGGTACTTCGCCTGACCGAGATCGATGTAAATGAGCTGCGATGCACCCTTCTTCAGATCGGGCGTCAAGGTGCGCTGCACGTTCTCGACGGGCGAGAAGCTGGAGACGACGAGCGAGAGCGGCGCCACCTGCTTGTGCGCCAGGCCCTTCGAGTCGGTCCACGTGGTGTGCATGGAGCAGCTGTCCTTGCCGACAGGAATCGAGATGCCAAGCGCGGGACAGAAATCCATGCCCACGGCCTTCACCGTGTCGAAGAGGTTGGCGTCCTCGCCCGGTTCGCCGCACGGCGCCATCCAGTTCGCGGAGAGGCGCACGTTGTGGATGTCGCCGCAGTCCGCCGCCGCGAGGTTCGTGAGCGCCTCGGCGATTGCAAGACGACCCGAGGCCGGTGCGTCGATGAGCGCCACGGGCGTGCGCTCGCCCGTCGCCATGGCCTGGCCGTGGAGCGTCTTGTAGCCCATCGCCGTCACCGCGCAGTCGGCTGCCGGCAACTGGTACGGGCCCACCATCTGGTCGCGCGCCACGAGACCCGTCACCGAACGGTCCGTGATCGTCACGAGGAACGTCTTGTCGGCAATCGTGGGAAGATGCAAGAGACGGAAGAACGCGTCCTGCGGCTGCACGCCGGCGAGCTTCAACGGCTCGTGTGCGCGCGCGACGTGCGTGACGTCGCGAACCATGCGCGGCGGCTTGCCGAGCAGGACCTTGATGTCCATGTCAATCGGACGGTCGTGGAAGTATTCGTCCTCGAGGATGAGACGTCCGTCGCCCGTCGCCTCGCCGATGAACGCCACGGGACAGCGCTCGCGGGCACAGAGTTCCTCGAACCACGCGCGCGCCTCGCGCTTCAGCGCAAGCACGTAACGCTCCTGGGCCTCACAGCACCAGATCTCCATCGGATTCATGGAGGGCTCTTCGTTGTGGACCGTGCGGAGCGAGAACTTTCCGCCTGTCGCCTCCACGAGTTCGGGGCAGCCGTTGGAAAGACCGCCCGCGCCGATGTCGTGAATGGAAAGAACGGGGTTCTTGTGCCCCATCGACGCGCAGGCGTTGATCACGCCCTGACAGCGACGCTGCATTTCCGCGTTGCCGCGCTGGACGCTGTTGAAGTCGAGCGCCTCGTCGTTCGTGCCGGTCATCATCGAAGATGCCGCGCCGCCGCCGAGGCCGATGCGCATGGCAGGACCGCCGATCTGCACGATGTACGCGCCGGTCTTGACCGGCTTCTTCTCCACCTGGTCGCGGATGATCACGCCGTGTCCGCCCGCCAGCATGATGGGCTTGTGGTAGCCGCGATACAACCCGGCGGCTACGCCCTCGTACGTGCGGAAGAAGCCCGTGAGCTGCGGACGCCCGAACTCGTTTCCGAACGCCGCACCGCCAATCGGACCCTCGGTCATGATCGCGAGCGGCGTGGCAAGACGCTTCGGAAACTCCGCGTACTCGCGCTCCCACGGCTGCGGGTAGCCGGGAATGTGCAGGTCGCTCACCATGAAGCCGCAGATGCCCGCGTTCGAGCGCGAACCGCTGCCCGTCGCCGCCTCATCGCGGATCTCGCCGCCCACGCCCGTGGCCGCGCCCGGGTAATCGCCGTCGGATGGTTGTGGGTCTCGACCTTCATCAGCTGGTCGAGCTGGAGCTTGCGGAAGCGGTAGGTGTGATCGCTAGAGGGGCTAGCGGGGCTAGAAGTTCTAGAGGCGCTAGAAATTCTAGATGTGCTAGAATTGCTAGAAGCTCTAGATTCGCTAGAAGTAGCGCCCACCGGACCAAAGACCTCCGTCTCGAAGCCTTCCACCACCGAGGAGTTATCCTTGTAGGCAACAAGCGTGCCCTTGCCGTTCTTCTTGTGGGTGTTCTTGATCATCCCGAAGAGAGAGTCTTTCTGCTTCTTCCCGTCGATGATGAACTGGGCGCCAAAGATCTTGTGGCGGCAGTGTTCGGAGTTCACCTGACCGAACATCACGAGTTCCGTGTCCGTGGGGTTGCGCCCCGCCGCCTTGAAGCTCTCGGCGAGGTACTGCATCTCCGGCTCGCTGATCGCGAGGCCAAGCGAGACGTTCGCCTCGCGGATCGCCTCCACGCCGCGTCCAAGCACGTCGAACGTGACGCCGGGCTTCGGCGGCGGACAGTCGAAGAGGTCGTCGAGGTCCGTGTACACACCCTCGGTCATGCGGTCGTAAAGTGCTGCAATCGCCTTGTTGTTCTGAAGCGGCGAGAGCGCCGCTTCCCCGAGGGGCTGCTGATTCGGGGAAGCGGCACTCTTGCCGTTTCCGTCAGAGGTAATACAATAACGGATGCCACGTTCAACGCGCGCGATGCCCTTCAAACCGCAGTTGCGGAAGATATCGGTGGCCTTCGACGACCACGGCGAAATCGTACCCTTGCGCGGCGTGACGTAGAACGACCCCCGTTCCCCATTCCCCGTTCCCCATTCCCCGCTCTCGGCATTCAGGAGCAGGGCCGCGCGTTCGAGCGTCTCGGCGTCGGGGCCTTCGCCCTCGGGCTCGATCACGTACACCCAACGGGCGTCGATCGACACATTCGCGAGCGCCTTGTCGGTGGCGGCGAGGGCAGCGCGCAGGGCGTCGAGGCGGAACGGCGAATACGCCGCGGATCCCATCATCAGAATTGGTTTCATGTTTTCTGGCTTTCCTTGAAAATTGGTAAATAGTATACCATAAATTGACAGGCCGTGCCGCAAGTTAGGGACGCATGGTGCGGGATGTAAAGCACCCTGCAGCAAGGCCAATGGCAAGTGCCAGACATTCCGGTGAGAAAAACACCACACCTGCCGTTGCAACGAGCGCGCATAGGGCATAGACCGTTCCCGGCACGCAGAAAGGCACGCTGTCCATCACGCGGAAACGGTTGGCGTCCACTGGCTCGATCCAGAGTCGGCATGAACGCAAGTCCAGCGGCACAGGATGGTCGGGTATCCAGCGGTGGCGCAGGCTGAAGCGTACCGGCGCATCTCCTTCCACGCACGCGCACATGCGCCCATCGGGCTGGAAGTCCAGCGTCAGCGCACGGTGCGCAGTTGTGCGGCCGTCGATGACGAGACGCATTCGTTCAGGATGCTCGTCGAGCCGCCGCGCGACGGTGGCGAAGTAGTCGGCAAGAACCTCGGCGGATGGATTGTCGGGATCGACCGTTATGCGCACTGGCAGGCCCCATCGGAGTTCCCGCCAGAGGCGCAGCGCCCACGGCAACGCGGCGGCAAGCACGCACGCCAGCACGCTAACGGCAATCCGCCATGCCGTCACTTTACGGCATCCATTTCCGCACGGATGGCACGGGCGGCGGCGGCGGGGTCTTCCGCCGCGAGGATCGGACGTCCCACCACGAGGTGGGTGGCGCCGTCGCGTACCGCGTCGGACGGCGTCGCCACGCGCTTCTGGTCGCCCACGGCCGCGCCGGCCGGACGCACGCCCGGCGTGATGAACAACGTGCCGGCGGGCAGAAGACGCGAGAGCGTACCCACTTCCTTTGGGCTGCAAACAAGACCGTGTGCGCCGTTGGCCGTGGCGAACTGCGCCATCGCGAGCACCTGGTCGGCCGGGGTGCGTCCGACGATACCGACGTCCGCGAGGTCGGACTGGTCAAGCGACGTGAGCACGGTCACGGCGAGGATCTTCGGCCCGGCCGCGCCGAACGTGGCCGCGGCGTCCGCAGCCGCCTTGATCATCGCCTTCCCGCCCACTGAGTGGATCGTCATGAGATCGACGCCGAGCTTGCCGCCGCTCAGCACGGCACGCTCGACGGTGCGCGGGATGTCGTGGAACTTGAGGTCCAGGAACACCTTCTTGCCGAAGTCCTTCACGGCCTTCACCACGTCAGGGCCTTCGGCCGTGAACAGCTCCAGTCCGATTTTGTAGAAACCAACCGAATCGCCGAGAAGCTTCACCTTTGCCTCGGCCTCCGCGCGCGTCTGCACGTCGAGGGCAACTATCAGTTCTGCCATTGTCATTCTCCTTTCGAAATGTATCCCGCGGCCTCCATGGCCGCTATCGCGCCGTCTCCAGCGGCAACGACCGCCTGCTTGAACTTCGGCTCCGCGCAGTCCCCCGCGGCAAAAACGCCGCGGAC
>CADCOC010000082.1 GCA_902802945.1 uncultured bacterium | reverse complement strand
GCCTTCTTGATCTTGTTGATGTCGAAGTCGAAGCCGAAGTCGGGATCGCCGTCGAGGCAGTGCCACATCGTGATGATGTCGGGCTGGCAGGTGCCGCCGCTCATCGGGGCCATCGAGAGATCGAGGCCGTCCGCGCCGCCGCGGAGAGCCGCGAGGTAGCACGCGACGCCGTTGCCGGCCGTCTCGTGCGAGTGGAACTGGATGTGGATCTTGTCGCCGAGCAGCTTGCGGGCGAGCTTCATCGTGTTGTAGACGGTCGTGGGCGTGGAGGTGCCGGACGCGTCCTTGAATGCCACGCGGTCGAACGGGATGCCGGCGTCCATGATCATCTTCAGGCGGTCGCGATAGAACTCCGGCGTGTGCGTGCCCTTATTGTCGATGCCGGGCGGAAGGCCCATCATCGTGATGACGACTTCGTGGTTGAGGCCCGCGTCGTGGATGCACTGGCCGGACCACTTGAGGTTGTTCACGTCGTTGAGCGCGTCGAAGTTGCGGATCGAGCTCATGCCGTGCTTCTTGAACATCTGCGCGTGGAGCTTGATCATGTCGCTCGACTGCGACTCGAGGCCGACGACGTTCACGCCGCGCGAGAGCGTCTGGAGGTCCGCCTCGGGGGCCGCCGCGCGGAACTTGTCCATCACGTCGAACGCATCCTCCTGGCAGTAGAAGTAGCAGCTCTGGAAACGCGCGCCGCCGCCCGCCTCGAACCAGCGGACGCCCGCCTGGTACGCTTCCTCCACGCAGGGCAGGAAGTCTTTGGAAAGCACGCGCGCGCCGATGACGCTCTGGAATCCGTCGCGGAACGCGGTGAGCATGAATTTAACGTTTTTCTTTGCCATTGTAGCTCCTTATGAATAAAATTGAAAATCCTTATGAAAGGGGTTCGGGGAAAACTGGTTTTCCCCGGTAGTTGTCACCCCAGCGCCACCGCAATCGCGAGCGCCACGTTGGCGTCGTCGTCGCCTGCGGCCTTCTTCGCAGGCGCCTTCTTCGGCGCATCCTGCGGAAGTATGCCGTCGAACCGCGCAACGAAGGCGGAGGCATACTTCGCCACGAAAATCAACACTGTCAAAAACAGATAAACGATGCCCATGCCTGCAATCATAAGCACGAGGCCCTGTCCTATCACTGCCATATTAATTTTTCCTCTTGGGTGAAAACGAGGATTAAGTATACCAAAAACGGGGGCGGAATTCAATTGGGAAAAAAACAAACAGCAGCCAGTGAGGACTGGCTGCTGGTTGCTGGTCGATTCCGCGAAGCGGGCTTACGCCTTCTTCGCGATCTCGACGATCTGCTTGAATCCCTCGGGATCGCGGATCGCGATCTCGCTGAGCATCTTGCGGTTGATCGTGACGTTGGCCTTGGTGAGGCCCGCGATGAACGCGCTGTAGCTCATGCCCTCGGCACGCGTGGCGGCGTTGATGCGGGCGATCCAGAGCTGACGGAAGTCGCGCTTCTTCAGCTTGCGGTGGATCGTCGCCAGACGACGGGCGCGGTCGACCGCCTCGGTCGCCGTGCGGAAGGTCTTGGAGCGGTGGCCGCGGAATCCTTTCGCCAGTTCAAGGCGCTTGCGGCGGCGTTCGCGGGAAGCAGGGGCGTTTGTTGCACGTGACATTTCTTATTCCTCCTTAGGCATACGGCTGCATGCGGTGCATCGTCTTCTCGACGGATACGTCAGTGACGGTTATGCCACGGAGATTGCGCTTGCGTCCGCGGCTCTTGTAGCCGTTCAGGTGGGCCTTGCCACCCTGGGAACGCATCACCTTTCCCGTAGCCGACATTTTCATGCGCTTCGTGGCGCACTTCTTTGTTTTCATCTTAGGCATTTGTGTGTCCTTTTTGTTCTCTCCTTACCGGCCAGGCAGTCGGTTACGGCCTGGTCCAGACGGAAAATTGGCGGATAGTATATCGGATTTGGCCCACCAAGTCAAACCGAAATCCATTTTTTGCTCAGAGTTTTTGAATTGCACGCCTGCGCTCGCATCGTCAGTGACGGGCGCAGGGGAGCTTCTTGATCTGGCGGCAGATGCGGATTGGGGCGTAGCCCACCGATGGCCTTATGGGACGGAGCCGATGGCGGGTGCGCAGGGGATGACGAGAGAGGCGAGACATTAGCTCCGCCAGCGGCGGTCGCGTGCGCATGGCGCTCTTGCACGGTACGAAGGGTTCTGGTAGAATTCCGCCGAAGTCATCAAAGGAGCACAAATAAAATGAACAGGCCAAAAGCAAACATGAATATCTCAAGAAGGCAGTTCTTCATCGGCGGCGCGGCGTTCGGCGCGCTCGGCGCGTTCAACGGCTGCCGGTTCTTCGCATCCAACGGCAAGTCCGCCGCAGGTGTACCCAAACTGAAGTTTGGCGTCGTCTCCGATATCCACATCCTCCGTATCGGGGCGAACGAGGAGATGAGCGCCTTCGGCAACAACCTCACCTTCAAGCACACGCTCGAGTGGTTCCGCAGCCAGGACGTCGACGCCGTCGTCATCGCGGGCGACATGGCCGACAAGGGCCTGGACACCCACCTCCTGGCCGTCGCAGAGGCCTGGTACTCCGTGTTTCCCGACGACAAGTATCCCGACGGACGCCCCGTCGCCAAGTTCTTCGTCACCGGTAACCACGACTGGGAGGGCTTCAACTACGGCAAACTCGCCGAGAAGCTCTACCCCGACGCCACCGAACGCGCGAAACACGTTCTCCAGAAGGACATGGCCGGCTGGTGGGAGAAGGTGTTCCACGAGCCGTATGCGCCCATCTACTCGAAGGAGATCAAGGGCTACACCTTCATCGGCGCGCACTGGGACATGGGTGGCTACGGCCCCGAAGCGGGCAAAAAGGTGTATGCGTTCGGACGCATCGCGGACTTCATGTCCGCCAACGGCAAGAAGATCGACCCCGCCCTTCCGTTCTTCTACGTGCAGCATCCGCATCCCAAGAACACTTGCTACGGCTCCTGGGCATGGGGACATGACAAGGGCATCGTCACCAAGACGCTTTCGGCCTACTCAAACGCAGTCGCGTTTTCCGGACACTCCCACTACTCGCTCACCGACGAGCGCTCCATCTGGCAGGGTGCGTTCACGTCCGTCGGCACAAGCTCCCTCCGCTACACGGGCATACCGACGCGCGAGTTCGTTCCGCAGGGATTCGAGAATGGCAATGCGTTCGCGCCCGATGCCTGGAAGCGCGACGCGATGAAAGGCCTCGCCGCGTTCAAGTCCGGCGACTGCCGACAGGGCATGCTCTGGAGCGTGTACGACGACCACATCGCGGTGAAGCGCCGCGAATTCCTCTCCAACCTCGACATCGGCGAGGAGTGGGTCATGCCGCTTCCCTCGGCGGAACCGCGTCCGTTCGCCTTCGCGGAGCACGCGAAGAAGATGAACGCCCCGCAGTTCCCGGCGGACGCCGCGCTGGAGATCACGGTCGTCAAGGCGAAGAACCGCGGCGGCAAGTCGCCGGACGGCAAGGAGACGATTCCGTCACAGAAGAAGCCCTCCTACAAGATCGTCGTCCCGCCGGTCGTGAAGGACGACAAGGCGCGCCTCTTTACGCTCGAGTTCACGGCGGAGGCCAAGGACGGCTCCCCGTTGAAGAAAACCGTCCTGCCGCTCGGCTTCAACCACGCGCTCGGACACGAGAAGAACGCCATGCAGCACACGTGCTACTTCAGGATAGCGGATCTCGGCAAGGGCGAGGTGCGCTTCACGGTGACGCCCATCAACTGCTTCGGCGCACGGGGACGTCCCCTCACGGCAACGTTCACCCCCGGCAAAACGGCCTGACAGAAATCAAGTTGAACGGATAAAGACGTGCGAGTTGCCGCCGGCGGGGTTGAGGAGACCCCGCGCGGCGAGCAGGCGCTCGGCCTGACGCGCGACGGCGTCGGAAGGCTCCACGACCTTCGCGCGGCCCGCCGCGACCTGCTCAATCAGGGGCTTCAAATGCGGAAAGTGCGTGCAGCCGAGCACGAGGTGATCCGCACCCGCCGCAAGAAGAGGTTCAACGCGCGCGCGCACCGCAGCCTCGGCGCGCGGGCCCGTCGTCTCGCCGCGCTCGACGAGCGTCACGAACTCGTCCGCCACGCACGTCAGCACAGTCGTCTTGCGCGCGAAACGCGCACACGTCTCGCGGTAGAGGCGTCCGTTGAACGTCCCCTGCGTGGCGAGCACGCCCACCACGCCGCTCTTCGAGCGCAGCACGGCCGGCTTCACCGCCGGCTCCATGCCCACGAACGGCACGTCCGGCCATGTGGCGCGCAGCACGTCGATCGCCGCCGCCGTGGCCGTGTTGCAGGCCACCACCACCATCTTGCAGCCGCGCGCGAGCAGCGTGCGCACGTGCCGACGCGCGAGACGTATGATTTCGGCCGCCGGACGGTTCCCGTAGGGACAGTGTGCCGTATCGGCGATGTAGATCGTATCCTCGTGTGGCAGACGCCGCCTGAACGCCTCGCGCACGCACAATCCGCCCACGCCGCTGTCGAAGAACCCGACCGGCGACGAGGCGCTGCGATTAGAGCGTGACGCCGTCTTTGAAGATTGCAATGCCACGGGCATTTTCCACCTCATTGCGCGCCGGCGCGCCGGACGCGATTTCCAACACCTTCGCGGCGAACGCCTCCACATCCGGGTTCGCCATCGCGTCCCAGTCGATCCAATGCGGCTTCGCCGTGGCGAGCGTCGTGTTCGTGGCAATCTTCATCGTCGGCACGACCGTGCCGAACGGCGTGCCGCGTCCGGTCGTGAACAGCACGAGGTGGCACCCGCTCGCCGCAAGCACGGTTGACGCCACGAGGTCGTTGCCCGGCCCCGTGAGAAGCGAAAGACCGTGCGCCTTCACGTGCTCGCCATAATCGAGGACGTCCTCCACGCACGAGCTGCCGCCCTTCTGCACGCAGCCGAGCGACTTGTCCTCAAGCGTGGTGATGCCGCCCGCCTTGTTGCCGGGCGACGGGTTTTCGTAGCAGGGCTGTCCGTGGCGCGCGTAGTAGTCCTTGAAGTCGTTGATCATCTTCACGCACTTCTCGAACACCGTCCGGTCGCGACACCGGCGCATCAGCAGCGTCTCCGCGCCAAACATCTCCGGCACCTCCGTGAGGATCGTGGAACCGCCGCGCGCAACGAGCCAGTCGCTGAAGCGCCCCACGAGCGGATTTGCCGTGAGTCCCGAGAAACCGTCGCTTCCGCCGCACTTGAGCCCCACGACGAGCTCCGAGACCGGAATCTCCACGCGCTCCTTGATTCTAGCTTGATCTAGCTCTGCTAGCAGTTCTAGACCGCGCGCATATTCATCGCCGGGATCCTGCGCGCGCAGGAAGCGAATGTTGAGCGATGTCACGTCGCCAAGGCGCTCTTTAAACGACTCGAGCGTGTTGTTTTCGCAGCCGAGCGCCACCACGAGTACGCCGCCCGCGTTCGGATGGCGACAGAGCGCGGCGAGCAGGTTCGCCGTCATCTCGTGGTCCGCGCCGAGCTGCGAACAGCCATAGGGATGCGTGAGCGCAATGCCTCCGCAACTGGCAGCAAGCCGTTCGCAGAGGTTGTTCACGCAACCGACGGTCGGCACGATCCAGATGTCGTTGCGCACGCCCACGCGCCCGTCTGGATGGCGGTATCCCTTGAAAGTCGGAATCTGCGCCGCGCGCGACGTTGGCTGCGACACGACAGGATCCGGCTCGTAGGCGTAGATGAGGTTATCGCCGAGATTCGTGGCCACATTGTGCACATGCACATGTTCACCGGGCGCGATGTCGCACGTGGCGTGCCCGATGGGCATGCCGTACTTGATCACGTTCTCGCCCGCGCGGATGGCGCAGAGGGCATACTTGTGCCCGTCCGCGCGGATCTCAACGTTGTCGAGCGGGTGGATGATCATGGCGACGTCTGCGTTTGCTTAGAAGAGGCCCTTCACGTGGCCTGTCTCCACGTCCACGTCGATGCGGCGGTAGGCCGGCGAGGCGGACGTTCCCGGCATGAGCTTGATCTCGCCCGCGACGGGCACGAGCAGTCCCGCGCCCCGGTAGATCAGGACGTCCTTCACCGGCAGACGCCATCCCTTCGGACGACCGAGCAGCTTCGGGTCGTGCGAGAGGGAGTATTGGGTCTTCGCGATGCACACGGGGAGGCGCGCCGTCTCGGGGTCGGCCTGGTAGGCGGCGAGCTTCTGCGCGGCCTCGGGCGTGTAGTCCACGCCGTCGCCGCCGTACACTTCCTTCACCTGTTTCTCGATGCGGTCGGCGAGCGGTTCGTCGAGGTCGCAGAGGAAGGCGAACTCGTTCGGCTCGTCGCACGCGGCGATCACGGCGTTCGCGAGGTCGAGCGCGCCCTCGCCGCCCTTCAGCCAGTGGTCGCTCACGGCAAAGCGCGCACCCGCGCCTTCGGCCACACGGCGCACGAGGTCGCGCTCGGCGGGCGTGTCGGT
Organism: uncultured bacterium; assembly: GCA_902802945.1. Lineage (GTDB taxonomy): Bacteria > Verrucomicrobiota > Kiritimatiellia > RFP12 > UBA1067 > RUG572. Next base: position 13,925 of record CADCOC010000082.1, on the reverse strand, counting down.
GTAGAACGCGTTGAGGCACACGACCGGCTGCACGCCGCTGCGGCGGATGATGTCGATGTGCGCGAGCAGGTTGTCGCAGCCCTTCTCAAGCAGCTCCAGGTTCTCGTGCGTGTAGACGGGGTCGAGCGGGAGGCCGGCCTTCACGGCGGGCGCGCCACCGTGCGCCTTGAGGGCGCGGACGGTCGCGACGAGCACGACGGCGTCGGGCTTCAGACCCGAGCAGCGGCACTTGATGTTCCAGAACTTCTCGTAGCCCATGTCACTTGCGAATCCGCTCTCCGTGACGACGTAGTCGCCGAGCGCGCACGCGAGGCGGTCCGCCACCACGCTGTTCTGTCCGATCGCGATGTTTGCGAACGGGCCCGCGTGCACGAACACGGGCTGCCCCTCGACGGACTGCATGAGCGTCGGCTTGATCGCGTTCACGAGAAGCGCGCACATCGCGCCGTCCACCTCGAGGTCGGCGGTCGTGACGGGCTTGCCGTCCTTCGCGTAGGCCACCACGATCTTCGAGAGGCGCTTGCGGAGATCGGCGAGGTCAGCGGACATGGCGAGGATCGCCATCACCTCGCTCGCGACGGTGATGTAGAAGCCGCTCTTCATCTGGAAGCCGTCGAGCGCGCCGCCGCCGAGACCGATCTCCACGTTGCGCAGACCCTGTGCGCAGAAGTCGATCGCCCAGCGCAGCTGCACGCGCTCAGGGTCGATGTCGAGACGCTTCAGCCCGCGCGCGGCGAGCCAGGCGTCGTCGTGGTTGCGCTCGTGCTGCATGCGGCTGTTGAGCGCCACCATCGCGAGGTTGTTTGCGTTCGTGATCGCGTCGATGTCGCCGGTGAGGCCAAGCGAGAGGTTCGTGAGCGGCACGACCTGCGCAAGGCCGCCGCCCGCCGCGCTGCCCTTGATGTTGAACGTGGGGCCTCCGGACGGCTGGCGTACGCAGCCGATCACCTTCTTGCCGAGGCGCCCCAGTCCCTCCACGAGGCCGAGCGTGGTGGTGGTCTTGCCCTCGCCGAGCGCAGTCGGCGTGATCGCCGTCACGTCGATGTACTTCGCGCGCTTCTTCTCGCCAAGGCGCTTCAGCACCTTCGTCACGTCCACCTTGGCGAGCACGTCGCCGTAGGGCGTCCATTCGCCGGACTCCAGGCCGAGTTCGGCCGCGAGCTCCGCCGCCGGGCGCAGCGTCTCTTCTGCCGCCTCGGCGATTTCCCAGTCTTTCATCTTCGTCGGATCAAGTTTCATAGGCACCTCTTTTTGGAAAGGCAATTAGTATACCACAATTTCGCGGTTGCTACGATCCTAGTCTTCATTGGATGCGTCGGGATCCTTAAGCTTAATGCCCACGTCCCTCATAATGAGGGTCTTAAGCTGCTCGGGCGTAGGATCCTTGATTTTCCCCACTCGCACGGCCTGGCGCGACACGGCCTCCTCGAAGAGGTTCCGCGCCCAGCGTCCGTTGCCGAAAGTGCGGTCGCGCTTTACCGTGTTCATGCGCACGCGGATGAATGCGTCAAGCCACTTCTCCACATCCTTGGAAAGGACATACTGGTTTTTCTTCGCGCGCTGACGGAACATCGCCGCAAGCTCCTCCGCCGTGTAGTCGGGGAACTCCACATAGTGCGTGAAGCGCGAGGCCAGACCGGAGTTCGCGTCAATGAACCCCTTCATCTCGTGGGTATATCCGGCCACGATCACCACGAGGCGGTCGCGGTCATCCTCCATGCGCTTCAGGAGTGTGGATATCGCCTCGCTGCCGTAGGTATCCTGCGGGCCGTTCACGAGCGAGTACGCCTCGTCCACGAAGAGAATTCCGTCGAGCGCGAAGTCAATCACTTTCCCCGTCTTGATGGCGGTCTGGCCCGTGTATCCTGCCACAAGACCGCTTCGGTCGCATTCCACGAGGTGTCCACTCTTCACAACGCCGAGCGCACGGTATATCTTCGCCATGATGCGCGCGACGGTCGTCTTGCCCGTACCAGGGTTGCCTGTGAAAACCATGTGGTAGGAGATCGGCGCCACCTTGAGTCCGGCGGCCTTACGCTGCTGCGCCACGCGCACGAAAGACGCGAACTTCTCCACCTCCTCCTTGACGGGCTTGAGCCCCACGAGTTCGTTCAGCTCGGCAAGGGCCTCCTCCACGCTGACGACGTTCGTGGAAGCTGGCGTGTAGTGGACGCCAGGCGGCACGGTCCGTCCAAGTGAGTCCGCGCCGAAACCAACCGCCCCCTTGCCCATCTCGCCGATGTCACGCATCTCAATTGTCATGAGCTGCGCCTCGGTCGGGTTCGCGAGATCAGCCACGCGCTCCGCCTGGTGGGCAACGGCCTGCTCGAAGAGATTGCGTGCCCAACGCGCATTGCCGAACCTGCGGTCGCGGTTCGCCGTCTTTTCGGCGATGAAGGCGGATAGGTCGCGCTCCACTTCCGGGGAAAGCACATATTGGTTCTTCTTTGCCATCCTCCGGAATATTTCCGCCAGCTCGTCCGTCGCGTAGTCGGGGAATTCCACATAGTGGTTGAAGCGCGAGGCGAGGCCGGAGTTTGCGTTTATGAACTTCTTCATTTCGTCGGTGTATCCGGCCACGATCACCACGAGGCGGTCGCGGTCGTCCTCCATGCGTTTCAGGAGAGTCGATATAACCTCTTCGCCGTAGCTGTCCTGCGGCCCGTTCACGAGCGAGTACACCTCGTCCACGAACAGAACGCCGTCCAGCGCAAAGTCGACCACCTTCCCGGTCTTGATGGCACTCTGTCCCTCATAGCCGGCCACGAGCGCGCCACGGTCGCATTCTACGAGATGCCCCTTCTTCACCACTCCTAGAGCCTTGTAAACCTTCGCCATGATGCGCGCGACGGTCGTCTTGCCCGTGCCAGGATTGCCGGTGAAAACCATGTGGTACGAGATCGGCGCCACCTTGAGTCCTTTTGCCTTGCGTTGCTGCGCCACATGCACAAGCTTCGCGAAACGCCTCACCTCTGCCTTCACTGGCGCGAGCCCGACAAGTTCGTCCAGCTCCGCGAGCGCCTCCTCAACGGAGACTTCATTCGTGGACGCGGGCGTGTAGCTGACGCCTGGCGGCACTGTTCCCCCCGAGGCATCCTTTTCTATCTGCTCGTCGGAGCCCTTGGTACCAGACTCCTTATCGGTTGGCAACGGCGCAAACTGTCCGAGCAGAAAACATCCGAGGACAAAAACAGGCCCCATCACGGCTCCCACGATAGGAGACCAGAGGTCGAAACGGTTCAGAAGCCACCGCAGGAAGAAATACGGCCCTACGAGGAGAATCATATAGCCGTATGCACTGATACCCGCTTCCGTATCTCGCAACAAGATTATACCGACGGCGAAGACTATCAGCTCGCCAAGGCATCCCAGTCCGATAACGTGATTGTCACTCAGTTTCATCTCATGATCCTCAACTTTCCGTCATTTAACATGATTCAGCGCCCCCAACCGAGGACGCCGCAGTTGGGCCCCACCCAGTAGGACGTGGCAATCGCGCGATGCACGAACGCCTTCGCACCGGACACCGCGTCCGGCAACGCGCGCCCGAGCGCAAGTTCCGCAGCCAACGCCGCCGCGAGCGAGCAGCCCGTGCCATGTGTGGAGACGGGGGTGTCGATGTGCGGCAGCGTAAATGCGTAGAACTGTTCGCCGTCGTAGAGCGTATCCTCCGCCGCCGCGAGGTCGCCCGTGGCGTGTCCGCCCTTCACGAGCACGGCGCAGCCGAAGCGTCCGTGGAGCGCCTTCGCCGCCTCATGCACGTCGTTCCGACCCGTAATCGCACGCCCCCACAGCACCTCCGCCTCCGGCAGGTTCGGCGTGATGAGCGTCGCGCACGGCAGGAGCCGCGCCGTCAGCGTGGCCACCGCGTCGTCGGAAATGAGCTTCGCCCCGCTCGTCGCGACCATCACGGGATCGACCACCTTCGCGATCTCCGGGTGGCGCGCCACGCGGTCGGCCACCACCTCGATCGCCGCCGCGTCGGCGAGCATGCCCGTCTTGAGCGCCTTGATCGCGTAGACGCCCAGCACCGCGTCGAGCTGCGCCGCCACGAAATCCGGCGGCACCTGGTGAATGGCGGAGACGCCGAACGGGTTCTGCGCCGTAAGCGCCGCGAACACGGTGCAGCCATGCAGGCCGTAGGCGTGAAACGCGCGCAAGTCGGCCTGCACGCCGGCGTTGCCGCCGGAGTCACTGCCCGCAATCGTCAGGCAACAAGGATGAACACCTGCACTCATCAAGCCGCCGTTCTTTCTTTCTCTAGTTGTGTTTGGCGGTAGTATAGCATATTCGCATGTGTCGGGGAAGCGGTACTCTTGCCGCTCTCGGCACACGACCTGCTCAATTCTTCCCGCCGGATGGGAAAAACAAAACGGCGTCAGTCTTTTTTCCCCGCCTCACTGCCGTCTACTTTATGCAAGTGGAGAACATATACCTCCTTGCCGCCCTTCTTCACCAAGCGATCCTCATCGCGATCCTCATCCGACCTACTTGGCGATATTTCATCTGGATCAACAATAACTGAATTACAAGTTGGCCTTGTAAACAACTTGCCATCTGGACCATCAATATATAAAGGGCGAGTTTTCGGCAAATACCCGTAAGCAGACATGGTTACGTCATGAAAGACGCCATCACTGAAGTCTATATGAGTAGGCAACAGCGATCCACTTGATGGCGTCGCCACCCACCAAATGAAGTGCCATCCCCCTTCTTCTTTGGTTTCAAAACGCCCAGCCATGTCTGTCTTTGTGCTACATGAATATCGCCCTGCACTTACAACTACGTCAACGCCGCTAATAGGAGCCTTTGTCTCAGAATCCAACACGACGCCGTTGACTTCGTCCAAATGGTGTCTATAGTGAGGAATTGGAAGTATGATGCAGCCTAAACATGCGGACAAAAGCAGCACCGGCATCAACCGCTGTGGCAACATGTTCACCACTCCCATTTTCAGCACAACCTGCCATTTCATGATTTATCTCCATTAGCATCCCATTTGACCACCGTATAGGATGTTAGCGCCAAGACAGTCGGCAGACATTTTCCAGTTGCCGTCTGGAAAATGTCAATTTCGCACATTCCCTTTGTACACACGCCAACCACCGCTTTTCCTTTGACACTTTTCCATTTTGCAAGGCGTTGCCGCCGGAGTCACTGCCCGCAATCGTCAGGCAACAAGGATGTACCTCAGCGCTCATCAAGTGAATCCCTCGTAATTTCTTTCGCCATTAACATGTCCTTCTACTTATACTTAAAGCCCCAGTAGTTTCCTCGCGGGGATCAAGAAGTCGAAGACCTGACGGCGCACGAGCGACTCGTCGAGTTCGCCCTCGTATACAAGCGCCGTCCGCACTGAAACACCTTTCCGCAAGGGGAGCCGCGAGACCTTTTGCGCCACCTCCGCCGCAATGCCCTCGCCAATCACGCGTTTTCGCTTGATCTCGATGACGTATGCAATCGCCTCCGTCTGAACGAGCAGGTCAATCTGACACCCTTCGCCCTTCCGCCCCCGTTTCAGATAGGGCGCTGCCGAGAGTACGCCCACGCCCGAAAGCCCAAGGAATGGCAACAGAGCCTTAAAGTTATTCAAAACGAGCGTCTCAAACTGGCGGCCCATGCGAGCATCCCAACCCACCGTGCTCGAGAGCGTCACCGCCTCATACAGTCCTTTCTCGATTCGCTCGCGCTCGGGGAAAACCTGCTTCAGGTAGAAATGCGTGTAGCAATCCTTGATGCGGTAGCGAATCTGAAGGGCCTGCGCCCCGGTCTCTGGGTTGATCCCGCGATCGCCTGCAATGAATCCCGCGACATCCAGGTTCTTGAGGTCGGCGCTCAGATAGCCGCTGCGCTCGACGCCCAACGCCGCTGCAATTTCGGAAACCGTCGTCGCACCTCCGGAAATCGACTCCAGGATTCGTCGGCAACGCTCCTTCTTCTGCCCAAGTACGCGATCAAATATTGCGGAGAAGTCCTGATACAAATAACCTTCCGGACGATAGAAGCTCCGCCGTATGTTCTCGTCCGCGGGGAGGGTCAGGTCCATTTCCTCGAGATAGCGCGGCACGCCCCCCGTCACCGAGAGGACGTCGAGCATTTCACGCGGCGTCCTCCGTTCCCGAACGTCATTCCAGAAACCGACGGCTTCGCAGAGCGGCAGCTCCGGCAGGATGAAATCGTATGAACGCCGTCCGACAAAGCCCGTGGATTCCACGAAATTTTCCGTCACCCACGAAGACACGGAGCCGCAAATGACCAGGATCAGTCGGTCATGCTTCTTGAGATGATTGTCCCAGGCGATCTTCAGGTCCGAGGCAAAGGTCGCCGAGGATCCTCCCATCCAGGATATCTCGTCCAACAGGAGAACCGTCCACTCCGGCCTCTCGAAAAGGACGCTGTCCAAAAGCTTGAAAGCCTGCGGCCAATCCTCCGGCGTCAGGCGAGGCAGCGGAGACTGTTCGGCAAGCTGTATCCCAAAGGCCTCGCGCTGTTCGCGGTCACCAACACCTTCTCCTGGCGCACGCCCCTCCAATTTCAAGAATCGACATCCGTTTCGCCGCGCAAACTCCTCAAAAAGCGTTGACTTGCCGATACGCCGCCGACCACGACAGGTAACAACAGAACTTATCGGCTTTTTCAGCAGCTCTTCAAGAAGATTGATGTAATAATTACGGCCATAGAACATCTGGAAATTCCTTCTTAGACGAAACCACCATGATTATAGTATTTTTTGCCGATATAAGCAAGCACCAATTTCACACTTTCCACAAAAACGCAGAAAGTGTGAAGTTGAAAGGCCAAATCTCATCCCGCACACTTTTGCCAGAAAGCGGGAAAGTGTGCGGGCGCAAAGGCCACCTCTGTCCCGCACACTTTCTGAAGAGCCGCGATTAGGCGCGGCCGAGGACTTTCCGGTAGTGGGCGATGAGGGCGTTCGTGGAGGAGTCGTGCTTCAGGTCGGCCTTCTCCGCGACGAGGTCCTTCAGGACGTTCTTCGCGAGCACCTTGCCGAGCTGCACGCCCCACTGGTCGAACGAGTAGACGTTCCAGATCACGCCCTGCGTGAAGATCTTGTGCTCGTACAGCGCCACGAGCGCGCCGAGCGTCTCAGGCGTGAGATCGTCCGCAAGCAGGGTGTTCGTGGGACGGTTCCCCTCGAACGTCTTGAACGGCACGAGCTCCTCGGGGTCGCCGTCCGCACGACACTGTTCGGCCGTCTTGCCGAACGCGAGCGCCTCGGTCTGGGCGAAGAGGTTGGCCATGAGCTTGTCGTGGTGGTCGCCGATCGGGTTGTGCGTCTTGCAGAAGCCGATGAAGTCGGCGGGGATGAGGTGCGTCCCCTGGTGGATGAGCTGGTAGAAGCTGTGCTGTCCGTTCGTACCAGGCTCGCCCCACTCGATCGGACCGGTGGAGTAGGTGACGGGCTGGCCGTCCTTCGTCACGGCCTTGCCGTTCGACTCCATGTCCATCTGCTGGAGATAGGCCGGGAAGCGGCTGAGGTACTGGTCGTAGGGCAGCACGGCGTAGCTCTCGGCGCCGTAGACGTTCGAATAGAGGATGCCGAGGAGCGCGAGCACCACGGGCATGTTCTTCTCGAGGCGCGCCGTGCGGAAGTGCTTGTCCATCTTCCAGTAGCCCTTGAGCATCTTGCCGAAGTTCTTCGGGCCGATGGAGATCATGAGCGAGAGGCCGATGGCGCTCGGGAGCGAGTAGCGTCCGCCCACCCAATCCCAAAACGCGAACATGTTCGCGGGATCGATGCCGAACTTCACGACCTCCGCCTCGTTGGTGGAGAGCGCCACGAAGTGCTTCGCCACGGCTGCGGCGTCGCCGAGCTTCTTCACGAGCCACTCGCGCGCGCTGAGGGCGTTCGTCATCGTCTCCTGCGTGGTGAACGTCTTGGAGGCGACGATGAAGAGCGTCTGGTCGGCCTTGATCTCGCGGAGCGTCTCGGCGAGGTGGGTGGAGTCCACGTTCGAGACGAAGTAGTTCCTGATCGAGCGCTTGGAGTACGGGGCGAGGGCGAGCGTGGCCATCACGGGACCGAGGTCGCTGCCGCCGATGCCGATGTTGACGACGTACTTGATGCGCTTGCCGGTGAAGCCGCGGTGCGCGCCGGAACGGACGGCGTCCGCGAACGCGCCCATCTTCGCGAGCACGGCGCGCACGTCGGGCATCACGTCCTTGCCGTCCACGAACACCTGCGCGGCGGGGTCACAGTTCCGGAGCGCGGTGTGCAGCACGGCGCGGTTCTCGGTGCGGTTGATCTTTGCGCCCGTGAACATCTTCTCGATCTCCTCGGAGAGGTTCGCGGCCTTCGCGAGACCGAAGAGCGCCTTCATCACGTCGGCGTCCACGCGGTTCTTCGAGTAGTCGAGCGTCCAGCCCGCCGCGCTCAGCGTGTATTTGGCCGCGCGGTCCGGATCGGCCGCGAACAGCTGCTTGATCGTCGTCGTCTTCGAGGCCGCCACGGCGTCCTCGACCTTTTTCCAGGCTTCCTGATTCATCTTCTGCTTCTACCTTTCAGTTGCGAAATTAGGTGTGTATTTTACCACGGCCCCCCGCCCGAAAACAAGCCCAAAGCCTATTTCTCCGGACGCGCACGCGCGCGGGCGCGTCTGGTGATTTCGTCCCAGGAGTCCTTCGTGCTCCAGAAGAGCTCGGACTGGCAGAACGTCGCGAAGCTGTACGGCGGGTTGTATTCCGCCACGGCGCTGTACTCCTTCGGCTGGTGTTTACCCTCGCGGACATGCTTCACGAAGTCGTACGCAAACTTGCCGTTCTTGATCCAATACTCGTCGATCTGCACGTGGCGCGGCAACGTGAGCGCGCGGTCGCGCTCGATCAGCTGCTCGCTGGCGCAGCCGAGCAGGAACGGACCCGCGAGCGGACGCCTGAAGTGGCTCCAGTCAATGCGGAGCTGCGCCTTCCAGCAGAATCCGACGGTCGGAGTCAGCGCGAGGATCTTGTCGCAGTAGCTGATCATCTTCGGCGAAAGGCCCGTATCGTGGAACGGGAACGCGCCGCAGTCCTCCCAGAGGATCTCCAGGGACGGGTCGGTTCTCGCGATCGCCTCCGTCGCGCCCTTCTTGTGGATGGACGAGGCGTGGAGGCCGAAGATGATGTCCGTATCCGGCGACTCGGCGTGTATCTTCTTCGCCGTCTTGTTCACGAGCTCCGTCACGATGTCGGCGATCAGGCGCCCGCCCATCTCCTGCTGGCTCGTCTCGGTGAAGCTCTGGAAGTAGATGCCGTCGCCGCCCATCGGCTTCCAGATACGCCGCCACTCGTCCACGATGGAGTCGGAGAGAGCGTCGAGCTTGCTGAGGTCGTTGAACGGGATTCCCCAGCCCCAGTGGAATCCCCAGTAAACCTCGATGCCCCAGCTGTGGGCGCATTCGACGACCTGCTTCGCGTTCACGATCTGGCGGTCATTCCAGATGATCGCGCGGTTGAATCGGGCACGCGCCATTTCGCGGAACGACGCGTTGTAGTCGTTGATGACGTGTCCCCACATCCAGGCACTCCTCACAGGAGTCTCTGGCGCGGTGGCGTATTCGCATGACGGAATCTTCTCGCTCCTGAAGAACGTACCGGGGTAGCAACAGTGGGCGTTCTTCAGCCGCGCCTCGAGATCGGGAACGACCACGTCGAGGAAATCGAACGTTCCCCAGAGTACGGCGGAAGGATTGTCGCCGGCGATGATGACGACATTACGCCCGTTCTTGCGCATCGTCTTGATGAGGTATCCGCCGGCGGGAACCTTCTTCTTTCCCAAGAGCGCGCGCAGCGTCGCGTTCTTCTCCGGCACGCCGATCACGAACGCGTCCCGCTTCGTATCGACGACCTCGCCGCCGTCCTTTTCAAGCGGCAGCACGAACGGCGTAGCGAAGTGAGCCTCGCGCAGGAAATACGTCCCCGCGCGCTTGGTGAGCACTTCGAGGGCGCGCCCTTCCGGCCCCTCCGCCGACGAGTATATCACCTTCCACGTGCCACCGCGCATCGTCTCGGGGAACTTCCCGCCCAAGGACGGCGCAACCGTCGTGTCGAGCGAATGCGTCACCGTCTGCGAAACGGCGTCCGCCTGCGCGGCCGCCAGTCCTGCGGCTGCGGAAATCACCACGGCCATCGCCGTCTTGAACTTCTTGCTTACCTGTACCATTTTCTTCCTTTCTTTGATTTTGGAGACAACTAAAAAATCATCTTTGATACCAATCATTGCTTTCGCTATTTGGAGCCTCGGAGTTTTGGAGTCATTGAGGCTATTTGAAGTTTTCTTCTAATCTCCTAAACTCCTAATCTCCTAAACTCCCAACAGCGAAAGCAAGATCGGTTACTTGCCCCCGTTGGGTACGACGTACGCCATGCGGAAGCTGTACCCTGCGCCGCTCTTGGTGAACGCAGAGCTCCGCACGTCGGAAGACAATCGCGTCGGATCGGTGGGATAGATGTTCTCCCCGCGCACGTACCAGCGGTCGGACGCTCCTTTGTCCGGCGTAAACACGTCAGTCGGCGCACCCTCGCCCACATACGTTCTGCACCACTGCCAGTCGTTGCCGACCATGTCGTAAAGTCCCCAGGCGTTGGGCTTCCTCGTGCCGGGGGGATCAGCATACTGCGAGTCGGTGTGGCGGCCTGAAATCCCATAGACCGCGTATTGCGGTGCAAGCGACGCATCGTTTCCCCAGAAATACGTGGTCGTCGATCCGGCGCGGCAGGCGATCTCGTGCATCAGTTCGGTAGGGATGTCGAAGTTCATGCCCGTCTTCGCATTGATCAGCTCAAGCGGACGCCACTTCTTCGCGTCGATTGCGGCATCGGCACTGGGATATGTTGTGATTCTCTCCGACGGAACCGTATTTCCGCGGATGTCACGAGGCGTCCACCTACGGGATTTCAGACTGAAATCCGACCACGGGGTGGCGTCCTGTCCGTTCTTCCGCTTGATCAAGTGTCCGTAGTGCGCCGTCGTCCAGCAGAAGATTCCGATGTAGTAGTCCTTGTCGGTCGTCCAGCTCTTGAACGCCTTTGTCCCGCGCTTTGCCTTGTAGGTGCCTTTGGGAACCTTGCGCAGAACGTAATGCGTCGTCTTGTACTTGTCGGCGTTGTAGCGCGCGTTTGACATCTGCTGTCCCGTGAAAGAGGCGAACTTCGCGTTCGGCACGAAGAGTCCCTCGTAGGTGACGGCGCCGGACACGAGATCGACAATCATGTAATCGTCGCCGGACGGTACGGGATCGGAGAGAAACAGCTCCGCAGACGTCTTGCAGTCATCGCATTTCACGCCCTGAGGCGGATTCGCCCACGTGACGGTGTGCTGCCCGGGGCGGGAAATGCCGTCGTAGGCGATGTATTCGACCCCGTTGACGACGCTCTTGATGCGAACCCTGCCCACGCGGGTGCCGAAGCAGCCATCGCTGTCGGTCACGGTGTACTTGATTTCGACCTTGTTGCTCCACGGCCAGTACTGCCGCACGCCATCGATGGAAATGCTTGCGGCGTTAAGCATCATCGGCAGCACCGCACTTGCCGCAACCGCCGTAACTACTATCAGTTTGTTCATGTTGTCGTCTTCCTTTTGCCTGCAAAAAAACATTTGCTACATTTTATCCCATCTGGCCGGTTTGTCAATTGTGAACCTCTGGCGACCTACACTCCGGCCGAAGAGAGGAACCCGCCGTCGACGGGAACGGTGATGCCAGTGACGAAGCCTGACTTCTCGTCGTCGAGGAGCCAATTGACGCAGCCGAGGAGCTCGTCCGCCTCGCCGAAGCGTCCCATCGGCGTGTGGTGGATCACCTGCTGTCCGCGCGCGGAGAATCCGCCGTCCGGCGTCATCAAGTACCCGCGCGAGCGCTCGTTCACGAAAAAGCCCGGCGCGACGGCGTTCACGCGCACCTTCGCGGGCGCCATGTACTGCGCGAAGAACATCGTCCAATTCGCGATCGCCGCCTTGCTCATCGCGTAGGGCGCGACGCGCGTGAGCGGACGGTACGTGTTCATCGACGCGAAGTTGAGGATCGCGCCCCCGCCCGCCTTCGCCATCTGGAGTCCGAAGATGCGGCTCGGGATGACCGTGCCGAGCGTGTTGATTTCGAGTACGCTCTTAAATGCCTCCATGTCGATGTCGAAGAAGCCGCGGTCGGCAGGAAGTTCTTTGTGGCTGAAATCAACTTCCAGATCCTTCTCGCAGAAGTGCAGGCGCGTGGGCATGGCCTTCACGTTGTTGCCGCCCGCACCGTTGATGAGGAAACGGCACGGTCCCCATTCGGCGGCAACTCGCTCGGCAATCTCCATCATCGCCTTCTCGTCCGTGACGTCGCCCGGCTCGATGCGGACATTTGTCCCGACGATCTCCGCCGCGACCTTCTCAAGCTTCTCCCTTGTGCGCCCGATAAGCACCACCTTCGCGCCCTGGCGTGCAAGATCCTTCGCGATGGCGCTGCACAGCGTCCCGCCCGCACCAGTCACCACCGCCACCTTGTCCGTGAAACAGTTCATCTCATTTCCTTTCTCTTAATCGTTACCATTTCAACTCGTTGCGAGCATAATCCATGAAGAAGCGCCAATCCTCGTACGTGATCGAATGCGGCCCATCCTTCAGATGCCAGCCTATCGACTTCCCGAAAAGCCGGAATATCGGATTCGCCCGCTCCAGCAGCATCTGATTTACCGCAGGCGGGGACGTACGGTCTTTCGTCGCCGCAGAGACCACCAGCGCGCGCGGCGCGATACATGCGACGAACTCAGCCTGGTCGAACGGCGGATCGGGGAACTTCGCCGCCTGCGCCACCAGCGAAGCAACCGGCTGTCCAAGTTTGTCGCATGCCGCATACTTCCTGAGGTTCGACGAGAACCAGTGCGGATAACAGAGGTTCGGGAGGAACTTCAGCGACTTCGTGCCGCCGCAGTTGGCGCAGACCAGCGCGAAGCGCGCGTCGTACACGCCCGTCTCGATTGCGTTCTTGCCCATGCGGCTCTGCCCCGCGACCGCGACCTTCGTCTGGTCAATCTCCGGCAACGTCTCCAGCAGGTCGCGCACGCGCATGGAGCCCCAGCTCCATGTGGGATGTGCAAGAATCTCCTGCGGACGCCTCTCCTTCGGGAATATCTTCCACACGGAATCGGGCGCGGCGTCGCGCATCGACGGCGTGTAGTCCGGATAGATCGCGCCGTAGCAGAAGGTGGCGAAGGCGAACCCTCGCCTCACGATCTCCTCCACTGGCGCGCGATCCTTCCGCGCGCCGCGTTTGCGTTGCTTGCCAGCGAAGGGATGCCCATCGAAAAGGCGCACGGCCGGATCGTCCACCAGCGAATGGTTGCCGCTGAAGTTCGGGTACACGAACGCCGGCACGGACTTCACGACGGCGCCCTTCGGCAAATACACCAGCACGTCGAACGAATGTTCGCCGCAGGCGTCGGTGGAGACGATGCGATACTGCCTCCTGAGCGCTAGGCCTCCAAACGCGTCGGCGCCGTGCTCGAAGAGTTCGAACTTGATCTTCGCCGGGCGTGGCGGCATCTTGCCGTACACGTTCGTCTCGAAGAAATCGATCACCTGCGGGCGCCCCCTCTCCTGCCATTCCTGCGCCGTGCTGAAACGCGGCGTTCTCATCGGCTCGGCGGCCACGCACGCCCACATCGCCAGCAGACAGACGACAAAAATCCCCTGAACCTTCACGTTCATGCTCTTCCTCCGATCATCGCCTTTGCGTTCCTGTAACAGACGTTCTCGGCGAGCGGCCGCAGAAGCGCCGGATCGTCGGGGAAGTCGCCGGCGAGCCAAGCGGCTTGTCCTCCGCAAGCATCGACATGTCGAGGTGATTATCCGTATCTCATCGTGAATAGGCCATAGGTTCTGCCTCCGGCTGGTTGTCGGCATCGTCCGACGACAGAAACCCCTGATTTTCTTCAATTTCCCCCTT
>CADCOC010000081.1 GCA_902802945.1 uncultured bacterium | reverse complement strand
TGAACGGCGTTCTCGGCGTCGAGAAGGAGGATCTTGAGCGCGACTACGAATCGACGTTCTACAACGAAGGGGACATCCCCGGCGTGGAGGACCCGAAGCACGGACGCGGAACGCAACATTTCGACGCGGGGTTTGCGCGGTACGGCAAGCCGGGCGACGCGCTTCGGCGTCGGATTGAGCTTTACCTGCTCGACTGCGGCGTGACGGAAGAGGAGATTGCGGCGTTTAGGTCCATCATGCTGGAGCTGCCTTGAATACGAGACGTTCCTCAAGACTAACGCGCTTAGGCCATACTGAGTGGTGGAGAAACGGATTTTTTGCTAAACTGTCTGTCATGCGAAAATTGAATAAATCTCAAATGGACAGCGCCTGCCAGCTGACAAGCCGGAGGGCTCATCGCTCTCTTGTATTTGCAGGGATTGCGCTTGCGGCGACTGTAATCTGCGCCTCGGCCATCACGCGATCGAGACGGTGAAAATCTACCCGTGACTCGGGCTTGCTGAGCGTTTTTTCTGCGTGAAGTTTTCCCCATAAGTACAGAATTGTAAGGAGTTATGGGGAAAAGTCTGGCGATTTTCTGGAGAGTTTCCCCCACAACTCTGAATATGTGGTATAATATGGGGAAAAACAAGGAGGCTTTATGATTGGACGAACAGTAGAACAGAGAGAACTGCTTCGGGCGCTGGAATCGGTGCAGTCCGAATTTGTTGCTTTGTACGGAAGAAGGCGGGTCGGTAAGACATACCTGGTAAACGAGTTCTTCAACGGGCAATTCGCCTTTCGGGCAACAGGAATCGAAGAGGGCACGAAGCGCGAACAACTGGACTTGTTCCGCGAGGAACTGAAGCGACATGGACGGGCAAAATGTCCAAGGCTTGATTCGTGGATAACGGCGTTTTCGCAGCTTGCAGACCTGTTGGAGGCATCGAAGGAAAGGAAGAAAGTCGTCTTTCTTGACGAACTACCGTGGTTCGATACGCCATGCGCGGGATTCTTGCGCGCATTTGAGGCCTTCTGGAATGGCTGGGCATCGGCGCGGAAGGACATCCTGCTCATCGTATGCGGTTCGGCGACGACATGGATGCTGAAGAAAATGCTGCGTGCGCGCGGGGGACTTCACAACCGCGTGACGGTACAGTTGCCGATTGCTCCGTTCACCTTGAAAGAATGCGAGGACTATGCCGCATTCAAAAACCTCGCATACGACAGGGGGCAGATCGCCGAATGCTACATGGCCATGGGCGGCGTCGCCTATTATTGGAGCCTTTTGCGCGAGGGAGAAAGCGTGGCACAGAGTTTTGACAGGCTTTTCTTCGGTGAATCGTCAGTGATGCGCGATGAATTCAAGAGGCTCTTCTCGTCTTTGTTCAGGATGGAGCGGCGGCACGTTGAAATCGTAAGGGCGCTTGGAGGGCGGAAGGCGGGTATGACGAGGGCAGAGATATTGTTCGAACTCGGCGAGAAATCAAACGGAGACGTTTCGGAATGCCTCGAGGAACTTGTGGAGTGTGGTTTTTTGCGGAGATACAACCAACCGGCAAAGGTGAAGCGGGGGGCTGTGTACCAGCTGGTGGACAACTACGTCCTTTTCTATTTCCAGTTTATCGATGCATGGAAGGGCAACGACCCTCAGTTCTGGACGCATCATTACACGTCGCCGAAGTTGAACGCATGGAGAGGCGTCTCCTTCGAGCGCGTCTGCTTCTGGCACATTCCGCAGATCAAGGCCGCACTGGGAATATCCGGAGTGGGCGCAGACGTGTATTCGTGGCGCGGAAAGGATTCGGACGGGCGCGGCGCGCAGATAGACATGTTGATCGACCGCGACGACAATACCGTGAGCGTGTGCGAAATGAAGTATGCGCAGGACGAGTATGAGATGACGGAGGAAGAAGCGACGCGAATCCGTCGCCGTAGCGCGCTCTTCCTGAGCGCGACAAAGTCGCGTAAGGCCATTCAGAACGTACTTGTGTCAAGCTACGGTATGAGGCGTTCCAGGTATTCAGGCGTCATCCACAGGGAAGTGACGCTTGACGACCTCTTCCGCGAGGCATAGCGAAGGCTATACCATGTATTTAGAATTTGTTGAAATAGTAGACCGTCTGCTTGACATTAGGACAAAATTTCGATACAATGCGCGCGTTTCTCTAAGAAATGGAGACTGATGTGGATTTTTACGGTAGAGATATTTCGATGCGATTATTCCGTTCCGGCGATTGATTGGAAAGTGAGATCTAAAGATGGTGCGTCACAACATGAACAAAAAGCTGAAACTGGCAATGATCTACGCGGCTACGGTGGCCTTTGCCCCGTTTGTCTCAACCGCCGCGACGGCGGACGCGCTGCCGTCCGCCGCGTATTTCCGCACGCGCCCCGCGAAGCCGGAGATTGATTCCGGCGTGTTTGCGCGGGACGCGGCGCGCGACCTCGGGGAGGTCGACCGCATCGTGAAGGGCGAGATAGAGGTCGTGGGCGTCACCTGGGCGTTCCCGTCCAACCGCGTGGACTGGCTCTTCGACGCCTCGGCGAAAAAGGGGCCGTACAATCCCGAGTGGACATGGCAGCTCAATCGGATGTCGTTCTGGACCGCTCTCGCGCGGGCCTACACGCGCACCGGCGACGAGAAGTACGCCCGTGCCTTCGCGCAGCAGTTCTCCGACTGGCTGAAGCAGACGGGCGGGGTCCCGCCGGAGCGCGGATACAATGACAGGGGCTCCCCGTGGCGCACCATCGAGGAGGGCATCCGTCTGATGGGTTCGTGGAGCGTCGCGTTCGAGGCGTTCAGGAAGTCGCCTGCGTTTACGGACGAGCTGCTCCTCGCCTTCATCAAGTCGGCACACGCACAGGCGCGTCACCTGCTCGCGCACCGCACAGGAGGGAACTGGCTCTTGATGGAGATGACGGGCGCGTACTTCTTCGCGCTCGACTTCCCGGAGGTCGAGGACTCGGAGTCGATCCGCCGCGAGGCGCTTTGCGTGTTTTCGCAGGCGATCAAGGCGCAGGTCCTGCCCGACGGGCTTCACTATGAGCTGTCGCCGAACTACCACCAGGTGTTCCACTCCTCCGCGACGCGGTTGTATCTGCGCGCACAGGCCTGTGGGTTCGGACACGAGATCCCCAAGGACTTCCTCGATACGCTCCGCCTCGGCACGGAGGGTCCGCTCGCGCTCGTGACGCCGGCCTTCACCCTGCCGAACTTCAACGACACCTTCACCGATCCGCTGGCCTCGTCGCTTTCCGCCGCCGCGAAGATATTCCCGGAGCGGCGCGACTTCCTGTGGCTTGTCACCAACGGGCGCGAGGGCGAACCGCCGAAGGGCGAGACGGCGTCGCGCTACCTGCCGTATTCGGGATTCGCCGCGATGCGCACGGACTGGACGTCCGACGCGACGTACCTTGCGTTCGACGTGGGACCTCTCGGAATGGGGCATTGGCATCAGGACAAACTCTCCTTCGTGCTGTGGAAGGGGAACGAGTGCCTTGTGTTCGACGACGGCGGTGGACAGTACGAAGCATCCAGAAGGAGAAGCTACGGCCTTTCGGGGTACGACCACAACACGCTGCTCGTCGATGGCCTTGCGCAGAACCGTCTGAATCCGAGGCGCGTCACCGCGCCCATCGACGCCGGTTGGCGCTCGACCAAGGACGAGGACTTCGCCTTTGGAATCTACGACCAGGGGTTCGGTCCGAAGCGCCAGAAGCTCGCGAAGCAGCGCCGCGAGATCACGTTCGACAAGAAGCGCGACGTGATCACCATCTGCGACGTGGCGGAATCCGCCGACGGCAGGGAGCACGACTACACGCTCCTCTTCCAGCTCGACACCACGAACGTCGTCGTCTCGGCGGACGGCAGGCGCGTGCGGGCGGACTACGGCGCGGGGAAGAAGTACGCGCTTGAGATGGAGATCGGCGGCGATGGCGGCGAGCGGGCGGAGGCGGTCACGGGTCGCCTCAAGCCCTCAATGGCCGGGTGGTTCGTAGGTCGCGACTATGTGGTGCCGACGGTCCGTCCCGCGACGACCGTTTTCGTGAAGGCGCCGAAGGGAAAGACGCATCGGTTCTGGACGGTCTTACGGCCCGTCAAGTAGTGCGCAATACTTAATAAAGCAAGAAAGGAAGGCTGAAAATGAACATGAGAACACCGATAGCAGTGGCGGCGACATGCGTAACGGTGGCGTTTGCCCCCGCTTGGTGGATCGACAACTGACGCTCCGGTATTCCGTTCTTGAGACGATTGCCGACAATTACCCCAAGTACGTCCTGTCAATGGACGAAGTGGATTTCTCAAGGAACGTCATCATCCATGAACCGATCTACCAGTTCCTGCTTGACGGGCGTTAAGAGGTATCCCAAGGACAAATAACTATGAAGAAAGAAATGAACATACTCCTGGCGGCGGGTGCCGCCTTGATGACGAGCTGCGGCGTTGCCGCAGAAAAACTGGGCGATGGGTTCGCCCCGCTCGACTGGATCGAGTCCACGGGCGGGCAGTACATCGACACGGGCGTGGACGCCGGTGCGCACACGACAATCGACATGGCGTTTGGACACTGCGTCTACGGGAACGGAAGCACGTTGTTCGGCAAGGACGTGTGGGATCCGCAGGGATTCCTCTTCATCCTCCAGCAAGGCAAGTTCCGCTTCTTCGGCGCAAAGGGGAAGGAGCCGGGCGAAGCGTGGAACATGGCCGCGAAGGACGAGACGGAGGAGCGCGACTATCGCTTCACGCTCGGCACGGACAACACGGCGCGCCTGTTCGGCGCGGACGGCAGGGAGCTGTGCGCGCTCGCGACCGACCGTTCCACCGCCTCTCACCATACGCTGTGGCTCTTCAAATGTGATAGCCCTCATGCCGCGTTCGGGCAGTTCCGTCTCTACGCGATGAAGATCGGCACGGATGCGGGCGAGACGCTGCGCGACTTCGTGCCCGCGCGCCGCATGAACGACAAGGCCGTGGGCCTCTACGACCGCATGACGAAACGCTTCTTCGCCAATGCCGGCACGGGCGCGTTCCTCGCGCCGGGCGATCCGCCTCCCCGTGGCAGGCGCTGGTCGCTTGCGCGGGCGCGCGAATGGGGCCGGACGAATCCGTGGTACTGCGGATTCAACCACGTGCCGGCGAACGCGATCAACGACGTGGAGATCTGGGCGAAGGAGACGTTCTCGCCGGACTTGATCCGCAGCGAATTCAAGCTCGCGACGGACCTCGGCTTCAACTGCGTGCGCATCTTCCTGCAGTACAAGGTCTATGAAGCGGACCCGGCGTGGTTCCTCAAGGCGTTCGAGCAGTATCTCGCGCTTGCCGACGAGGCGAAGCTCAAGGTGATGCCGGTTCTGTTCGACGACTGTACGTTCTGGCCCGCGACCGATCCGCAGCTGGGCAAGCAGACCGAACCGCTCCCCGGCTGGGGAATGTGGGGATGGGTGCCGTCCCCCGGACACACGATGGTGGTGGACTACCGCACGCATGGCGCGCTGGAGAAGTATCTGAAGGACATCATCGCCCACCACAAGGACGACCCGCGCATTTTCATCTGGGACCTCTACAACGAGCCGACGAACTGCATGGGGCATAATCGAAGGAAGTATGCGATCGCCCTCATGCGCAAGTGTTTCCGCTGGGCGCGGGAGGTCGGACCGACGCAACCGATCACCGTCGCAAGCTACCGCGGCAACGATCCCGAGTTTGATGAAATCGTGCTGGCTGAAAGCGACATCATCACGTACCACTGCTATGGGAACGCCGCCGCCACGCGCAAGAAGATCGCGGCTATGTCCGCTCAGGGACGTCCCGTGATCTGTACCGAATGGCTCTACCGTCCGAACGGCTGCGACATCCCGAACATCCTGCCCATCCACAAGGAGACGGGTGTCGGGAGCATGCTGTGGGGACTCGTCAACGGCAAGGCGCAGACGCACCTCCCCAATGGAGGGTTTACCGCGAACTACAAAGGCCCGTGGAAGCACGACCTCTTCCACTCCGACCACCGCCCGTACAGCGTGAAGGATCTTGAACTCATCCGCGCCGCCACCCGCACTGAAGGCTTTGGGGACAGTCCCAGCAAACCTTAAGGGACAATCCTCCTGTATTTGGATTCATGTACTGAAAGGAATGGTGTAACAATGACAAACACGTATTCGTTTGGGTGTGCAGTGTTTTCCGCTCTCGCCATCTGCGCGATGGCGGCGACGGACGAGGTGGGGTGCCCGTACAGGGGACGCTGGGGCGGAGAGCTCGTCCTCAACGGGGGATTCGACGAGGTCGCGGACGGCAAGACGGCGCACTGGAACACGATCGGGCGGAAGTTCACCTACCGCGACGGCGAGGGCCGCAACGGCACGCGCGCTCTCTGCTACGAGAACGACGATCCGAAGTTCTACTCGTTCCCCGGGCAGAAGATACCGCTCAAGGCCGGACACGCATACGAGTACCAGGTGTGGGTGAAGACCGAGAACCTGACTGGAAACGAATCCGGCGCAACCGTGTGTATCGAATGGAGCGACGCGAACGGGAGGTGGCTTGGCGGCGCGTACGTGGGAGGTGTGAAGGGCACGAAAGACTGGACGTGCGTGAAGGGCGTGACGGACAAGGTACCGAAGGAGGCCGCGTCCGCAAGGGTGAGCCCATACGTGCGCAAGGGAATGAAGGGCAAGGCGTGGTTTGACGACGTGTCGGTGCGCGAATACGTGCTACCGCCCGTGGCGGGCGTGTATTCAACCGCATACCGCAACATGGCGGCGGAGGGCGAGGTGACTTTTCGGGCGGCGCTTGACGTACCGGAAGACCGCGCAGGCCCGGGTCTCGCCACATGGTTCACGTATCAGAACACAAAGGGTGACGTGTGCAGAACGCGCGCCACGAATTCGCTTGGCGAGAGCGTGACGCTGAAGGTGGCAGAGATGAAGATGGGCGCGCAGCGCGTCGCGGCCGAGCTCTTCGACGGAAAGGAACGACTGGGAGGCGCGGAGACGACGTTCACGCGCGTGGAGCGGATGCCGAAGATGTCCACGTGGTTCGACAGCCATGGCCGCACGATTGTGGACGGCAAGCCGTTCTTCCCGCTTGGAATGTACTGGGGCGCCGTCACCACGAACAAGATCGAGACGTACGCGAAGGGGCCGTTCAATTGCCTCATGCCGTACCATGCGCCGAATTCGAAGGACCTAATGGACCTCTGCCACGCAAAGGGCCTGAAGGTGATCTATAGCGTCAAGGACATCTACAGCGGCACGCGCTGGGCGCCGAAGGGGATCAAGACAGAGGCGGACGAGGTACGCTACGTCACAGACCGCGTAAACCGCTTCAAGGACCACCCCGCGCTTCTCGCGTGGTACCTCAACGACGAGCTGCCGCTCTCCATGCTCCCTCGCCTTGCAGCGCGCCGCGATCTGATGGAGAAGCTTGATCCTGGACATCCCGGCTGGTCGGTGCTGTACCAGTACAACTCGATCCGCGAGTACATGCCATCGTTCGACGTGGTGGGCACCGATCCCTATCCGATTCCGTCGAAACCGGCGGCGATGGCCACGGAGTGGACGAAGAAGACCGTACGCGGCACGCTTGGATGCAAGCCAGTCTGGCAGGTGCCTCAGGCGTTCAACTGGGCTGGGTACAGGAAGACGCCGGAGGAGAAGGCGAAATGCCGCGCGCCGACCGAGGCGGAGCTGCGCTCGATGTGCTGGCAGTGCATCGCCAACGGCGCGAACGGCCTTGTTATGTACTCGTTCTTCGACTTGGAGAAGCGTCCCAACGGCGAGGAGTTCGAGCGGAGGTGGGCGGAGTGCTGCCGGGTGGGCGAGGAGATACGCGCGCAGTTCCCGGTGCTGCTCTCGGTGGAGGGGGCCGGGCGGCGGATCGTGACCGGCATTGGGCACATGAAGCCGGATGACGACTGGAAGGGGCCAAAACATCCAGTGTCGGCGCGGGGATGGGTGAAGGACGGCGCGGAGTACGTCCTCGTGGTCAATGGCTACGAGAAGGAGCTGCATGTGACAGTGGGCCTGGCGGGTCTCGGCCGTACGGCGGCCGAGAGCGTGTTCGGTCCTGTGCCGAAACTCGTGCCCCGCGAAAACTCCGATTCGCTCAGGCTGCGTCTCGCTCCGCTTGAGCCCGCCCTCGTGCGCCTTCACCGCTCAAAATAATGGTGTTTGGTTGGCTTTTGACCATGCGCCGCTTCAGGAATTATGATATAATGGCGCGCCATGGAAATAGACGTGAAATCTGCGGTGGCCGAGATAGAGTCCACAACCGACCTGCTTGAGCGTGCGCTTAAGCTGTCGGGGCTTGTCACGACGTTGTTCCAGCGGCGCGGATTTCCGTTGGTCGTGGTTGGCGGCAGTGCGGTGGAGTTCTATACCGAAGGCGGTTACATGTCTGGCGACATTGACTTTTGCCGCAGATCGCTGAACGCAATCCCGCCGCGCGTCATGCAGGAGGTCATCGCCGAGCTTGGCGGGAGGGGCGTGTCGCGCAGTTGGATTGTCTGCGGGCTCTGTGTTGACCTCCTTGGGCTTTTGGAGTGCGAAACATCTTTGCCGATGCGCGAGCTGGAGACGCCTTATGGCGTGGTGAGGATGATTCCGCCGGAGCTTGCGCTTGTCGAGCGTGTGCTCATTGCCAACTATCCGCCGTCGCAGGAGTTGTCGGTTACGGCCCGGAAGATGATGGTGGCGGCATTGAACGATCCGAACTTCAACTGGGCGGAGGCGGAGCGGCTTGCGGAATTGCCAGATTTCGGTGTTCGTGCGGAGTTGCGTGCGTTGAAGGAGGAGGTGTCCCGTGGCTGACGGCGATGAACGCAAGGCAATCCGCATGACGTGGGACGAATGGCGCGCTTCCCGCGCCGCGAAGCGGGCGGCGCTTGCGGAGAAGGGCCTTGCCGCTCCGTCGCGTCGTACGACCGCGCGTGCAGAGGCGCGTGCGGCCTTGCGGGCGTTCTCTGCGGCAACGAATTTTTCCATTGGCTGAATTGACAAATAAAAAAAATAGATATAATAGCCATCCGTTATCCAAAATAGGAGATTGACGTCATGGCAAGTTCTATGTTTGATGGAAAATCGAGTGCCTGCAAAAAGGTGCTGTTGAGTCTGGCGCTGGCGACGGCTGGTACGGCGTGGGCGTTTGACGCCGAGTACACGGCGAGCCAGACCGTGACGATCTCGCAAGCGGGATCGTACCTCGTTACCGGCACGGGCAGCGGCGCGATCACGATTGCGGCGAACGTCACCGGCGCAGAGCTGACGATCAGCAACGTGACATGGACGGGTAAAGCCACAACAATCACCATTGGGGACGGTGCCGCACTTTCGCTCGTCCTTGAAGGCACGTCGTCGATCACGCACACCGGCAACAGCAGCGGTCCCGGCATCATGGTTCCGCAAACCTCCTCGCTTACCGTTTCAGGGGCAGGTGAACTTGACATGGTGACTTACAATATGCCCTGCATCGGCGTCGGTCATACAGTGACCATGGGAACTCTGACGATGAATGGCGGTACCATTGTCGCACACGCCGGCAAACCGAATTCCACCGGTGGAGGATTATCTGCCGCGATCGGTGGCGGCTACGGTAATCCCCAGAAGGGCGGCACTGGTGGCACGGTGGTCGTCAACGGCGGCAAACTGGTAGCAGTAGGCTACAGCGATGCGCCGGGTATCGGCGGCGGCAACGGTTACGGCGGCGGCGGTGGCGGCGATGCGGGCACGTTGACGGTCAATGGTGGGCATGTAATAGCAATGACTCGTCACGCCGGTACATGGTGTGGCAGCTATGCGGCTTCGGCGGTTGGCCCCGGTGCATATCGCCATAGCACCGGGGCGCATGGTGCGCCTGGACGCATCACGGTCACCGGCGGCATCCTGGAGGCGTGGGTGGAACGTCCAGAAGCTTCGTGCTTCGGCATCGCGCATAATGTGGCTCAAGCGGCGACAGTTCCCGCGGACGCCGGCCTTTTCGTGACGGGCGGCACGGTGAAATGGAACCATCTCATCACTGACGAACCCAACTTCACGTATTCGTTCGCGAACTGCAACGTCGGCTGCTCAAGCGGACCCGAACGCGCATGGGCCGGACTGTGGCTGCCGGCGGACACCGATCTCACCACGTTCTTCCCGGCGGGCGTCAACTTCGAGAAGGCGACGAACGTGACCGTGGCGGCGAATTCGATTCAACTTGCCGATCTCGTATCAGGAAACGTTTCGCTCAATTCGTCCAGCCCGTTCACGATCGTCGGTTCCTCTGCGGCGACCGCGAACAAGGTTGTTGCGAGCGGCGACATCGAGGCGGCGCTCTGCGGCGTCAATTCCACGGGCAGCTGGGAAGTGCCGGCGAATTCGACGAGTACGGTCTATGTCTATAGTGGCAACGAGATAAGATCCAGCAGCGGCATCGCTTGGACGCTCCCCGAAACCAGCACGCTTGCGTTCAAGGGTGACGGATGGCTCTTCTGCGATGCAGGTAGCCTCTGCTGTGCGATTGGTGTTGGCGAGGCCAACAAGTGGGGGACGTTGATCGTTGACGGACCGACCATTCAGGCCGACGCCCACTACCGTTCGTCCGGCGTCGGTCTCGGTTATTCGTTCAACGCCGCTCGTGCCGGTGCGGGCAAGGTCGTGGTTGAATCGGGCACGCTTATCGCCAACGGACGCGGCTATGCGCCGGCCATCGGCGGCGGCAGCGTCCATGCGGCGGCTCCTGCGTCGATCGGGCCGGAGATCATAGTGAAGACCAACGGGACGCTCTACGCGAACAACATCGTCGATAGTACCAAGGGCAGTGGCACTGATTATGGTGAAAAATTCGCGGCCGGCGTTGCCATCGGCGGTGGCGTGCGGCGCGACAATGATACATACGCCGCCGATGCCGGCAACATTACCGTGGATGGTGGCACGATCTACGCGACGGTGGCGAATTCGGCTATGCCATGTTTCGGCATCGTGAACGGGAAGAAGACCGGTACGCAAAATCCCAATGGAACCGGCTCGCTTACGGTCAAGAACGGCGGTAAGGTTTACTTCCAGCATTCGGACTTCCCGGGACAGTACACGGTGACGATCGACGACGGCACGCTGGGCACGATGAGCGGTACGCCGGCGGCATCGTGGGTGGTGTTCAACTCGCTCGCCACGGTGACGAACGCCTTGACGATCGCGGGACCCGTCGCGCCCGAATTGCACACGTTTCCGTCCTTCAAGAACAATCCCGCGCTTAACATCGAAACGGGCGTCACCATCATGGCCGGCATGTTGCCGGGCGAGTGGGTTGAAGTCAACGACATGGAGAAGGTCACGCTTTCTCCCGCGGTCATGCGGCGCACGAAGAGCGAAGACGACCGCGTGCTGACGCGCTTCGAGGCGCGCGATGGCTGGATCAACCTCGCGGAACTGACTGGGGTTTACGACATCACGGAGGACGGCGTGTACAAGTTCTACGGGGTCGGAGCGAGTCCCGTGGCGATCCGGGTGGCGGACAACGTGGTGTGTACCAACGTGCTCGGTGATGCCTCGATCAACGTCAATGGCGGTTCGGTGGCGCCGTTGGAACTTGGCGCGGGCTCGCGCGTGTTCCTGCAGCTGATGGGCGCGAACACGATGAACCGCATCGGCACGGCCGGCTGTGCAGTCATCCGGGTACCGAATGGCGCGGCGCTCACGATTGCCGACGGGGCGGAGGAGGGCGAGGCGACGGGGTCGCTCACCATTGATGAAACTAATCTCGACGTGGCTCACGTAGTCGGCATCGGCGAAACGGGCACAGATTCGCAGATGGGTTCGCTCACGATCGACTCGGGCGAAGTTACCATCCGCATGAGGCATGACAACAACATCCACGGGGGCGCGGCAATCGGCTCGGCGCGTTGCGGTTCCTCTTGTGGCGATGTGACGATCAATGGCGGCAATGTGGTGCTGGACGGTCCGGGACTTGGACCGGCCATCGGCGCCGGTACCGACAACACGCGGATGGGACATGGCGGCAATGTGACGATCAACGGCGGCATGGTGGTCGCCAATGGCTACGGCGGCGCGAGCGCCATCGGCTTGGCTCCCACATACGGCAGCGGTGCAGTCGGCACGCCCGGCACCTTTACGATGAACGGCGGCGTCCTGTACGCCGGGGCGTACAAGGGCGGCAGTTACAGTTTCGGCCAGTGCGGTGCGGCAATCGGCGGTTCGGGCACGCGCAATGGCACCACGGGTTCGACCATAGGACAAGTTACGATCAACGGTGGCCTCATCTACTTGATGAGCGAGGGCGCGTGTTCAATCGGCTGCGGCAAACCGCAGAACGGGAGCGAACCTGTGGCGCGCGCGGCGACCGACCGCGTGACGATCAATGGTGGCTGCATCTGGGCACCGCAGGGCATTCAGGGTGATGCCGTAAACACCGCCGGACAGAAACTGAAACTTGTCTCGATTCCAAACTCGTTCTTCCCGTCGTATCCCTACACGCTCGATCTGGGCGGATCTGCGACCTACACTTTTCCGAACAGCACATTCAGCGATCACCTTGAGCATATCTATCTGCCGTCTGGAGTTTACGAGCCCGAGGCAAATCTCGCGATCGTGGTTGGCAATGCGGACGACGAGCCGCCGCGTTCTTATACGATGCCGAGCGGTGCGACCAAGGTCTTTGTGGGTGGCACGACGACGCTCTCGTCCTCGTCGGCGCTTTCGGGCGCGGGCGTGATCGTTCTCAGCGATGGCTCGGAGACGACCTTCAACGGCCTCAATTTCACTTCGGCTTCGGGCAATGGCTATCATTCCTCCGTCGTTGTGCAGGACAACGCAAATGCCAAGATCATCCTCTGCGGTAACAACTCGCTGCAGCGTCCGGTCGTTGATGAGTCGGTGATTCATCTTCCCTCTGGCGCGAAGCTGACGATTGACGGTGGAGCGGACGACTGGCTGCGCATCGAGCAGACGACTTCTGCGACCATGAAGTCCGGGATCGTCGGCATCGGCGTGGGCGCATACAACAGGACGTTGTCGATGGGAACGCTCGTTCTTGACGGTGGCAATGTGTCAATCCAGTTTGCGCCGAGCATCGAGAGCGGCGTGGCGTTGGGCGTAGCCGGCGGCAACCATAACGCGGGCACGGTGATCGTGAACGGCGGCACGTTGCTGGCGGCGTCTGGTTCGCTTTCGCCGGGTATCGGCGGTGGTTATATCTACAACGGTCGATCGGCCGACGGCGGTACGGTCATCGTGAACGGCGGCGTGGTTACTGCAAAGGGCTATGGCGGTTCGGCGGGTATCGGCGGTGGAACCGCGTATGGCAATAGTGGCGTTTGCGGCAAGGGAGGCACTTTCACGCTCAACGGCGGTACGGTGTATGCTTATGCCTACACGACCGGAAAATATCAGTCTGGCGGACGCTGCGGCGCGGCGATTGGGGGGGCGGCGCAGCGCGACAGGAACGAAGCGGGTGGCATGGGAACGGTGACGATCAACGACGGCACGCTCTACGCCTACGCCGAAGTCGGTGCGGCGATCGGTCACGGCAACATGGCGAGCGGATCGGCCACGATCGATAACGGCAGCGATGGCGCGTTTACGATCAAGGGCGGTTCCGTGAAGCTGGTGAGCGGCAACAACGCCGCGCTCTACCACGTGACGCCGAAGAACGGCACGCTCGAGCCGCCGTTGGTGACGGTACCGGCGAGGAAGTTCGGTGCGGCGCCGTATGCGCTGGAGTTCGTCCAAAGGGATGCGGCAGAAGGCGCGACGCCGTTCACCTACCCCTACCATGGCACGGGCTACGGCGATGACGCCAACCTGTACTTCTACCTGCCCTACGGCAAATACCGGATGAACGGCAAGTCCTGTGTGGTGAATGAAACCGGCGTCCACTTCCCCGGAATGGTCATCATCGTCAAGTAGCGCGTAACTCGTCAAAACGTGTATTGAAGCGAGTTTTGTAACCTGTCAAAATGTGACCATTGACAGTCGAATCGTAGTTTGATAACACATCCACGGTTGCAGTTCGCAACTAGGAGACGAATCTCAGAAGGACAATATGCAATGAGTGCATTGACGATTAGAGAGCTACCGGAGGGAACGATGAGGACCCTCAAGGCCAGGGCTGCCCGCAATCACCGTAGCCTTAATGGTGAGATACTTTACATATTCGATTACATCGCGTCGTTTGGAGAGAATTTCTCTTTCACGATTTCCCGTCCGGAAAGCCCCGACGTGGCGCGGCAGCGCGATGCGATTCTTGCCCTTGCCGGCCAGTGGAAGGACTCCAGGACGGATGACGAGATCATTGCAGACATTGAAGGTTCACGCACGTTTGGAAGGGAGGTCGAGTTTTGATTCTTCTCGACACAAACGTGTGCATACGCATCCTTCGCGGAAGGAAGGATGCCTTGGAGGCTTGATCTGCTGGAATGGTGAGGTCTCGCGAGCAGACAAGACTTGTTAGATAGTTGGCCAAAATGTACTCTTGGAGAATTGGCCAAAAATCGTATGATGAGCACGCTAAAGTCTGGAAGACAAAGGAGATGACGAGATGAAAAAGGTCCTGATCGCTTTTACGCTTGCGGTGGCTGCGTTTCCAGTCCTGGCAGGGATTGACGATCCGGCGAAGCCGTGGAGTTACTTCGTGCATCCCGTGACGTGCATCGGGATGCCGCTGCAGACGGCGCGGACCGGCATCCAGGTGACGCCGGAGGGAACTGTCTTTACCGGCGAGCACGAGTTGGCGCTGTTCTTCGGCGACGAGCGCAAGCCGCTCGCGTGTCGGCAACGGCGATTCGTGGATGACATGCCGATCGTGGAGGACGAATGGCGTGACGGCGACTGCCAGTACCGCTGGACGCTCTTCGGCGCGATGCTTCCGTGCGATTCGCGCAACGACAACACCGCAGTCTTCGCACGGCTGGAGGTGCGCAACGTCGGCGCGAGGGCGGCGAGCCCGAAAATCTGGGCGAGCATGAAGGCGAGCGGCGGGTACCGTCGCGAGGGACGCGCGCCGTTCAAGGCCACGTGGTGTTACAAGTTCAACGGTGACGAGCTGTGGCGCGGCGACGCGGGACGCGAGGGCTTGCAGGTGATCTACCCGGCGGGAACTGTTGCGAAGTTCGCGGCGCTGGGCGTACCGTACGAAAAACCGTTTGTGGCGGAAGATGTCGGTATCGGGGCCAATACAGATGCGGGCATCGTACTTTACCAGCCGAAGCTGAAGCCCGGCGAGATGCGGAGTTTTGTTTTCAAGCTGCCCCGCGCGCCCACGGCGGACGCCACCTATCTTGCCCAGTTACGCGGCGCGGATTTCGAGACTGAACTGAAGCAGGTGCGGGATTACTGGCGAAAACTCCTTTATTCGAAGAGCGAAATCCTCACGCCGGGCGAGCCGCGGGTGGCGTCCATCCACCGCCAGACCGCCGCGCACGTGCTGCTTGCCAGCCGCAACTATGGCGGAAAGCCGCAGCAGACGGACGCATTGCCGTATGCGTCGTGTTTCCTCACCACGCAGTACGACTACCAGCGGCTCTACAGGGATTTCGGGTGGCTGGAGAAGTTCGCCGCCTATCTCGACCGGTTCACGGAGCGGCAGAAGCAGGACGGGCTTTTCGTGGACAGTTCGCTTTCCCACGGACAGAACATCTTCTGCGGACACGGCCAGCCCATGACGGCCATCTGCAACACGGTGGTTGACCTGGGCGACCGCAAACTCGGCGACAAGTACTTCCCCGCGATCGTCCGTGCCGTGGACTGCATTCGACACGATTCCGACACGCAGCCGCACGGGCTGATGCGTCCGTCGATCCCGTACGACAACGAGATGATCAAGGGACAGTACACAAGCCACAACTTCTGGTCGATTATCGGCTTACGCGCGGCGATACGGCTCGCCGACTTCCTCGAACGGCGCGCCGAGGCGGAGGCGTGGCGGGAGTTCCTCGCGAAGTACCAGGCGCTGGTGCTGAAGGCGGTGCGCGATTCCGCCGCGCCGGACGGCTATGTGCCCACGGGCCTCTACGGTTTCATCACGGGACGTGCGGCGCGGAAAGGTTTTGGCGAGTTCCAAACCGACCAGGACTGGGAAAACGAAATGCTGCTGTGGCCCACGGAACTTGTCCAGCCCGGCGATCCGCTGGTGGCGGGTACGCTTAAACGTCTGCACGAGACCAAGTACCGCGAGGGCATCATGAGCTACCGCAACGGACAGCACCTGCACCAGTACATGACCTGTCGGGCCGTGAACCAGTTCATCGCGGAAGGCGACGTACGGAACGCGCTCATCGACTTCTACCACTGCATCATCCATTCGGGTCCGGCGGGTGAGTGTTTCGAGAATATGATCGAGCCGTGGAACAAACGCGACGTCGAGTTCTGTCCGCCGCCGCACGCCTGGGGCAACGCCAACTGCAACACCCTCGTGCGGAACCTCTTCCTCTTCGAGCGCGGCGACGACACGCTCTACGTGCTGCCCGCGCTTAGCCGCGCGTGGCTGAAGGACGGTGAACCCTGCGGCATTCTGCGCGCGCCGACGCGGTTCGGCGAGGTGTCCGTGACGCTCGTGCCGGACGCCCGCGGCGCCACGCTCACGCTGGACGCCCAGTGGAAGCGCGCGCCCGCGCACATCTATTTCCGCATTCCCTATTTCGTGAAGGACTGGAAGGGGGCTCGCGTCGTCGAACTGTCGCCGGCGGAGAAGAGCTGCCGGTTCGAGTGGCGGATCGACGAAGACGCCGATCGCGGACTTTTTGCCGAGATACTGCGCCGCTACAGACGCGAATCTGGCCACTGGAAGGGGAAGCGCAGCGAGATGCCGCCGATTCCCGAAGCGAAGCTGACGCCCGAGGAGGAGCGCACCGAGATCGAGCTTTCGTTCGCCGGTGTGCTTCAGGCTTGGCAGCACGAATATGCGCTGCGTCGTGGGGCGCGCGGTGACCCCGCGTTCAAGCCCGTGCAGATGCGCATGCCGTCAAAGGTGGAACGTGCACCACGACCATAAAAAGCCTCCTAAAAAGCCTAAAAAGCCTCCTTTTCACCATTGACAGTCGAATTGTGGTTTGATAGCATACACATGGTTTAGTTCGCAACTAGGGTGGCGAAGATCAGAAGGAGCGTCTAAAATGCAGAACGGCAAAGACATACAGTCACGCAGGGATTTCCTGCGCAATGCGGTGATGCTGGCCGGGGCGGGCGTGACGGCGCCGCTGTGGGCGGCGATGAAGTACGATAGGGACGCCGCGCTACGTCACTTCCGCGCATGCGCGTCCGAGACGGAGGCCCGCGTCAAGCAAGGCATCGAGGCGAATCGCAAAGGCGACGCGACGCTTGTGTTCCGTGATGCGCAGGGGCGTCCGTGCGAAACGGTCCACGCAAAGATGCGCCAGTTGCGCCACGACTTCAAGTACGGCGCAAACCTCTTTGGCCTCGCCGAGACGAAAAACGGTGCGGAGAGCGCCGCCGCGTATCGGGAGCGCTTTGCGGTGGCGTTCAACTTGGCGACGCTGCCGTTTTACTGGCAGGACAACGAACCGCAGCCCGGCAAGACGCGCTTTGCGAAGGATTCGCCTTACATCTATCGCCGTCCACCGATTGATTTATGCCTTGAGTTCTGCGAGGCGCACGGCATCGAGCCGAAGGCGCATTGCCTTAACTACGTGGCGGAAGGTCTTTTCCCGGCATGGGCGAAGGGGAATGTCGGGCGCGAGAAGGAGCTTCTCGAAAAGCGTTTCCGCGAACTTGCCGAACGCTATGCGGACAGGATTCCGATGTGGGAGGTCGTGAACGAGACGCTGCACTGGTCCAACGGACGGCGTCGGCTCAGCAACCTGTTCTCGGAGCCCGACCTCGTGGAGTGGAGCTTCAAGACGGCGGCGAAGTACTTCAAGAAGAACAAGCTTGTCATCAACGAGACGCACATGTACGTGTGGGAGTCGTTCAAGCGGAGCCGCAGCGCGTACTACATGCAGATCGAGAACGCGCTCCTGAAGGGCTGCCGCATCGACGGCATCGGCATCCAGGCGCACGCCGTGTGGGGCGCGAACATGCGGAAGATCACACAGAACGGGCGATTCCAGTACAATCCGCACTTCACGTTCGAGCTGCTCGACACCTACGCCGCGCTGGGCAAGCCTCTCCAGATTACGGAATGCACCATTCCCGCCTGTTCCGAGGATCCCGGCGACGAGGCGGTACAGGCGGAGATTGTGCGCAACCTCTACCGCGTCTGGTTCTCGCACAAGGCGATGGAGGCGATCGTCTATTGGGACCTCTCCGACGCCTATACGTGGCAGCCCGCGCTCTACGGTTCGTTCCTCCGCCGCGACATGAGCCCCAAGCCAGCCTACAACGTGATCTGCGACCTCTTCGGACGCGAGTGGCGTACGAACTTCGACCGCGACGTGGCGGGAGGGCGTCTCTCGTTCCGCGGCTTCTGCGGCACGTATGAGATTGAGGCGACCTCGAACGGTCGCACCGTCAAACACCAGTTCCATGTCGGCAAGGCCGTTTCCGCACCGATAGAAATTATTTTTGCATGAAGGGAACATGATGAATCGTCTGAGAGATAGGGTCATGTCGGCTTGCGCTATCTGCGTGGCGGTGGTTGGGTCCGTATGTACGGTGGCGCGGGCGGAGGTGGTGTCGCTGGACGGGACGTGGCAGGCGGAAGTCGCACAGGATGCGCAGGGCGACGCGATGCCCGCCGCGTTCACGCGCACCATCCCCGTTCCTGGGCACTGGCCGCTCATGAAGCCGTCCGCGCCGTGCGGGAAGAAGGAGGCTCTCTGGTGCCGCACCACGTGGAAGGCGCCGGACGCGATCCCCCCGCGCGCGACGCTCCGCATCGGCATGGCGTCCTTCGGCACGACGGTATTCGTGAACGGGAAGAAGGCCGGATTCTTCCCCTACAACTTCGTTCCAAGTGAGACGGACATCCGTCCGTTCCTCAAGGCGGGCGCGGAGAACGAAATCGTCGTCCGCCTCGGGAACGCCTGGACGCAGAACTCGAAGGGCGCGCCGATGGCGCACACGGGCAAGGACAACGAACGCTTCAACTACTATCCCGGCATCACCGACTCGGTGAAGCTGCTCCTCTCCGACTGGCCCGCAATCAAGCGCCTTGAGACCGCCGCCGACCTTGAGAAGGGCGTCGTAAATGTGCGGGCGACCGTGACGAACGGTGCGCCCAAGGCCGTCTCGGCGAAGATCGTCGCAATCGTCGGAAGCGACGCCGTGGAAGTCCCCGGTGCCGACCTCGAGCCCGGCGAAGAGCGTGAAATCGCCTTCGCGATTCCACTTTCGGGCTTTGACCGCGAGAAGGACGCGTGGACCCCGGAGCATCCCGTTCTCAAGGTCTTGACCGTCCGGACGGCAGGCGACGAGATGACGCGGCGTTTCGGCATGAGGACATTCGACGTGAATCCGCACACGCGGCGGTTCCGCCTCAACGGACGCGACAGGATGCTCTTGGGCACGAACACCGATCTTTTCCGCTTCTACGACGACCCGCAGTGCGGCACCAAGCCCTGGGACCGCGAATGGATGCGCGCGTTCTTCGCGCAGTTGAAGTCGATCGGCTGGGACTCCTTCCGCCAGTGCATTTCCGCGCCGCCGGATTTCTGGTACGACCTCTGCGACGAGATGGGGCTGCTGATCCAGGACGAGTATCCCTATTGCAGGTGCGGCAACGATGGAACCAAGAGTCCGTTCTGCTCATGCGACGACAAGACGCTCTTCCCGGAACTTCTTGCGTGGCTGCGCGAGCGCGGGACGCATCCGTCCATTGCGATCATCGACCTGCAGAACGAATCCTTCAAGTACCCCTGGTTCGACGCGCTCGCCCGCGCCCTTGCACCGCATGATTTCCAGAAGCGTCCGATCGAGACGGGCTGGGAACCAAACGCGATTCCGCTCGCGCCGGTCGAGTGCCATCCCTACCTCTTCTGCAGCAGGGAGTTTTCGCTGGGCTACCTGAACCAGGACTTGGGCGACAGCTTCTACAGGATCAACGTCGCGAACGCCACCAGTCCCAATGGCAAGAAGCTGACGCGCTCGTACATCGCGTCGCGCCCCGTGATCATCAACGAGTACGGGTGGCACTGGCTCAACCGTCTCGGCGATCCGACGAGACTGGGGAAGGGCAACTACTCCTTCCTCATGCCGCGTGCCACGCGCGAGGAACGAAAGGAATACTACGCCTGGTCGTTTGGCGTCCTCACGGAATACTGGCGTTCGACGCGCCGCGCGGCCGCGATTCTGCACTTCACGGCGCTCACGTACGGCTTCGACGATCCGAACATGGCGTACACGGGCGACATCCTCGCCCCTGATCTGACGACTCCTAAAATCAGACCCGAGATCGTGCATTCGTTCCGTTCCGCGTTCGCGCCCGTTGCGCTCGTGATCAACGAGTACCGAGAGGACGTCATCCCCGGCACGGAGCGCAGTTTCGATGTCATCCTGCTGAACGACAGCCGCGACAGGCAAGCCGTCACGCGCAAGGTCTCGTTCACGGTGGACGGCATTTCTGCCGAGACGTTCGAGATGTCCGCGCCGTATGGCGGCGAGGCCCGCCGCCGCGTGACGGTACGCGTTCCGGCGGATGCGAAGGGCACGATCAAGGTGCGCGCGGAGCTTCGCGACGGCACGTGCAGCGAGCGGCGGTG
>CADCOC010000080.1 GCA_902802945.1 uncultured bacterium | reverse complement strand
TTGCCCGTTGTTTTGCTGCGTCATTTGTCTCCTTTCCATGACAAAAAGGAGACATCAAGACTACCTTTTACCGTGTCTCAAATTCGGGGAGTAGTGCACTAGAGGGTGGCTGGGGGGCTTGGTGACTGAGTGGCGATAGAGACTCTTCCACCTGGGGGGCGTTTGTGGTAGAATATCCGCCATGAAGAAAGTGTTTATCGATGGTTCCGCCGGGACAACCGGCCTGCGTATCCGCGAACGGCTGGCGTCGCGGACGGACGTGGAGGTGATCACGCTTGCCGAGGAAGTGCGCAAGGACGTGAACGCCCGACGCGACGCGCTCAACGCGGCGGATGTGGCGTTCCTGTGCCTGCCGGACGCGGCGGCGATCGAGGCCGTGGGCCTCGTGGAGAACCCGAAGACGGTCGTGATCGACACGTCCACGGCGCACCGCACGTCCGACGGCTGGGCGTACGGCTTCCCCGAACTCGCCGGACTTCGCGCGCAGATCGCGGCGTCCACGCGCATCGCGAATCCCGGCTGCCACGCGAGCGGCTTCATCGCGCTCGTGGAGCCGCTCGTGCGCGCGGGCCTGCTCGCGCCGGATGTGTCGCTCGCCGCAACGTCGCTCACCGGCTACTCGGGCGGCGGCAAGAAGATGATCGCGGACTACGAGACCGCCGCGACGCCGCTCCATTCGGGCGGGCGCCTCTACGCACTCGGCCAGGCGCACAAGCACTTGCCTGAAATGCTGAAGGTCTGCGGTCTCTCCACCGCGCCGGCGTTTCTGCCGATCGTGGTGCCGCACCATTCCGGCATGGAGGTGGTCGTGCCCGTGTTCGCGCGCGATCTGAAGGGCACGCCCAACGACGTGCGCGCGGCGTACCGCGCCGCGTACGCGGAAGGGCTCGTGCGCTATGTCGAAGGCGGGGACGAGGGAGGATTCCTCTCGTCTGCCAAGTACGCCGGACGCGACGACATGGAGGTGTCCGTCTACGGCAACGCCGAGCGTATCGTCCTCGTCTCGCGCTTCGACAACCTCGGGAAGGGCGCCTCGGGCGCCGCGATCCAGAACATGAACCTCGCGTTGGGTGTTCCCGAGACGACGGGTCTTGTGGTATAATACCCGCCCATGAACGACCAGACACTGCCCACGCAGAAACAATGGATTGCGATCCTCGACTACGGATCGCAGTATACCCAGCTCATCGCCCGCCGCATCCGCGAACGGGAGGTGTATTCCGAGATCATCCGGTGCGATACGACCGCCGCAGACCTCGCCGCGCATCCTCCCGCGGGCGTGATCCTCTCGGGCGGCCCCAACAGCGTGTTCGAGGAGGGCGCGCCCACGGTCGATCCCGCGATCTTCGAGATGGGCGTGCCCGTGCTCGGCATCTGCTACGGCATGCAGCTCATGAGCCAGACGCTCGGCGGCAAGGTCGTGCCCGGCGCGGAGCGCGAGTACGGCAAGATGCCGATCGAGGTGATGCCCGGCAACCCGCTCTTCGACGGCATCCCGTCCACAATCACGGCGTGGATGAGCCACGGCGACCGCGTGGAGGCGATCCCCGCCAACTTCGAGCGGGGGGCGGTTTCCGCCACGTGTCCGTTCGCCGCGATGTTCGACAACGCGAAGCGCCTCTACGCGCTCCAGTTCCACCCCGAGGTCGTGCACACGCAGTACGGCACGGACATCCTCGCGAACTTCGTCTTCAAGGTGTGCGGCTGCACGCGGAGCTGGAAACTCACGACGTGGGTGGAGGATACGGTGGCGCGTCTGCGCGCGCAGATCGGCGAGGACGAGGTGGTGCTCGGCCTCTCCGGCGGCGTCGACTCCTCCGTTGTGGCCGTGCTGCTCAACAAGGCGATCGGGCGGCGTCTCCACTGCATCTTCGTCGACAACGGCCTCCTGCGCTACCGCGAGGCGGAGCAGGTGGAGGAGATGTTCAAGAAGAACCTCGGCCTCGACCTCACGGTGGTCCACGCCGAACAGCGCTTCTACGACGCGCTGAAGGGACTCGACGAACCCGAGGCGAAGCGTAAGGCGATCGGGAAGAACTTCATCGACGTGTTCGCCGAGGAGGCGCGTCGTTTCCGCCACTGCCGCTATCTCGGCCAGGGAACGATCTACCCAGACGTGATCGAGAGCCGCAGTCCGCGGAAGGGTCCGAGCCAGACGATCAAGAGCCACCACAACGTGGGCGGGCTGCCCGACGACCTGAAGTTCGAGCTTGTAGAGCCGCTGCGCGAACTGTTCAAGGACGAGGTACGTGCCGTCGGGCGCGTGATGGGCATGGCGGACGAGCTGCTCGACCGCCAGCCGTTCCCCGGCCCCGGACTCGGCGTGCGCAT
This sequence comes from uncultured bacterium, assembly GCA_902802945.1. GTDB lineage: Bacteria > Verrucomicrobiota > Kiritimatiellia > RFP12 > UBA1067 > RUG572. The sequence continues at coordinate 18,419 of CADCOC010000080.1, read as the reverse complement.
TCTTGGCGAGGTGACGCGCGAGAAGGTGGAACTTCTCCAGCAGGCCGACGTGCGCGTGCAGGAGGAGATCCGCAAGCTGCCCGACTACAAGACGATCTGGCAGACGTTCGCGGTGCTGCTGCCGTGTCGTTCGGTGGGCGTGATGGGCGACCAGCGCACCTACGAGTACACGTGCGCGATCCGCAGCGTCAATTCCATCGACGCGATGACGGCGGACTGGACGCGCATTCCGTACGATGTCCTCGCCCGCATGTCGAACCGCATCATCAACGAAGTGCGCGGCATCAACCGCGTCGTGTACGACATCTCCTCGAAACCGCCCGCCACCATCGAATGGGAGTGAGATGAACCTAAATTCCTCATTTCGATTTACCACTCCATGTTATATCTCACGCAGAGGCGCGGAGAGGCAGAGTTCGCAGAGGTTATCCCCCTTGCTTGAGTATGTATTTGTTTTCACCAATTGGGTGAAAGAACTTTCCGAGATTCTTTTTATCATGGTTTTCTTTTCCGTCGGATATCTGAACATTCTCTGCGCTCTCCGCCTCTCTGCACCTCTGCGTGAGACTTTCAACCGAGGATTTTAGGATGAACCTCGCCTGCCTCTCCGAGCGTGCGCGCGTGCTGCGCGAAATCCGCGCGTTCTTCGACGCGCGCTGCTTCACGGAGGTGGAGACGCCCGTGCGCATTCCCGCGCCCGCGCCGGAGCCGCACATCGACTGTCCCCCCAGCGGCGACTGGTTCTTGCGCGCCTCGCCCGAGCTGCAGATGAAGAAACTGCTCGCGGCCGGAATGGAGCGCATCTACCAGATCGGGCCGTGCTTCCGCGCAGGCGAGAAGGGGCGTCGGCACAGTCCCGAGTTCACGATGCTCGAATGGTACCGCGCCAACGCGGACTATTCGGACATCGCGCGCGATGCGGAGGAGTTGTTGGCGGAGGTGTTGCGGCCGCGACGGAGCGCGGCCCTCCCGCGTGTGACAGTGCGGGATGCATACCTGCGGTGGGCGGGGTGGGATCCCGTGGAGACGTGGGATCAGGACCGCTTCGATTTCGACATGGCCACGAAGATCGAGCCGAACCTGCCGAAGGAGCCGTTGTTCCTCACGGACTACCCAGCCCCCGCCGCGTCGCTCGCGCGGCTCAAGTCGGACGACCCGCGCGTGGCGGAGCGGTGGGAACTGTACGTGGACGGCATTGAGCTCGCGAACGCCTTCACGGAGCTGGTCGATCCCGTTGAGCAGCGTCGGCGCTTTGAGCTTGCCCGCGAGGAACGTCGCGCGCTCGGCGAGGCCGACTACCCTTTGGACGAGGAGTTCCTCGACGCGCTTGCGCGGATGCCGCCCTCCGGCGGCGTGGCGCTCGGCGTAGACCGGCTCGTGATGCTCGCCTGCGGCGCGTCCTCAATCACGGACGTGCAATGTGGTCGTTGACAGCGAAAAACAGAAAGGAAAAGGAAACAATGGGATTCTTCAAGGCATACGACATGCGCGGGACATTCGGGGTTGACTTCGACCTCGACACCGTCTACCGCGTGGGACGCGAACTTCCCGGCGTGATCGGCGCGAAGCGGTTTCTTGTCGGACGAGACTGCCGCCAGACGTCGCCGCAGGTGGCGGCGGTGCTCATGGCGGGGCTTGTTGAAGGCGGCGCGGAGGTGTCCGACCTCGGCCTCGCCACGACGCCGATGGTGTACTTCTTCACGGCGGAGGACGACTTCGACGCGTCCGTGATGATCACGGCCTCGCACAATCCGCCTACTGACAACGGACTCAAGGTGTCGAAGCGCGGCGCGTTGCCCGTCGGATACGACAGCGGCCTCGCCGAGGTCGAGCGCCGGGTGGCCGGTGAAGGGAAGGCGATCGGGATGTCTTTGAAGTTCAGGACGTGTGAGAAGGCCACGTCCGTGACTGATCCAGAACGGTTGGCGCGCTACGTGGCATGTCTGCGCGCGCACGCCCTGCCGACCGGCGACTTAAAGTTTGCCGTCGACTGCTCCGACGGCATGGCGTCGATCCTTGCGCACGAGCTGTTTCCGGGCGCGGTGTTCATCAACGACACGCCCAATGGCGCTTTCCCGCACCATTCCCCGAACCCGCTGTTGGGGGCGTCGCGCGAACAGCTCGCCGCCGTCGTGCGCGAGAAGGGACTCGACTGCGGCGTAATCTTCGACGGCGACGCCGACAGGTGCATGTTCGTGGACGAGACGGGCGCGTTCATCCAGCCCGACTACCTCATCCCTGTCCTCGCCTCGACCTACCACGAGCCGGGTGCCACCGTCATCCACGACGTGCGGACGTCCCGGGCCGCCATCGAGGCGATTCGTGCGCAGGGCGCGACGCCCGTGATCGGCAAGGTCGGGCACGCCTACGCGAAGGTGCTTCTGCGCGAGGTGAAGGCGGTGTGCGGCGGAGAGCTCGCCGGACACTACTACTTCCGCGACTTCCACGGCTGCGACTCGGGCGAGCTCGCCGCGTTGCGCATCCTCGGCGCGTTCGCAGAGGCGAAGGCGCGCGACCAGACGGTGAGCGCGTTCATGGCGCCGCTTCTCGGCAAGTACGCTAACTCGGGCGAGGTGAACTTCAAAGTCGAGGACAAGCCCGCGGCCATCGCGCGCGTGCTGGAGGCCGCGAAAGGGCTTGCGCCGGAGACGGGCCGCACGACGATCGACGGTTACCGCCTTGAATACGACGCGGGCTGGATCAGCGTGCGGCAGTCCAACACGGAACCCTACCTGCGCCTCATCGTGGAATGCGACACGCGCGCACGCCTGAACGATTGGCTCGGACGCCTTACATCCGCCATTGAGGGGGTGTAATTTTTTCACATTAAATCTTGCTTACGCCTTGCGGGGAAGGCGCAATTTATGGTAAAATTATGGTGTCTTTCCGCATAGGAGAGCAACTATGGCTGATTTTATACAGGCAAAAAACATAACCGGGCTGAAGGTCTATGGCCAGCAGCAGGTTGACTACACCGTTAACGGCGAGGCCGGGTGCGACTTCGGCGCCGCCGTTGCGCGGGCGTCGATGCAGCGCGCGGTCTCCGTAGAGAGTGCCACGAGTGCGCTTGCGGATGTCGTGCGCGCGCGTGAGCGGAAGCTGACGGAAATCGGAGAGGCGCTTGCCTACGTTGCGGCGGCTGCTGCGAATTTCACGTCGAAGAGCAAAACTGACGACTCGACGTCTTCGGCTGGGCTTGCGACGGCGAAGGACATCCTCAGCCGCTACAATATCGACACATCGCACATCTTGGTCATGAATCTTGTCGGCATAGGTCGCGTTGGCAGCATCCAGAACCAGTACGTGGGCAAGCTGCAGACGGACACGCAGTATGCGCTGGACAAGGAGGACAACTACCTCCAGCAGGACATGGTGTCCCTCCAGAGCTATTTCTCGAAACGCGACCAGGCGCTGTCGATGGCGGCGTCGCTCGTTAAGAAAGTCAACAACACGATGTCGTCCGGCATCCGGGCGATTCGCTAGGGAAGGAGCAGAAAATGCAAACGATAGAAAGAGTCAACGTGGGATCGGCCATCCTGAATTCGTGGGGGATCGAGGCGAACGACTACAAGATTGACGGCAAGCAGGTCGACTTCCAGGACATCCTCGTGAACATCTCAAAGAAGCGCGCGGTTGCCGTTGAGGGCGAGATCGTTCCGCTTTCCGCTCGCATTCGCTCGCGCAACGCGCTGATGGACGTCCTGGGCGAGGCGCTGTCGGTCCTGAGCGGCGCGCAGGCGGCCTTCGCGAGCGACGACGCGGGGTCGAAGACGACGTCTGTATCGCTTTCTGCCAACACGGTGAAGGCGCTGAAAGCCTGCGGGAAGAACTACAGCGCCGGTACCCAGAGCCTGTCGAAGAGCAAGGTCGAGGAACTCGTGCAGCTCGTGAAGTCGAAAATCGACTCGTGCAACAACCAGTCCCAGACGGACATGACGCGCCTCCAGTCGCTCGTAGACAGGCGCGACCAGTCGTTCACGTCTGCGACGGAGCTGATGACGAACGTTAGCGACACGCGCGGTAACCTGATCTCGAACATCGGGTAAGCCGGCTGGAACTGAAAAGGAAGTGAGGGTAAAATGAGCAGCTTTTTAACTGAACAGATCGATCTTTCGATGTGCAGCACCCAGACAGGACTGCCGCTGACGGCGAATGTCTACACGCTCGAGGGCGTGACTGCGGCGGACGGCTCGCCGCGGCTGATGTCCATCGGACAGCTTGTGATGGCCATCTGCCTGCAGCGCGCTGCGGCCCTGGAGAGGGACATCGTGGACCTCATGGACGCCATCAACCAGAACACGGCGCTCATCAACGGGCTGACGACGGCGGAGTCGGAGCTCGTGAAGGTCGACGTGGGCGGCACGTTCAACGCGAACGGCACGTTCACGTACGACGGCAACAGCATCACGTACTACGACTTCCTCACGAACAAGGCGGGCATTACGGGCCTTCCCGCGCGGTCGTCCGACGGCAAGTGGAATTTCGACCAGGTGCAGACGGTGATTTCCGTGCTTGAGGACAAGATGGACTCGCTGAACACGATCAGCCAGGACACGCTCATCAACCTGCAGTCGCTCACGGCGAAGCGCGACCAGACGTACGACCTCGTGTCGAACGCCCTCAAGAGCTTCAACACGGTGCTCGTGGGCAACGCCAACAACATCTAACGGGCTGAACGATGATCGAAATCCAGCAGATAGGCACGAACAGGTATGCGCCGGAGGGCGCGAACGCCGTATGCCTCTACTCCATCGAAGGCGCGGACGGGCTCACGCTCGCGCAGCTTGTTGCGGCCGTGTGCATCCACCGGGGCGCAAGCCTTGAGGCACGCGCCGTCGGGCGCATGAACAAGATGACGGTGAACAACACCTATCTCCAGGCGATGTCGAGCGTATGCTCGCAGATGGCGGGTGGCGCGTCTTTGGACGACGTGGCGAACATTCCGGACAGCTACGAGATGCGCAAGGCCGCGCGCGGGTGCAACATTAGGACGTTCCTTGAGACGGAATGCGGAATCACAATCTCCGTCACGGGCTGGTCGTATTCGGACCGCATGACGGTGATCAACCAGCTGAAGACGGAGATGGACAGCGCAAACACGACGAGCCAGGAGGACGCGATCGAGCTGCAGAGCATGATCAACTGGCGTGACATGACGTTCAACACGTCGAGCAGCGTGGTGACGCGCTACGGCAATTGCGGCTTGAACACGGCGCAGCACATCTAACGGACATGGGCGAACGATTTCCAGCGCGGCTCGCACGAGCCATAGGTTACCCGGACGCCGTCGCGGCGGACGCGGCGCGCGCCGCGTTGCTGGTGGACGGCGAGGAGGTCGTGGCGTCTGACGAGGGCGGGCGCGCCATCCTGCAGGCGAACGTGGCCGCTACGCCGTCCGACGGAACGCTGGTTTCCCTGGCTGGTTTCGCAGCCGGGCGCATTCTCCGCGAGGAGGCCGTGCTCGCCTACGAGCCGAAGGCGGACGTGGCGCTCCTCTGGCAGGCTGCGCCGTCCGACGCGGACGCCCTTGCCCTACGCGAATTCTTCCGCTCATTCACGGCTTCCTGGGACTGGTGGCGCGCGCGCGCGGCCGAGCTTGAAAGCCCACAACCTTCCTTCCCGGAGGTGATGATTCGGCCATGAAGCGATTTTTCCTAGCGTTTCTCTTTTTCTGTGCGGCGGCGTTCGCCGCGCAGGCGGGCTCCACTAACGCGATTCCCTGGCGAGTGGTGAAATACTCGCTCGTCGCGCGCCAGATGGCGTTGCGCGAGGCGTTCGAGACGTTCGGCGTGACCGAGGGACTGAGCGTGGTGATGAGCGAACGCGTGAAGGGGAGCTTCTCCGGCGACTTCGTGGGCTTGCCGGCGCAGGAGTTCCTCGAGCGCGTGTGTACGATGCACAACCTGATCTGGTACTACGACGGCGTGGCGCTGTACATCTACTCATCAGGAGAAGTTCTGAGCCAGCTCGTCGACCTCGCCTACATGAAGGCAGGCGAGGTGCGTACGATGCTGCGCGAACTCGGCGTGGAGGACAGCCGATTCCCGATCAAGACGACGAGTAACGACGAGCTCATCATGGTGTCCGGTCCGCCGCGCTACGTGGAGCTCGTGCTTACGATGATCGAGAAGGCGGACCATCTCAAGCAGCTGCGCACGTTCAACGAATTCGAGACGCGCGTCTTCCCGCTCGTCAATACGTGGGCGGACAACGTGAATTTCCGTTCGACCGACCCGGAGTCCGGCGCGCAGATCCGAGGCGTGGCCCAGATCCTACAGGAACTGATGTCTTCCGGGCGGACCGACAAGTCGCGCGACATGGAGACGAACCGCGCTGACACCGCCGAGGCGAAGGTGCATGATTCGATTAGCAGTTCCGCGACGCCCATCATCCGTCCCGACAACCGCCTGAACGCGGTGATCGTGCGCGACGTGGCGACGCGCATGCCCATGTACGAGCGCCTGATCCGCCAGCTCGACGTGCCGCAGCGCCTTGTTGAGATAGCTGTGACGGTGGTGGAGATGACGCGTGACGATGCGCTCGACTGGCAGCTCTCCCTCGCAATACACGGTGCGCACAGCGAGTTCGACGCCGCTGCCGGACAGAACGCCGGGAACCTCGTCGCGCCCGCCGCCATCGCTGGACGCGGCCTAGCGGGCGCGCTCACGTACCTCGGCGACCACGTTGACGTGAGCACGTCGCTCTCGGCGCTCCGCACGAAGGGTAAGGCCCGCAACATCTCCCGTACGTCGATACTCACCACGGACAACCTTGCAGCCGAGATTACGGACATGCAGAGCTATCACGCGCGCGTGGTCGGCACCGAGGTTGCCTCGCTTGAGGAGGTTACAGCAGGTACAAAGCTCTCCATCAAGCCGCGCGTCATGGTTCCCGCCTCGACCAACGAGGTTCTGCGTCTCTGGCTTGCGATGGACCTGCAGGACGGCGGATTCGAGACCGTGAGCGTGGACGCCATGCCGATGACGCGCCAGAGCACGCTCCAGACGCAGGCCTCCGTGCCGGAAGGCGAATCGCTCCTGCTTGCGGGCTACTTCCGCGACGTGCGCGAAAACGCGGGCTGGGGCATTCCCTGGCTGCGCGACATCCCGTGGATCGGCTGGCTCTTCGGCGGGGTCTCCATACAGAAGGAAACCGTGCAGCGACTCTTCATCATCACGCCGCACGTGGTCACCGTGGGTCCGTCTGCTGACATCGTGCGCGTCCAGTCCGCACGCAACCGCGACATCACTTACGAGGAGACTCTCTCCCGCGACTCCGACGCCGACGACGAGCAGCGCAAGGAACGCGAGGCGCGTCTGGAGGAACAGGACGAGATCCGCACCGAGCAGCACGAGGAGCGCATGGAGAAATTCAAGAAGGAAGCCGAGGCCCGGCGCGAGGAGCGCAAGCGGGAACGGGAGGCCCGCAAAAACAAGTAGGCAATGCAGCTTGACGCCGCCCAGATTCTTCGCCAGTCGATCGCGTCGACGACCTTCGACGTAGGAGCGAAGGGAACCGCCCCGGCAGTGGAGTCGGGCGTGGCGATGGGCTTTGGCGTGCAGGTGATGTCGGATCCCACGGCGGAGCTGATGGACTCAATGGAGGAACTTTCCTTCCAGTTTGAGGAGAAGGAGGCGAAGGAAATATCCGAGCGCAAGCTCGGCGATGCAAGGCGTGCGCCGAACGCGCAGCTCGAGGCCATCCAGTCGTGGATGAAGGTGATGCCGGACATGCCCGGCGCGGACTTCCTCCGCCGCATGCTGCGCCTTCTCCGCGCGGCGCAGCCGCCGCCAAGCGCCGAACAGCTGCTGAAAATGCTCGGCGAGGGGTCCGGCGACCCGTCCCACCAGTTCGCGATGCTCGACTGCCTCGAGAAGTCCCTTGCGGAGGGCGAGGCGGAGCTGCGTCAGGCCGTGCAGGACGCGAAGGCGCAGCTTGAGCGCACGAAGGGCCCTGAGATGCGGGCGGGCATCAACGTGGCCGAGGAGATCAACAAGCGCGTCTCTACGCCCGAGGAGATGCACGACCTCCGCGAACTCTACCGTGGCGAGGTCGTAGGCTTCTCGTCGCCGCAGCACTGCTTCCGCTCGCTGCTCGCATCGCGCGGAGCGGGTCACATCGCGGAGGCGCTCGAGTTCCTCATCTCGGCAGCGGGCGTGGACCTTCAGTCGGCAAATCCGTCGCAGTCCGCCGAGCAGCTGCGCAGCATCATCTCCGACCTCCAGTGCGTTGAGGTGATCCGCACGGTGATGGACCGTCTCGACCGCCTCGTCGCGCGTCTCCTGCAGCAGTTCGGCGAGCGGAGCCTTCTTGACGGCGAGAAGCTCACGGGCCGCGTGGTGGACCTTACCGAGCAGCCGTTCGTGTCGTCCTCGCAGGTGGGCGGCATCATGACCTCGTGCGGCATCCGGGCGCTTCTAGCGCAGATGGACTTCGCGCGCGAGATGCTGGCCGTGTTCCGCGAGCTCTCGCCGCGTCTGTTCGCCGAGGCTGCGGACCGCTTCAAGCTCACTGCGGCCGCGCAGGAGCTGTTGGAGGAGACGACCGACCGTCTCGCCGAGGAAGAGGAGAAGGAGGCCGAGAAGCGGCGCAAGGAGGAGAGACGTCAGAAATGAGGGCTTCCTGGATAGACAGCGCCGTTGAGGAGTTCGGCCGCCACTTCGGTTTTGCGCACTTCGCGCTGAACGAGCGCGGCGTTGCTGCGGCGCGCTTCGAGAACGGGGCGTCCGTGGCAGTCGAGCATGCGCGCGAGTCGCTGTGCCTTCAGGTGCGCGTGCCGATGGCGGCGGACGGCGCGTCCGTGCGCAAGCTGCTCGTCGCGGCGCATCCAGGCAACAGGTTCCCGTTCCCGCTCCGCACCGCATACCTCGCGTCGGCGGGGCAGGCGATATTCCTCGTGAGGTTCCCGGAGCGCGACGTGACGGAGACGGCGCTTTGGCAGGTGTTTTCGGAAATGTGGGCGCTCGCGAAGCGCTTTGGAGGCGACGCCACATGGAATTGAACCGGGTGACAAGCGGAGTCCGTTTCGACACGGGCATATCGACCGCGGACTGGACGCGCGGGCCGGTTGGGCAGACGCCCGGCCAGACGCAGGGTCCGCTCCTCCCCGGCTCGACGACCGTCTCGGAGACGCTGAAGTCGCTTTTCCCCACGGGCGCCTCTGTGGGCGCCGAGATAATGAACGCGCTTGCGGCGGCGGGCGGATCGCCTCTCCTCCGCACTGCGCACGGCTTCCGTTCGGCGGCGGTGAGGACGATCCGCACGCTCCGCGGGAGGAAGGGCGCCAAGGCGGACGCGGCGGCGCGGGAGCTGGAGAACCTGCTGGCGGATACGGAGCTACTGGACCACTACCGGGCGGCGCTCCTGGAAACATGATGAACTGAGGACTGCGACTTGAGCAAGGACTGGACAGGATTTGCGAACGTTTTCAGCAAGTACGGCGATCTCGTGCTTGCGTTCCTCGTCGTCGCGATCATCGGCCTCTTGATCATCCCGCTTCCAACGCCGGTAGTGGACCTCCTGATCTCCATCAACCTGACGATATCGACGGTGATGCTGATGCTCTCGCTCTACCTGCCGAGGGCGCTCGCGTTCTCCACGTTCCCGTCGATGCTGCTTTTCACCACTCTGTACCGCCTCGCGCTGAACGTCACCACCACGCGACTCATCCTGCTCAAGGCGAACGCCGGCGAGATCATCTACACGTTCGGCAACTTTGTGGTGGGCGGCAACTTCGTGGTTGGCGCGGTGATCTTCCTCATCATCACGATCGTGCAGTTCGTCGTGATCGCGAAGGGCTCGGAGCGTGTGTCTGAAGTCGCCGCTCGCTTCACGCTGGACGCGATGCCCGGCAAGCAGATGTCCATCGACGCCGACATGCGAGCGGGCGCCATCGACCTGAACGAGGCCCGCCAGCGCCGTGCCGAGCTCGCGAAGGAGTCGCAGCTCTACGGCGCAATGGACGGCGCGATGAAGTTCGTGAAGGGCGACTCCATCGCCGGTCTCATCATGACGTCCATCAACATCGTGGGCGGCATCTGCGTGGGCGTGTTCATGAACGGCAAGGACGTCGGCTGGGCCGTGACCAAGTACGGTATCCTCACGATCGGCGACGGACTCGTCTCGCAGATTCCCGCGCTGCTCGTGTCCATCACCGCCGGCGTGATCGTGACGCGCGTGGGCGACGAGGGTGCGAAGCCCCTCGGCCAGGACATCGTCAACCAGTTCTTCGCCCAGCCGAAGGCCATTCTCCTTGGCGCGCTCATGCTCGTGGCGATTGGCCTTATCCCCGGCTTCCCGAAAATCCAGATTTTCGGACTGGCCGCTGCCGTGGGAATCGTTGGGTACGCGCTCGTCTCGCGCATGAAGAAGCGCAAGGCGCAGGAGGCGGCCGCGGAGGACCCGCTCACGGCGGCGCAGCCGTCCGGCGAGGAGGGCAAGCCGAAGAAGCCGAAGAAGGGCGGCGACGACTTCGCGATGGTCACGCCGCTCATGGTGGACATCGACGCCTCCATCCGTTCGGCGCTCACATACGAGGAGCTGAACGACCAGATCATCGGCGTGCGTCGTGCCCTCTACCACGACCTCGGCGTGCCGTTCCCCGGCATCAACCTGAGCCTCAACGAGACGGTGAAGGACGGCAAGTACCGCATCCTCGTGAACGAGGTGCCCGTCTCGGAGGGCGTGCTGAACCGCGGACACCTCCTCGCGCTAGAGACGCCGGAGAACCTCGCCGCCGCCGGCATTCCGTTCACGGAGGGGAAGCGTTTTCTTGCGGACTACGCGACGTGTTGGGTGGAGGAGTCGCGGAAGGCGGACCTCGACGCGGGCTGCATCCGCTACCTCGACATCAACGGCGTGCTTTCGTACCACCTGTCGGGCGTACTCAAGCGCTACGCCCACGAGTTCCTCTCGATCCAGGAGACGCGCCTGCTCTTCGACCACATGGAGAAGGAGGCCCCGGAACTCGTGCGCGAGGTGCTGCGCGTGCTGCCGCTCCAGAAGATCACCGACGTGCTGCAGCGTCTCGTGCAGGAGGGCATCTGCATCCGCGACCTCAAGCAGATCACGCAGACGCTCATCGAGTGGGGGCAGAAGGAGAAAGACACTGTCCTGCTCGTCGAGTATGTGCGCAGCGCCCTCAGCCGCTACATCTCCTACAAGTTCAGCGGCGGACAGAACATCATCGCAGCCTACCTGCTGGATCCGTCGCTGGAGGAGATGGTGCGCAAGAGCGTGCGCCAGACCTCCGCGGGCAGCTACCTCGCGATGGATCCGCAGAACGTGCGCAAGATCATCGGCACGGTCAAGTCGACGATCGGCGACCTCTCCAACATCCCGCAGAAACCCGTGCTGATTGTCTCGGTGGACATCCGCCGCTACTTCCGCAAAATGATCGAGCGCGAGTATTACGAACTGCCGGTGCTCTCTTTCCAGGAGCTGAGCAGCGAGATCAACATCCAGCCCCTGGGCCGTCTGAAACTGAAGGGCTAACACGTGAACTATCTGCTCAAAATCGTCCAGGGGGCCAATGCGGGCGCGGAAATCGCGCTCGCCGAGGGGACCGTGACCTTCGGCTCGTCCGACTCCTGCGACATCGTGCTCGCCGACTCGTCCCTGGCAGCAGAGGCATTTGCCATCGAGACGACGGATGCTGGCGTGAGCCTCAAGGCGCTGCCGGACGGCGAGGCCAAGAAAATCGACCTCTACACGCTCTTCTCGTTTGGAAACTCGTCCTTCGCCGTCGGCGAGAACGGTGCCGCCTGGCCCGAACTGAAGTCGCCAGAGCCGCCTCCGCCGCCAGAACAGCCTGCGGCGGACACGGAGACGGACAGTTCAACTTCTACGCCGCCATCCCCGGCGGATAAGCCGCCTTCAACAGACGGGGGGCCGCGTCCAGATACGGAAGAGCCGCGTCCAACCGAGGGGAAACGCTCGTCTCGGCGGAGCTGCCTCGGATGTCTGCTTGTGCTTTTGCTCCTGCTCGTGTTTTTCGCAATTGGGTATTTCTTGGCGCTACGGTATGGGCGTATATGGGAATCCGTACCTTTTGTCCGCGACAAGCTTGACACCCCTGCGGCAGAGAACGACTCTCCCGCAGCAGAGAGTGAACCTCCCGCCGACACCCTTGCTGCATGGGCTGCAACGAATGGAGTTGCCGTGTTGGAGAAGGACGGCGAAACCGTGCTTTCCGGCAATTTTGCGAAGCGCGCGGACCGGCTCAACTTCGCGCAGGACGCATACGAACGCGACGCGAACCTGATACTCGACCTTTCCGACGACGAGACGCTGAAGTCCGGCGTGGAAGAGGTGCTGTTCGTGCTCACCGAGGGCCGCACGAAACTGGTGGTGGCCACGAACCGCGTGGTCAAGCTAGCAGGCCGCGCGCGTTCGCGCGACGAGCTTCTTCATACCGTGGCCGCGATCTGCACGGACGTGAACCGCGTGCGGGTGGTGGACGACACGGCGGTAGTGTGCGACGACGGGAAGCGGACGGACGCTCCCACTCGCTACCAGGCGCTTTCGTCGCAGGCCGCACGCAAGCATCCGTTTGTCACGCCGGCCCCGAAGCCGGGCATGCCGGAGCCGAAGTGTCCCGTGGCGGGCGTGATTCTCATGCCGTATCCGTGTCTTGTGCTGCGCGACGGTTCGCGCGCGGCGGAAGGGTCGATGGTCGGAGAGTTCAAGGTGGAGAAGATCGAGGCGGACAAGGTGACGCTGAAGCGCGGAGAGGAGACGGTCACATGGAAACCATGAGCAGTGAATCGCCGATCCGCCTCTTGGAAATAGAGAAGGAACTGGCCGGCCCCGACGCCGCCGAGGCACTCCGCCGTTACGATGCCGTGCTGGCGGGACTTGATGCACGGCTTGCGGAGGCCATTGCGCGTGGCCTGCCGCCGGAGGAATACGAGAGGTGCGCGAGCCTGAAGGAGGCGAACGTCGTGGCGCGGAAAGTTCTGCGCCTCGCGGCGGCGAAAGGATAGAATTTCATCTTCTGTGGCCGAGCGGCCGCAGCAGTCAAACAAACAGAAAGGAAACCAAAATGGCATATTACATCACAAACTCCACGCACACGGGAACGGGACTGTGTGAAGTTGTCAACAACCAGATGACGATCGAGCGCGTCGATAGCAGCACGAATTTCGTCATCCATCTCGACAACGTCTACAACGCGCTCTTCAATGCGGTGGAGACGCTTGAGTATCGTCTGGCGACGTCGCTCAAGACGTATCAGGAGCATCCGGACGTGCAGGCGAACCTCCAGCAGCTGCAGTACGACCTGCAGCAGTGGAATCTCTGCCTCACCACCATGACGAACATCCAGAAGAACATGGCGGACGCATTGTCGTCCATCGCTTCGAACATGCGCTGAGCGCGATGGCCGAAGAAGCGTTTGATCTGCGGCCCGACGAAGCCCGGCTCCTCCTCAACGTCGCCCTCATGGCGACGGGGAAGAACTTTTTCAAGAGCGCGACGAAGATCCTCGCCGCACTTGAGGAGTTTCGTCCCGAGGAGGAGTCCGTGGGCACGGCGAAGGTCGTTCTGATGATCAGCCTCGGCGAATTCGAGCTGGCGGTCGGCTACATCGACCGCGAGGCGCTCGTCAAGTGGCCAAACTCGGCGATGCTGCGGGCATTCCGCGGCATGGCGCTGATTCGGATGGGGCGTAAGGAAGAAGCGAGGGAATGTCTAGTCGAGGCGGCGCAGTCGGAAGACGAGGCCGCTGCAAACCTCGCTCGCGGTTTGTTGGAATAAAGGAGATCAAGAAGTGCTAGAAGCAGCAGCAATAGAGGCCGTTCGGGCCGCGCAGGCGCCGCAGAGCGTCGCGTACCTGAACGAGCAGCTGGCGACGAACAAGGTTGCGGACGCGGATGCAGTGAAGGCCTTCCAGGCGGCGATGGGCGTTGGCGGGCCGGACCCGATTCCGTTCGCGCAGCAGATCGGCGACACGTGGCGCGTGGCGCAGGACATGAACCAGGGCATCATGCACCGCATCCACGCCCTGTCGGAGGCGAAGCATCTTGGCAACGCGCCAAGCGTGCTGCAGATGACCGAACTGCAGTACGAGGTGGCGAACCTCAGCTTCCAGCAGGAAGTCGTGACGAGCATCGCGAAGAAGGCGAGCAACGCGGTTGAGACGCTGGTGAAGAACGGCTGATGAAGTAAGGCGGGCGTTTACGGTGGAAGCGGAAGAAAGACAGCTGATGCTCACGACTGCGTGGCTTTTCGCCCGGCACGGGCAGGGGCCGCGCGCGCGCGTGTTGTTGGAAGCCGTCGTGGAGGAGGACCCGCGCGACGGCGTGTCCGCCGCCATGCTTGCCGATCTCCTGCTGGCCGAGCACCAGCCCGCCGCCGCGCTCGACGCAGTGCGGTCAGCAGAGTTCCCTCCGAACCTGCGTCGTGCCGAGGCTCTTCTCGAGACGCGCGCGCTGCGGATGCTCGGGAAGGATTCCGAGGCAGATGCCCGCTGGTCGCGATTCGTGAAGTCCTCCGCCGGATCCAACCGCGAATGGGTCGTGGGAGGTTAACCTTAAATAGAGTAAACGAAGGGATTAAAGAGATGAAGACAATTTGGTTGAAGGCGGCGTGTTGTGCCGCGCTGATGCTCCTCGCGGGATGCGAGGAGGAGACGACGCTCTACTCGCAGCTCGAGGAGCGCCAGGCGAACGCCATTGTCGCCGAATTGAAGGCGCACGACATCTCCTGCCGCAAGACGCCCGGCGAGGAAGGCACGTGGAACGTGATGGTCGGCGAAGGCAATTTCGCGACGGCCGTGGAGCTGCTCGAGCAGAAAGGACTTCCCCGCCGACAGTACCAGGGTGTCGCCGAGAGTTTCAAGAAGACAGGCATGGTGTCCTCACCATCAGAGGAGCGCATCCGGTTCATGGACGCGCTCGCACAGGACCTCTCCCGCACGATTTCGCAAATTGAGGGAGTAGTTGACGCGCGCGTGCACGTGGTGCTCCCCGAGAACGACCCGTTCGCCAAACACGCGAAGCCGAGTTCCGCCGCCGTCGCGATCCGCCACCGCTACGATGTGGACATGGCCGATTTCGTGCCCCAGATCAAGAGCCTCGTGAAGAACGCTATCGAGGGCCTTGACTACTCGAAGATTTCCGTAACCCTGTTCCGAGATTCACCTCCTAAGAAGAAATGACGCAGCCGATTGACATGAAGGACGCACGGGCACTCGTGCGCGACGAACGGCGATGGCCGCTCGTGCGCGAGTTCCTGTTCGGTTTCGCGTCGCTCGCCGATGCCGCGCGCGTGGACGCGGCCTGCGGCGACGGCACGGCCGCGCGCCGCGGTTCTCCGCGCGTGGACGCCTTCGTGTGCGAACGCCTCGGCGTGACGCCACTATTCCATGCCTTTCCCGCCGACGACGGCAGCAGACTGCTGCTGCTGCCCGCCGAAACCTATCAGCGGATCGGACTCTGGCTTGCCGCCATCGCGCGGGCGGGCGAGCTGCGAAACGTAATTTCAGGCGCGCGCGTGCGCGAGCTGAAGGCCGCGCTGCCGGGCGTCTATCCAGACGTGCTGAAGGTCGTACCCTATTTCCATAAGTGGAAACTGCCGGCGGCGGACGGCGACGACTTCGCCGTGAACGGACTCCGCTACCTCGCGACGGCGCTGAAGGACCTGCCTGCGGGTTTGCTCGATAGACAGCGCCTGCGTTATCCCGTGGAGCGGGAGGGCGGCTTTGCGCAGCTGGACGGCGAGGTGTCGCTGGCGGAAGTTTCCCGGCTCATGCAGATACAATTTCCAAAGGAGTATGCGATATGCTGCTCGTGAAAAAGGACACATTCTCGCTTGAATCGGCCTCGCGTCTGGTGAAGGCCGCAGACGTCTCCGCCGTCGCGAAGATCGACGAGGTGATGAAGGCCGCCCATGACGAGGGCTACGACAAGGGCATCCAGGACGGCAAGATGGAGATCACGATGCAGAAGCTCGATCTTCTGGAAAGTTCCGTCCAGTACATGGAGAGCGTTGAGGACAAGATGTGCGGCATCGTCCTCAAGGCACTGCGCAAGTGCGTGGACGAGATTGGCGACGAGGAGCTCGTGGTGCAGGTCACGAAAAAGGCCATGCGCGCCATCGTGCGCAACCAGCAGCAGATCACGGTGCGCGTGAGCACCCGGATGGTGCCAGTGGTGAAGGCCAGGATGCAGGACATCCTGAAGGACTTCCCCTCGGTCAACTTCATGGAGGTCGTGGAGGACGGCAAGCTCGACGACCGCGCGTGCGTGGTGGAGACGGCCGCCGGTACCGTGGACGCGTCCGTGGACGCGCAGATCGCCGCCATCGAAAAGTCAATCAGAAAGAATTTCGCGAAGTAGGAAATGGGATCGTTCGACTATATCACGCAGGTCCTTGACCGTGCCGTTGAAGATGCGCAGCCCATCGAGGTGAAGGGCCGCGTGATCCAGGTCGTCGGCACGATCATCAAGGCCGCGGTGCCGGGCGTGAAGGTCGGAGAGGTGTGCATCCTGCGCAATCCGTGGGAGGACTTCGAGGTACTGGCCGAGGTCGTGGGCTTCACGAAGGAGGCCGTGTTGCTCACCTCGCTCGGACAGATGATCGGTATCTCCGCCCAGACGGAGGTGATCCCCACGCGGCGCATCCACATGGTGCCGGTGGGATACTCGCTGCTCGGACGCGTGCTGGACGGCCTCGGGCATCCGATCGAGGCGGACGAGAAGGGACCGATCCGTCCTGACGCCTACTACCCCGTGTTCGCCGACCCGCCGAGTCCGCTTCACCGCCGCATCATCTCGAAGCCCCTTTCCCTCGGCGTGCGCGCGCTCGACGGCATGCTGACATGCGGCGAGGGACAGCGTATGGGCATCTTCGCGGCGGCCGGTGGCGGCAAGTCCACGCTCATGGCGCAGATCGTGCGCAACACGAGCGCGGACGTGACGGTGCTCGCGCTCATCGGCGAGCGCGGACGCGAGGTGCGCGAGTTCATCGAGAAGGACCTCGGACCCGAGGGCATGCGCAAGAGCGTGGTGGTGTGTTCTACGTCCGACCGCAGCGCGATGGAGCGTCTGAAGGCCGCCTACGTGGCCACGTCGATCGCCGAGTTCTTCCGCGACAAGGGTGAGAAGGTGCTGCTGCTGATGGATTCCGTCACGCGCTTCGGTCGCGCCCAGCGCGAAATCGGACTCGCGGCCGGCGAGCCACCCACGCGTCGCGGCTTCCCGCCGAGCGTATTTTCGGAGCTGCCGAAGCTGATGGAGCGCGCGGGCAACTCGGACAAGGGCTCGATCACCGCGCTCTACACGGTGCTCGTGGAAGGCGACGACATGACCGAGCCGATCGCGGACGAAACGCGGTCCATCCTCGACGGCCACATCATCCTCTCGCGCAAGCTCGCGCAGAAGAACCACTACCCCGCCATCGACGTACTCCAGAGCGTGTCCCGTTGCCAGAGCGCGATCATCGAGAAGGACCACAAGGCGGCCGCCGCGAAACTGCGCGAGATTCTGGCGAAGTACGCCGAGGTCGAGCTGTTGCTGAAGATTGGCGAGTACCAGAAGGGCGCGGATCCCTCCACGGACGAGGCGATCGCGAAGATCGACGCGGTGAACGGGTTCCTTCGGCAGGGGTTGCAGGAGAGGCCGTCGTACGAGGAGACGATTTCAAAGTTGAAGCAGGTGGTTTCGTAATGGCATACGCACTCGAGAGCATGCTGCGCATCCGCGTGATGCGCGAAGACCGGGCGGGGAAAGACCTCGTCTCGGCCCGGCATGCCCGCGAGGTGGCGCAGGTGGAACTCGATTCGCGGAAGCGGAAGCTGGACGCCTACGCGCAGACGAAGGAAGAGCGTCGCGACCGGGTGTTCGACACGATTCTGGGGCGTCCAGTGCCGCGGGACGAAATCGACCGCGTGCGGACGGCCATATCGCAGATCGACGAGGAGGGCGTGCTGCTTACGGATGGCGTCACACGCGCCAAAGCGGACCTTGAAACGAGGGAGCAGGAGGCGGAGAAGGCGCACGGGCGTTTCGTCGCGGCCGTGAAGGAACGGGCGAAGGTGTCGCAGCACCGTGAAATCTGGGCGGAGGAGGAACGTCGAATGCAGGAAATGCGCGCCGACGCCGAGATGGAAGAGTTTACAGGAAGGAAGATGACGGATGATGATTCCGACGATTTCGATTGACGGGAACTTTTCCGCGTCTTTGTTCAAAGCTCTGACAGCGGACAAGGCAAGCGGAACGATTACCTTCTCGAAGCGCGACGAAGGTCCAGCTTACACGACCGATACAATTACGCTCGGATTCTACGGACTTGGACGTTCGTCTGACGGATTCAACGGTTCCTGCAACGACATTTCAACGGCGAAGTTCGATATTGACTGCTGCTATGACGGCGTGTACGGCTACATCCTCTCCGATGGCGGTTCCGACATCTGCTTTTCC
>CADCOC010000079.1 GCA_902802945.1 uncultured bacterium | reverse complement strand
TGCCTATCTGGCTTCTGGGTGCACGATTACCGTGAACGGCCTTTCGGACGGCGCGCGCATCGGCGTGACGACCGAGACCGCGCCGACCGCGTCCGCGCCCGTCAGTTTCGCCACCGGCGCGGCGGCGAGCGACAGCGTGTACTTCTTCAGCGATGTTTCCGGTTTTGTCGTAGATCGCGTGGATAATGCGCTTCGCCTTCGTCCGCCTACGTCGTGGGAACAGCTGCAGGCGCAGCTTGACGCGGGCGGCACCGTCACGCTCACGAACGACGTGACCGCGACGGCTGGCGACGCGATGCTGACGATCACGAACGCCGTCACGCTCGACCTGAACGGCCACACGCTCACGCATAACGGCAACGGACAGGCCCTCAGCGTCGGCTCAGGCGGCGACCTCACGCTCACCAACAGCCTCGCCGCAGGCGCCGTGACAGGCGGCGGCGATCACGGCGTGTACGTGGGGAGCAATGCCGTGTTCCGCCTCCAGGGCGGCGCGATCGCCGGGAACGAGTCCAACTACGCCGGCGGCGGCGTGTTTGTGGACCAGTTCGGCATGTTCGAGATGTCCGGCGGCTCGATCACGAACAATTCCGTTAGTGTGGGAGAAAAATTCGGCGGCGGCGTGTACGTGGCCCGAAATGGCACGTTCACGATGACTGGCGGCGAAATCTCCGGCAACAAGGCTTTGTACAACGGCGGCGGGGTGCGCGTGGACGGCGGCGGCACGTTCGAGATGTCCGGCGGCGAAATCTCCGGCAACACGGCTAAATACTACGGCGGTGGCGTGTATGTCTACGGCACGTTCACGATGACTGGCGGCGAAATCTCCGGCAACAAGGCTTCGAACAACGGCGGCGGCGTGAACGTGGCCAGCGGCGGCACGTTCACGCTGACCAGCGGCGAAATCTCCGGCAACACGGCTAATTACGGCGGCGGCGTGTACGTCGTTGGTACGTTCACGGTTTCGGACAGTCCTGTCGTCTCCGGCAGCACGAACTCCGTCGGTGCGGCGAACAACGTCTGTCTCAGCTCATGGCGCACGATTGCCGTAAACGGCCTTTCGTCGGGCGCGCGCATCGGCGTGACGACCACGACCACGCCGACCGCGTCCGCGCCCGTCACGTTCGCCACCGGCGCGTCGGCGGGCGACGAAGCGTATTTCTTCAGCGACGATTCCGGCTATCACGTGGAGCAGGATGGCAGCGCGCTGTTGCTCGTCGAAGGGGCACCACAGGGCTTCACGGATCCCGAAGGTCGCGAGATCGGGGATCCCGCCGTTATCTCGTGGCTCTCTGAGAACAACTTCACGCAGGGTGACATCAACGCCCTTGGCGAAGACGCCGCCGCCACGGACAAGCTGTATGAGTGCTGGTTGCTCAACTGCGACTTAACGGCGGCGAATCCGGGCGGTGCGCTCAGCATCACGGGTTTTGCGGTCAGCAACGGGCAGATTTCCGTCACGGTGCAGCTCGTGCGCCAGTCGCCGCTGGGCTTCATTCACGGCGCACTTTATCTCTACGGCGCGGACGACCTCGCCGAGGGCTTCAACGTCGACCCGATTGCGAATGGGATCATCGACTTCGGCGACGGCGATCCGACCTTCGACGTTGATCCGACCACCGTCCCGGCCAGCGGTTCGGTCACGCAGACCTTGACTGCGACCTTTGACACCTCCCTGGTCTCGGAGAAGTTCATCAGGGCCGCCATTGAGTTTCCGCAGTCCGGGGATTCGGGGGAAGATCCGGGGGAGTGAGGAATGTTGCCAATGTGGAAATGTTGCCAATAACCAATTACCAGTTCCAATTGGGAATTGGCAACATTGGAACTGGCAACACTTTCACATTGGCAACATTAAAAATGCGCCCGAATTTTTGCTATAATGGTGCCGTCAAAAGGAACACCAGCATGAAAAAAAGCGTCTTCCGCTCAACCGTCGCCGTTATGATCGCCATCGCGGGCGCGGGAACCACGGCAGCGGGTGCCAACTTGGCTCCCGTGGCCGTGGATGACCAGTTCTACGTCAACAGGAGCGACTACTTCCTCAGGAACGTCGTCGCACGCACCGGCCCGGTGGCCGCGACCCTGAACTGCGCGAGCGGAGCCGACACCCCGGCAATCCTGGTCAATGGCCTCTATACGGGCCCTAACATCTCCGAAGTCGCCTGCGGCATCACGAGTGGCCTGGATGACGCGAAGACCGTCGTTTCCTCCCAGTTCTTCGGCGAGATATTCCACTCGGTCGTCAATGGCTCGGAAACCCCCGTCTCGCTTGCCGACGTGGAGAACAGCGGCCCCGCCTCGGGGGTGGTAAAGATTGACGCGACCGACTACTTGACGCTGCTAGGCGGAGGCACGTACAGTAACCACAACATGGCATGGTATGCCGATGCCGCAAACGGCAGGATCCTGCTGGTCAATGGCGACGTGTCCCTGGCGCCGCCTGAAAACGCGCTGACCGTTGGCTTTGCCTGCCCCGCCATCATCCATGGCAACCTGACCGTCGATGCCGGCTCCAACCTGGTCAGCACAGCGCAAATCAGCAGTTTCCTCTACGTGACAGGCGACGCCCAGGTCGAAAACCTCTCCGTGACGAGCGACGGCGCCTTCGCCGTGGCCGGCAATCTCTCGGTCACGGGAACAGTCTCGAGCGCCAGTATGGGCGTCACCGCGACCTTCGCCATCGGCGGCAAGTTGCTCGCGGATGGGGAAACCCCTCTGGAATACACCTGTCCGCTGGCGGAGTTGCTCCAGCGGCATTCGCGGCAGGGCCAGGACTACGATCCGGACAATCCGGACTCCCATCTCACGATTGACGTACGCAGCATGATCCAGACCGCCGCGGCATACCGCATGACGCTGTATTACTACAACGGCACGGAGACGGTTGCCATCGGCACTGTCGGTGCGGCCCCTATGAGCGGCACGGCGGTTTCGCTGAACGCCGGATATCATTTCAACGCGACCGGGCAGGTCGTGGTTGACGGAAATGGGGTGGTCATCAGCGACGACGACCTTTCCTTCGGCGTCAGGCAGGTCAGCTCGGCTTTCTCCGTCTCGCCGCAGTTCTCCTACCGGATCTGGGACAACGACGCCGCGGAGAACATGCAGTCCGATGCCGCGACGGTCACTATCGTCGTGGCCGATACCATCCTCGGCGCCGGCGGCGGCGACATCATCGCCGCCATCGGCGACGGTTCCGGCGACGTCATCCGCGCGGACGTGGCGGGCGAAGGCGAGATAATCGTGCCCGAATACGAGGAAGAGGAAGTCTATGTAGTTACCTTCTTTGCCAAGCCCGGCTCCGACATCATCGACGGGGGCGGCGGGAACGATGTCCTTTTTGGCGACTCCGGCATAGCAGGCCTGGAGAACAAGGTCTCCGCCGCAACGGGAGCAAGTGTGGACGCCGTGACGGACGCGGACATCCTCCGGTATCTTTTCGAGCATCCCGACGTGGTCGCCGGCTGGCATGGCGCGGACAACAGCCAGACGGATCCAAATACCGGCGAAAGCCTGGACAGGGAGGACGTGCTCATCGGCAACGACGGCGGCGACATCGTCTTCGCCCAGGGCGGCGACGACATCATGTTTGGCGACGCCTCGCTTGATGCCGTGGCCGGATGGCTTGAACTTTCGGGCGGCTACTTGACGTCCGTGAACATGGCGGTGAAGATCGGGGCCATGGGCGTCGCGCAGCTCAAGTCGAATCTGGCAAATCTGGAAGGCAGTCATGACGGGGACGACCTGCTCTTCGGCGGCGACTGCGACGACATGATCTTCGGCCTTGGCGGCGACGACGAGCTGCATGGCGGCTCAGGCAGCGACATGCTCCTTGGAGGCGGCGGCGCTGACGTGCTGCATGGCGGAGCCGGCGGCGACTATCTCGACGGCGGAGCCGGTGCGGACATGATCGATGGCGGAGCCGGCCCGGATATCATTCGCTACGATGCGGCCGACACCATCGACGGCGGAGACGATATCGACATTCTGATCGGCAACTCCGGAGACGGTTCGTTCGCGAGTCTCACGAATGTCAGCAACGTGGAAATCTTCCTCAAGGTGGAAAACGGCGACATCGACGCCCTCAATCTCACCGACATCTCGAAGCTGGAGGCCGTGGCGGGTCTGTATGTTGACGACAACGGCGAAGTTCGGCTTGAAGACGAGGAAGGTTGTCCTGATGAAAATAAATGGCAGCTTGTCGGCAGGGAAAACGGCATCACTACGGTCACCTGTATAAAAAACGACTTTGCCCTGACGCTTGAGACAACGATGGGATACGAGGACGGCAAACTGGTGATCCTGCCGCCGCCGCCCGACCCCGTCCCGGACCTCGACCCCGTCCCCTACCTCGCCCCGGTGGCACACACGATCAACAACTGCGAGACCTATACCATCTATGCCGGCCAGACGGCGCTTGACAGCGGCTGGTACGTGGTCACCAACGCCGTCACGAACGCCGCGCGCATCGTCGTTTCGGGCGACGTGAACCTCATCCTCGCGGACGGCGCGGAGCTGGTGGCGAAGAAGGGGGTCAACGTGGCCGTGGCCAACAACACTACAAACAGCCTCACCGTCTGGGCTCAGTCCGACGGCGAGGGCATGGGCAGCCTGACGGCCACTCAGCTGGACGTCTCCCAATACCAATCCGCCATCGGCGGCGACGCTGGACAACAAGGTGGCATGGTCGTCATCAACGGCGGCAGAGTGTCCGCCACTGGCTTGGGCGCGGGCATCGGCGGCGGCGATGGCGGCTCCGGCGCGACGGGCGACGGTGTGGGCGTGAGCGGCTTCAAGGACTTTCAGATAAACGGAGACTCGACGCTGATATCCGACGTTGAGATACAGCTCTCGCCAGCGGAGAAGACAAAGGGCGGCTCGGCGTTCTGGAGAAAGCGCGTGAACGTGACGCGTCCGTGGCGCGCGTTCTTCACGTACAAGACCGTGTTGTCGTCCGTCCCGGCGGACGGCTTTGCCTTCTTCCTGCACAACGACGCGAGGGGGCTTTCCGCGCAGGGCGAGAAGGGCGGTTACCTGTGCGCAAACGGAATCACGCCATCCGTCGGCACGGCGTACAACATCTACGGCGACGACTCCGCAGGCTGGATCAAGGACGGCGCCACGACGAACATGACCACGGCGCTCGGCGGCATCGCCATCCAGAACGGCATGGACGTCTGCGTGACGTACGACGGCGAGGGCCGCATCGTGCAGCATCTCTTCTCGAACGGCAGCTACGTGGCGTTCACGAACGACGTCAATCTGGCGGAGGCCCTTGGCGACACCACGGCGTGGATCGGCTTCTCCGGCGCCACCGGAGCCTCCGTCTGCGAACAGCGCATCACGAACTTCCGCTTCTGGCAGGCCGACGCCAAGGGCAGCGCACCCGACATCTCCGCGTCGGACGACGCCTCGAAGTGGCGGCTGAACGGCTCCGCCGTGTACGAACTCTACAACAACGCGCCGGCGTTCCGCATCACCGACATGTCAAACAACACTTCCGGTCTCGTGACGCGCCTTGAGCGCGTGTACGTGGGCGGGCCGTTCAAGGTGCATGGCACGTACCATGTCACCGGCAACTCTGCAAACGACAGCAACATGGCCGACGGCATTGCCATGTTCTTCCATTCGCAGTCGCCCGCCGCCATTGGCGGCAAAGGCGGCGATCGCGGCGTATTGGGCAATTCGGCGCTTCCCTCCGCGACGGGGTGGATGATCAACATCTACAACACGCCGAACATTAAGCCGCTGAAGAACTGCGTGCAAGGCCCGTCCTTCACCGCGCTCAACGGCATCAATCCCAAGACAACGGTTCCGGTGGATTTCACTCTCTCCTACGTTCCTGGACGCCTTTCGTTCACGCTTGAGCAGGACGGCAAGACGGCCACGACCTCGCAGAATGTGGATCTCGCGCAGACGTTCGGCGACAAGTTCGCGTATTTTTCGATCTCCGGTGGCACTGGCACGCGCAATGCGCGGCAGTACATCTACAACCTCTCGATGGAGAGCGTGAACGAAGGCGGCGGCACGGTCGTCGTCAACGGCGGCACCGTCACCGCCACCGGCAACAACTACGGCATCGAAGCCGGCGACGGCTCTGTCACGATCAACGGCGGCACCGTCGCTGCCACAGGCGCCGACGGCATCTACGCCAGATGCGGCATCACCCTTGGGTGGACGAAACCATCCGACAGCATTACCGCCAGCAGCTTCAGCTCCGGCGACGGCGTCTTCGTCAAAGTCGGCCAGACCTTTGCCGACGAGCGCCAGAACCTCTATGAGGGAACGCTTGATGCCGACGCCCTCGTCGCCGTCCGCAACAAGACGCTGCGGCCGTACATCGAAACGCCGAGTTTCACGGATCCCGAAGGGCAGGACATCGGGGATCCCGTCATTGTCAACTGGCTCTCGGCGAACAACTTCACGCAGGGCGACATCAACGCCCTTGGCAGCGACGCCACCGCCACGGAAAAGCTCTACGAGTGCTATCTGCTCAACTGCGACTTGACGGCGGCGAATCCGGGTGGCGCGCTCCGCATCACCGGCTTTGCGGTCAGCACCAATGAAGTCTCCGTCACGGTGCAGCTCGTGCGCCAGTCGCCGATGGGCTTCATTAACGGCGTCCTTTATCTCTACGGCGCGGGCGATCTCGCTGTCGGCTTTGGCCGCAGCCCGATTGCGAATGAGATCATCGACTTCGGCGATGGCGATCCGACCTTCAACGTTGATCCGACCACCGTCCCCGCCAGCGGTTCAGTCACGCAGACCGTGACCGCGACCTTTGACCCCTCCTTGGTTTCGGCGAAGTTCATCAGGGCCGCGATTGAGTTTGCGCGCTCTGAAGAACCGGGGGAATAGCCGGACAGAAGACAAAGGACGAAAGACAAAGGATCGAGGACAGAGGACAAAGGACGAAAGACAAAAGGATGGCTTTCGCGGGTGCCATTCGACGTCCAATGTCCAAGGTCCTAAATCCTTTGTCATCTGTCCTTTGTCTTCTGTCCTTCCTGTCCTGCCCCCCGCCGCCCGCCCGTTTCTTCTGCCTGTGCGTCACGGAGAGGTAATGATTGACGAGAGCATGGGCAATCGCAATATAGGGTTAGATTTCAAAGTTGGTCAATAATAATGACCAACTTTGAAGTAGTTGTTGACTGTATGCGGGGGTTTATGGTATGATAGTTTCAAATTCAGTCCATACCATGTATTGAGTTTGAACTATGAAAGTCATACGAGAACAGTATTTGCGCCAATTGTGGAGCAAACGGCACAATGGCCTGGTAAAAATCATTACCGGGGTCAGGCGCTGTGGCAAGAGCTATTTGCTGGGAACCTTGTTCCGCGAACGGCTTCTGGCGGAAGGGGTGGATTCGCAGCATGTTATCGAAGTGCCATTGGATCGCAAGGTGAACATTCCCCTCCGCAACGCAATTGCCTTGGGGGAGCATATCGCCGAGAGGCTCGTTCATGACGGGAACTGGAATTACGTGTTCATCGATGAAGTGCAGTTGGCGCGCAAGGTGCTTCCGAAAGGCGTGGATCTCAGCCGTCTTGCGCCGGAGGACCGAGAAGACGCCTATGTGACGTTTTACGACACCCTCAACGAACTGCGTCAAATCGAGAAAGTCGATGTCTATGTGACGGGTTCCAACTCCCGGATGCTTTCAAAGGACATCGACACGAATTTTGCCGACCGCGGCTGCCAGATACGCGTCCATCCATTTTCCTTTGCCGAATACTGCCAGGCGCTTGGCCCGTCTGACAAAACATCGGCTTTCGCCGACTACCTGATCTGGGGCGGGATGCCCCTTGCCGTCGCGGAAGCGGACGACCGCGAACGCGCGAAATACCTCAAGGGACTTTTCAAGGAGGTTTACGAGCACGACATCGTGGAGCGGCACCGTCTGCGAGAGGAAAACATCCTTTCTCCGCTGATAGACGTCATAGCCAGCGCGACGGGCTCCCTCTCGAATCCCCACAGGCTGGTCAACGCGCTCGGGTCTGCGATGAAAGTCAGGACAAACGACCATACGGTCAAGGCGTATCTTGAATACCTGAAGGACGCATTCCTGTTCTCGGAAGCGAAGCGCTGGGACGTCAAGGGCAAAAGCTACTTTGACTTTCCCGTAAAGTACTATGCCGAAGATCCCGGACTGCGCAACGCCCGTTTGGACTTCCGCGACGTGGAGCCGTCGCACATGATGGAGAACGTCATCTACAACGAGCTGATCCGGCGTGGATGCCAGGTCGATGTCGGAGTCGTTCCGATTGTCGCCGTCAACAAGAAGGGAAAGCAGGAACTTCAGTTTCACGAAATCGACTTTGTCGTCAACCGCGCGCCGGGAAAACTGTACATCCAGTCCGCATGGAGAATGCCGACGGACGAGAAAAGGGAACAGGAGCTCTTGCCTTTGAGGCGGAGCGGCGACTTCTTCTCGCGAATCGTCGTCACGGAAGGCGTGCATCCGCCGATGAAGGACGATGCGGGAATTGTCCATGTGGGAGTCATTCCGTTCTTGCTGGACGAATCCATACTCGATACCGCCCTTGAGACCTCAAGGTGATTTCCGCATAGTTCCTCCAGAGCAAGGCTTGCCTGTAGCCTCCTAGCGATTTCTCTTGGTTTTCAAGTTTTCAAGTTGCCAAGTTGCTGACGAGTCGGCCGCGTTTTGGTATACTGCCGGCCATGGTAACAGGCGAATTGAGAAACAAGGTCGAACATATCTAGTTTATTATGCGCCGCATGGGCGAAAATGTGGTACAATATCGGCCATGCAGAAATTGAAACTTGGAGTGTTGGGTTCGGGCGCTGGCTCGAACATGCAGTCGATCGTTGACGCGATCGAGAAGGGCGAGCTGGATGCGGAGATCCGTCTCGTGCTGGCCGACGTGCCGGACGCGAAGATACTCGACCGCGCGCGGAGGCACGGCATTCCGTGCCAGTACCTCGATTGCGCGCCGTGGAAGACGAAGCTGGAGGGACCGGCCGAAGACCGCTGCATCCAGCTCCTGAAGGACGCCGGGTGCGACACCGTGGTGCTTGTCGGCTTCATGCGCATCGTGAAGCCGAAGCTTCTCGCCGCGTTCCCGATGCGCGTCCTCAACATCCACCCCGCGCTCCTGCCGGCGTTCCCCGGCGTCCACAGCTGGACCCAGGCGCTCGACTACGGCTGCAAGGTGGCGGGCGTGACGGTGCATTTCGTCGATGCGGGCACGGACTCCGGCCCCATCATCGTGCAGAAGTGCGTGCCGGTCCTTGAGGACGACACGCCCGAGACCCTGCACGCGCGCATCCAGGTGCAGGAGCACCTTGCGTTCCCGGAGGCGCTGCGCCATCTCGCGGCCGGGCGGCTCACCGTTGAAGGACGCCGCGTACGCATTTCGAAAGAAGGTTGAACATGAACGGATTGACATTGCTTCTCTGTGCGTCGGCGTTTTTCCTCGTCGGCTATTTCGTCTACTCCAAGTTCCTCTCGCGGGTGCTGGGCATCGACCCGTCGCGTCCCACGCCCGCGCATACGCGGCAGGACGGCTGCGACTACGTGCCCGCGCACCCCACGGTGCTGTTCGGACACCACTTCGCGGCCATTGCGGGGGCGGGTCCGATCGTGGGGCCTGTCCTCGCTGCGGAGTTCGGCTGGGCGTCGGTGACGCTGTGGATCGTGTTCGGGTGCGTGCTGATCGGCGCGGCGCACGACATGATCGCGCTATTCCTTTCGGTGCGGCACGACGGCGAGTCGATCGGCTCCGTAATCGGCACGATTCTCGGACGCCCGGGGAAGATTCTCTTCCTCCTCTTCTCGTGGTCGGCGCTCATCCTCGTGGTGGCGGAATTCAACCGCCAGATCGCGGGCACGTTCGTGGCTGACCCGGCGATAGCCACGGCGTCGCTCCTCTTCATCGGCGAGGCGATCCTGTTCGGACTCTGCGTGTACCGGCTCAAGATGCCCGTCCTCTGGGCGAGCCTCATCTTCGTGCCGCTCATGTTCGCGTTCGTGTGGATCGGCAACGTGATTCCGTTCGACATCGTGAAGATCCTCGGCATCACGCCCGAGACGGCGGGGATGGTGTGGATCATCACGTTGCTTATCTACTGCTTCTTCGCGTCGACGTGTCCCGTGTGGATTCTCCTCCAGCCGCGCGACTACCTCAACGCCTACCTCCTCTACGCGATGATGGCGCTCGGCTTCCTCGGCGTGTTCATCGCGCACCCGACGCTCAACATCGATGCGTTCACGGGCTTCTCGGCGGTGGGTAGGAGCGGCGGCACGGACATGCTCTTCCCGTTCCTCTTCGTGACGGTCGCCTGCGGCGCCTGCTCGGGCTTCCACGCGCTCGTCGCATCTGGCACCTCGGCGAAGCAGCTGTCGAGCGAGAAGTCGATCCGCCCGATCGCCTACGGCGGGATGCTCCTTGAGGGCGTGTTAGCGATGATCGCGCTAATCGGCGTGGCTGGCACCTACCTCAACCAGGCTGATTACGTGGCGGCGGTGCAGACGAAGGAGCCTGTGCAGATGTTCGCGTCCACGATCGCCGGTTTCTGCGTGAAGCTGTTCACGGGGCTCGGGTTGGGCGCGGAGACGGGCAAGCGCATCGCGGAGAGCTTCATGCTGCTCTCCGTTTCGGCGTTCCTCATGACGACGGTGGACGCGGGAACGCGTCTCGCGCGCTTCAGTTGGCAGGAGCTCGTGGCGGCGTTCCGCGGCGGCGATGAGAAAGAGGTCGCGACAAGCGCGGCCCTCCCGTATAAAGTCTGCCACAACATGTACGTGGGCACGTTCGTGGTGGTGGCGCTCGCGGCGGCGCTGCTCCTCGGCAACCCGAAGGCGGCGAAGCAGCTGTGGACCATCTTCGCGAGCGCGAACCAGCTGCTCGCCTCGCTCACGCTGCTCGCGGCGACGCTGTGGTTCATCAAGAACCGCAAGCCGTGCTGGATGACGGCCGTGCCGATGGTGCTGATGCTAGGCGTCTCGTCGTGGGCGCTCACGGCGATTCTCATGAAGGCCTGCAGCGGTGGGGTCTGGACGCTCGCGGCGGCGTCCGCCTTCCTCATTGCGGTGGCCGTGGCGCTCGTCTGCTTCGCGGTGAACAAGTTCTGCCGCCGCTCCGCCTAAAATCATTTAACTCGAGAAAGGACTCAAGAATGAAAAAGACGATTTCCGACCAGGTGAAGGCCGGCGTTGAGCGCGCCCCGCACCGCAGCCTGTTTTTCGCGACGGGCTTGAAGCGCGAGGACATGAAGAAGCCGTTCATCGGCATCTGCAACAGCTACGAGTCGTTCGTGCCGGGGCACTGCCACCTCAACAAGGTGGGCGAGTGGATCAAGAGGTGCGTGATCGAGGCGGGCGGCGTGCCGATGGAGTTCAACACGATCGCCGTGTGCGACGGCATCGCGATGGCGCATCCCGGCATGAAGTACTCGCTCCCCAGCCGCGAGCTAATCGCGGACAGCGTGGAGACCATCGCGCGTGCGCACTGCTTCGACGCGCTCATCTGCGTACCGAACTGCGACAAGATCGTGCCCGGCATGCTCATCGGCGCGCTGCGCGTGAACATCCCCACCATCTTCGCCTCGGGCGGTCCGATGGCCCCGGGCAAGCACCCGACCACCGGCAAGGACACCGACCTCAACTCCGTGTTTGAGGCGGTCGGCGCGCAGAACGTGGGGAAGATCACGAAGAAAGAGCTCGAGGCCGTGGAGGAGACGTCGTGTCCCGGTTGCGGCTCGTGCAGCGGCATGTTCACGGCGAACTCCATGAACTGCCTCTACGAGGCGCTCGGTCTCGCGCTGCCCGGCAACGGCACGATCCTTGCCATAGACCCGAAGCGCAAGGAACTCTACCGCCAGGCGGCGTTCCGCGCGGTGGCGATGGCGAAGAAGGGCGGCCCGCTTCCGCGCGAGCTCGTGACGCAGGCCTCGCTCGACAACGCCCTCACGCTCGACATGGCGATGGGCGGCTCCACGAACACAGTGTTGCACACGCTCGCCATTGCGCGCGAGGCGGGCGTCGACTACTCGCTCGAGCGCATGAACGAAATCTCAGCGCGCACGCCGTACATCTGCAAGCTCGCGCCGAGCGGGCACTACCACGTGAGCGACCTCGACCGCGCGGGCGGCATCATGGCGATCCTCAAGCGCCTCCCGAAGAAGCTACTCAACCTCAAGGCAAAGACGGTGAGCGGCAAAACCCTCGGCCAGCAAGTCCAGTGCGCTGCCATTCGCGATGACGATGTGATCCGCACGCTCGACAACCCCTATTCCAAGGACGGCGGACTCGCCGTGCTCTGGGGCAACCTCGCCGAACGCGGCGCAGTGGTGAAGAAGGGCGGCGTGGCGCCGTCGATGATGACGTTCACCGGCAAGGCCATCTGCTTCGATTCGCAGGAAGAGGCGTGCGCGGGCATTCTCGGCGGCAAGGTGAAGCCCGGACACGTGGTGGTGATCCGCTACGAAGGACCGAAGGGTGGCCCCGGAATGCAGGAGATGCTGGCCCCCACGAGCTACATCATCGGCGCGGGACTCGGCGAGAGCGTGGCGCTCATCACGGACGGACGCTTCAGCGGTGCCACACATGGCGCGTGCGTGGGGCACGTCTCGCCTGAGGCGGCTGAAGGCGGCCTCATCGGCCTTCTGAAGAATGGCGATGAAATCACGATCGACATCCCGAACCGCGCGATTTCCGCGAAGCTCACGAAGGCCGAGATTGCGAAACGCCGCAAGGCGCAGAAGCCGTGGTCGCCGCGCATCAAGGGTGGCTGGCTCGAGCGCTACGCCCGTTTCGTGGGCAACGCCTCCACCGGCGCGTCTCTTAAAGGATGAAAAACGTAGTACGTATTGCTTTCGCTATTGGGAGTTTAGGAGATTGGGAGTTAAGGAGTTGTCCAAAAATATGTTAAAAGCATTCCATGGTAGGGCGGTTTCGACGAAACCGCCGCAATCGGCGGCATCATCGATGCCGCCCTACCATGTTGTATAAAAGTTATTTTTGGACAATGCCTTAAGGAGCGTATTCTACAAAATCTCCAAAACTCCAAGTAGCGAAAGCAAGTAATCAGAGTCAAATGAAGGGAAAAAATGAACGAACAACTTGAAAAGGTGGCCGAGGCGCTTAAGAAGCGCGGGTTCAAGGCCGTGTGCTGCGCGACTGGCGCGGAAGCGCGCGACTACGTGATGAAAGAGGCCGAAGGCGCAAAGAGCGTCGGGTTCGGCGGATCGGTGACGGTCAAGTCGATTGGCCTCGTAGAGGAACTGGCCAAGGCTGGGAAGGAAATCCTGCGCCACGGCGATCCTTCGCTGTCGCCGGAGAAGAAGGTTGAGGTGATGCACCGCGAGCTGACGTGCGACCTCTTCCTCCTCAGCGCGAATGCGCTCACCATGGATGGACGGCTCGTCAACATCGACGGCAACGGCAACCGGGTTGCGGCGTCGATCTACGGTCCGGGGAAAGTTATATTCGTGGTCGGGCGCAACAAGCTCGTGGACGGCGGACTTGACGACGCCATCGCGCGGATCAAGCGCTGCGCGTGTCCGCCCAACTGCCGCCGCCTTAACAAGCAGACGCCGTGTGCGCTTACTGGGGAGTGCGCGGACTGCAGTTCGCCCGACCGCATCTGCATGGTGACGGTGATTATGGACCGCCGCCCCCGCTCAACGGACGTGCATGTGGTACTGGTTGACGAGGAACTCGGCTACTGATGCGGCTTGACACCGGCGGGGGCATTTGTGTATCATATTCCGTCTTTGAACAAAAAGGAGAAAAGATGAAAGTCAAATTTATAGCCTGCGTGGCGTTGGCGGCGCTGGCGTGTGCAGGGCAGTCCCAGAAGGCAACTGCCGCGGCGGATCCCAAGGAAGTCCTCGTGAAAGTCGGCGATGCGGTGTTGACGCGTGGCGAGATCGATGCCGACGTCGGGAAGTTCATCGAGCTGAACAAGGCTCGCATTCCCGCCGCGCAGCTGGAGGCGGCCAAGGAATATCTGACCCAGCAGTTCCGGCAGCAGTTCATCACGAAGACGCTGCTTCTGACCGAGGCGAGCAAGAAGGGAATCACCGTCACGGACGCCGAGGTCGCGGAGAGCGCCAACGACATCATCAAGGCGAGCCAGGGACGTCCGGGTGCGCCCGCGTCGATGGACGAAATGTTCGAGAAGCATCCGCTGGGCGCGGTGCGCGCGCGCGCGGACTTCAGGGACAGCGTCCGCATCAAGAAGTTCGTCGATCAGGAAATCGCGTCCAAGGTCACGGTAGATGCCGCCGAGGTCAAGAAACAATACGACGCTATCGTCTCCAACATCACGCAGCGGGCGAAGGCGTCCCAGCCTGAGAAGGTGCGTGCATCGCACATCCTCATCAAGACGGACGAGAAAAAGACGAGCGATGCCGCCAAGAAGGAGATCGACGCGCTGTACGAGCAGCTGAAGGGGCTGGAGGGCGAGGGCCTCGCGAAGAAGTTTGGGGAACTTGCGAAGGAGAAGTCCGACTGCCCCTCTGGTAAAAGGGCGAACGGCGACCTCGGTGCCTTTAGCCACGGACAGATGGTTCCTGAGTTCGACAAGGCCGCGTTCGAGCAGGAAATCGGCAAGCTCTACGCGCCCGTCAAGACGACGTTCGGCTGGCATCTCGTCCTCGTGACGGAGAAGACGCCGGCCAAGACGCCGAGCGAGGAGGACGTGCAGAAGATCGTGTCAGAACAGGCACCGAAGTTGGCGGACGTGGAGAACCGGATCAAGAGCCAGCAGATACAGCAGCGTTTCCAGGGTTATCTCCAGGAGCTGCTTCAGGCAAACGGCTTCGCGCAGCCTGGCGCGCCTGTGAAGACGCCCGCGAAGAAGTAAAAACGAAAATGACATTTGACAACAAAGAAGGAAGAATGCAATGAAGAAGTTGATGATGATCGCCCTGACGGTTTCGGGGCTTCTCTACACCGGGTGCGACAAGAAGTCCGATGCGTCCGCTGCCGCCGAGGGAACCAACACCCCGGCCAAAGCTCAGGCTGCCGACCTGCCGGCACCTCCCTCGCCGGACGAGGTCCTTGAGACGGTTGGCACGGCCAAGCTCACGCGCGGCCAGCTTGATGCCGACGTCGCGAAGATTATTGAGGCTCAGAAGGCGCAGATCCCTCCGGACAGGATTGCTGATGCCAAGGCGTTTTTTTCCCAGCGGCTCAGGCAGGAGTTCGTAATGAAGACGCTGCTGTTGAACGAGGCGGCGAAGAAGGGTGTTACCATAACGGACGCTGAGGTCGCCGCTAGCGTCGAGGAAATCATCAAGTCAGCCCAGGGTCGACCCGGTGCACCTGCCTCGATAGACGACCTACTGGCAAGTCATCCGATGGGCAAGGAGAGGGCGCGAGCGGAGATCAGGGATAACGCCCTAATCAACAAGCTAATCGAACAGGAAATCATGTCGAAGATAAAAGTCGACCAAGAGGAGCTGAAGAAAAAGTACACCGAGATCGTGTCCAACATTACGGTGAATGCCCATCAGCTTGAAAAGGTGCGCGCATCGCACATCCTCATCAAGACTGACGATGGCAAGTCCAGCGAAGACGCCAAGAAGGAAATTGACGCGCTCCATGCGCAGCTCAAGGGGCTGAAGGGCAAGGAGCTGAGCGACAAGTTCGCAGCGCTCGCGAAGGAAAAGTCCGGTTGCCCGTCAAAGGATAGGGGCGGCGACCTCGGTGAATTCGGCCACGGGCAGATGGTGCCAGAGTTCGACAAGGCCGCTTTCGCATTGGCGGAGGGAGGACTTTCCGAGCCAATCAAGACGAAATTCGGCTGGCACATCATACTCAACACGAAGAAGATACCTGTTAAGACGCCAACGATCGCCGAAGTTGAGAAAAGGATGAGGAATCAAGAGGCCCAGCCGAAAATCCAGGAATTCATTCAGGGGCTCATGCAGGCGAACGGCGTCGCGCAACCGCGTCCTCCCATGCCTCCGAAGCGCCCGGCTGCGAGGCCGAAGAGCGTGGAGTCGAAGCCGGTTGAGCTAAAGCCCGCCACAAAGCCCGTAGCGGCGAAGCCCGCAGCTGCAAAGCCCATCGAGACCAAGCCCGTTGAGGTGAAGCCCGCTCCAACCGCAAAGCCGGTAGCGGCAAAGACTGCTGAAGTGAAGCCCGCGCCAGCTGCTAAGCCGGTAGCTGCAAAGGCTGCCGAGGCGAAGAAATAACTAATCACTCAAATACCTTGAACACTCCATCGAGTATTGTTCACAAATCTTCATTGCCACCATTGTTCACAAATAACAAATAGCAATTTGTATGGCAATTTGTATTGGTGACAATGATGGCATTTGTGAACAATTGAGATTTGTGAACAATCACAATCGTGCCGACAAGTGTGCAAGTTATTGTTGAGCAACGACTAACGACCACTACTCCTGAATGAGGGAGACGAGCGAGCGCCGGATGTCTGGCGGACGCTCGATGTGGTACGAAAGGAAGACGCCGAGAAACCTCGCGGCGTCTTTCTTCTCTTCTGCGCGCACGTCGGGGGCGTCGGGACGGCGAAGCGCGGCGATGGTGCGTGGAGATATGCGGACAGTGCGTTCGCCAGAACCGCAGCGTCCACGGTCGAGTGCGAAGGGAGTCCAAGGCTCGGCAGGGTCGAGTCCGCCGAAGTCGGGGGATAGGCCGGCCAGTCCGAGCAAGTCCATCTCCAGCCGGATGAGTCGGGATAGAGGTTCCGTGTCGGGGGCGGGTTCAAGGTACGCATCAAGAAAGTCGAACCATGCCGACGATTCGTCTCCGGGCGGAGCCAACTCACGCACGAGGTCTGCTGCGTATCCGGCGAGGGCGGTGGCGCGCCAGTCGCCACGCAGGTGCGCGCGCAGGTTGCGCGGCGTCACCTCGCGGAGGGCGTGGAGATCGCCCGATGCGCGGGCATAGTAGAGAAGGTCGCAGCGGTAGAAGAGGTCGTACTGTCCGAGGAAGGCGCTTTTCGCGCGCACCGCGCCCTTGACGAGCGTGGTGACGGGACCGTGGTCTGGCGTGAGCCATGTGACGACATGGCTTGTCTGCGACCATGGATGTATCGACAGCACGATGCCCTGCGTCTTTATGATTTCTCCGGCCATGCGGTCTATTGTACCAAACATTCGGGGAAATGTGGTATAATAACCGCATGAGAAAAATAGCGTTTATCTTGTTTGGGGCTCTGTTTGCGTTCACATGCGCAGCAGAGCCGGTGTGTGTTGACGGCGTGTGCTATCCCGACGAGGAGGCCGCGCGCGCGGCCGGCGCGCTTGGAGGCTCTGGCGGCGGGGGCTACGGCGACCTGCAGAACTTGCTGAAGGGAGCTGATCCGGAGAAACCGGAAAAGCCGGAAAATCCGGAAACTCAATTGTCGCGCCGCCTGGCGGTTGGCTACATGGACGCCTCCGATTTCACGGCGTTCCTGACCGGTAAGCCGAGCGTTGCCGACACGCTCGGAGAGGCGTCCGTGGCGATGGTGTTCCTCCTCGTCCTGCTCGGCGGCCTGCTGATGAACCTCACGCCCTGCGTGCTGCCGCTCGTGCCGGTGAGCCTCGCCCTCGTGGGACGTGGCGCCCCGCGCGGAATTGCGTACGGTCTTGGCATGACGCTCGCCTACGGCGCGCTGGGAGCCGCCACCGCGTTCGGCGGACTGGCCTTCGGTGCAATACAGTCGAGCCCGTGGTTCAACGTCGCCGTTGCAGTGGTGTTCGTACTGCTGGGCCTTGCGACGAGCGAAGTGTTCTTTATCGACTTCTCGCGGTTCCGTCCGCGTCCGAAAGTAGGTGCGCCCGCCGCCGCGAAGCGCGGGCTGCTCGGGCCGTTCCTCCTCGGTTCCGGCACGGCCGTCCTCGCGGGCGCGTGCGTGGCGCCGATTCTGCTCGCGACGCTCGTCCTCACGGCGAAGTGGTTCGCGGCTGGTCGCGTATGGGCCGTCGCACTGCCGTTCGTGCTGGGCGCGGGCATGGGACTCCCCTGGCCGTTCATCACGGCGGGGATGTCCGTGCTGCCGAAGCCGGGCGCATGGATGCGGTGGGTGAACCGCGTGTTCGCCGTCGTCCTGTTCGGATTCGCCGTCTGGTACGGCTGGCTCGCATGGGGCGGGTTCACGGCGCGAGCCGAAACCGCGCCAGCGCAGGATGCCGCCACCGAAACCGATCCGACGCGCCCGACACTCGTGATCGTCGGCGCGCCGTGGTGCAAGAACTGCACGGCTATGGAAAAGACCACGCTGAAGGAGCCGCCTGTTGTGGAGGCACTCGCTAAGTTCAACGTGAAGCACATCGAGATCAACACTTTCGAGGATCTTAAAAAGCATTCCGAACTGACCGGCCTCGACATCAAGGGCGTCCCGGCCTACGTGGTAATTGAAAAGGAGAAGAAGGAGAAGACCCCATGAAAACGACACAGGAAACAACGACCCGTCTGGCGGCGAGCCGCCGGGAATTCGCGAAGGTTGCGTCCGCAGCGGCGCTCCTTCTGGCCGCAGGGTGCTCCGGCGGCGAGGATGCACAGGACAAAACAACGAAAAAGAAGGAGAAGACAGGAATGAACTTTGACGAGCTGAAGGAGGCGCGCCGGAGCGTGCGCCAGTACGCGAAGAGCGAAATCACCAAGGAAGAGCTGGAGAAGATCGTCACGGACGCTCTGAACGCGCCAAGCTGGAAGAACACGGAGACGACGCGCTACTACGCGGCCGCCTCGGATGCGGCAAGGGAAAGGATGTTGAAGGAGGGACTTCCCGGCTTCAACGCCGCCAGCTCCGCGAACGCCGCCGCGCTCGTGGCCGTCACATACGTGCCCGGCGAGAGCGGCTTCAATGATGGAAAGGCTGTGGACGACCTCGGCAACACGTGGGGCGCGTACGACTGCGGACTCGCGAGCTCGTACTTCATCCTCGCGGCGAAGAACCGTGGCTGGGACACGCTCATCATGGGCATGCGCGACGTGGCGAAGGTGAAGGAGATTCTCGGAATCCCCAAGAACGAGATACTGATGTCGGTGATCGCCGTCGGAAAGTCCGCACAGAAGTACATGAAGCGTCCGCGCAAGCCGGTCGCAGAAGTTCTGAAAGTAAAGTGAGGTGGCGCGCATGAAGGCTTCCACATCTGAAAGGCGCGGCGTTCCCTCTGGTCTTTTCGACGCGGCGCTGAAGGTCCGCCCCGGCGCGTTCGCCGAAAACGCGTCGATTCTGCTGGATCTCGTGAAGTCCACGGCCAAGGCGGGCGGCGCGGAGATCGTGGTGCCGGCCGACTTCATCCGCGGCGGCGACTGCGGTTCGCTCAACGACCATCCCGCGTTCCAGGCGGCACTCGCCGCCGCGCAGGAGAAATTCCTCAAGACTCTCGCCAAATTGAAGCGTGCGCCGAAGGTCACGTTCACGTCCGGCGGATGGGGTGCGTCCCCGATCGCGGGCGCGGGACCCGATCCGCGCTTCCCGTTCGGGGGGCGTCCCGGTGAGGTGTTCTCGCGTCAGGTGGTGGGCCTTGCGCGCCGTCTCGCGGCGATAGGCTGCCGTCATGCGGTGATCGGGCTGTCGGGCGGACTCGACAGCGCGCTCGCGCTGCTCGTGACAGTGTCGGCGTTCGACCTGCTCGGACTCGACCGCGCGGGCGTGCATGTGTACACGATGCCCGGCTTCGGCACCACGAAGCGCACGCGCGGCAACGCGGAGGACCTCGCGGAGGGGGTTGGCCTCAAGCTAGAGACGATCGACATCACCGCCGCCTGCCGCCAGCACTTCAAGGACATCGGACAGAGCGAGCGCGTCCACGACATCACCTACGAGAACGCGCAGGCGCGCGAGCGCACACAGATTCTCATGGACAAGGCCAACCAGTTCAACGGCATCGTCGTGGGCACTGGCGACATGAGCGAGATCGCCCTCGGCTGGTGTACGTACAACGGCGACCACATGAGCATGTTCGGCGTGAACGCCGGCGTGCCGAAGACTGTCGTGCGCGAGGTCTGCCGCTGGTGGGCCGAGGGGAAGGGCACGGGCGGGCTCGCCGCCAAGGCTCTTCTCGACATCATCGCGACGCCCGTGAGCCCAGAGCTGTTGCCGTCGAAGCGCGGCAAGATCGCGCAGAAGACAGAGGACAAAGTAGGCCCCTACGAGCTGCACGACTTCTTCCTCTGGCACTTCGTCGCCGAACAGGCCGGACGCGCTGAGATCCTGAAGGCCGCAAAGAAGGCGTTTAAAAAGCAGTACTCCGCATCTGTCATCGCCAAGTGGCTGGACGTGTTCTTCCGCAGGCTCTTTTCGCAGTCGTTTAAGCGCAACTGCGCGCCGGACGGCGTGCCGGTATTCTCCGTCTATCTGGCACCGTCTGCATGGCATGTGCCGAGCGACATATTCAATGGAGCGTTCGTGTGACGATACCCGGGGGGAGGCGTCTCGTCTGGTGCGTGGCGGCGTGTTCCATTGCGCTTATTGTCTTGATATGCCTTGTAGTGCGTGGATGTCGGGGCGAAGATGAACGCGCGGAATCGGCACCGGAAGCGTTTCCGCCGCCGTCGGATGACGAGAAGGGCGACGTGCTCGTGACGGGCTACTGCAGTTGCGGCACCTGCTGTGGATGGCGGTTGAGTTGGTTTGGATTTGGGCCGCCAGTCTACACATACGGGCCGAGCAAAGGACAGCGTAAGAAAGTCGGCGTAACGGCGCGCGGAACCATGGCGAGGCATGGCACCGTGGCGGCGGATCCGAAGGTGTTTCCGTTCGGTACGCGTCTGCAGATCCCCGGGTACGGCACGGGCGTGGTGGAAGACGTGGGCGGGTCGATCAAGGGACGCCACATCGACGTGTGGTTTCCGACACATGAGACGGCCCTCCTTTGGGGCCGCCGCAACCTCAAGGTCGTTCCCTTGCCATGACTCACGGCGATTTCAGATAGTTGAGCAAGGTCCAATTTCGTATTGAGTTTCCGCCCCCTATTGACAAACAGGCCGATTTTTGAGATACTACACTTGCCGCG
>CADCOC010000078.1:37405-50904 GCA_902802945.1 uncultured bacterium | reverse complement strand
GTCCGTGTCGCGCCAACCAGAAACGGCAGCATCATGGTTACCCATCACGGTTGGTATCCCCCGCTCGCGCAGGATTCTGATCGCACCCGCTGGATCGGGACCGTACCCCACCACGTCTCCGGCGCAGACCACTTTCTCTGCGCCGCAGCGCTCGGCGTCCGCCAGCACCCTCTCAAGCGCCGCCGGATT
Organism: uncultured bacterium; assembly: GCA_902802945.1. Taxonomy (GTDB): domain Bacteria; phylum Verrucomicrobiota; class Kiritimatiellia; order RFP12; family UBA1067; genus RUG572. The sequence goes on along the minus strand of CADCOC010000078.1, from coordinate 50,715 downwards.
CGCATGGATGTCTGATATTATCGCGTATTTCATATTGTGCCTCCGCTATATTCTAACGCGAGGCTCAGATAATCTTACGCCAACATTCTTAATTTCGATGACGACTAATTTCCAGACACAGAAGTCCGCCAAACATTATCAGCTATCGTCTTGTATCCATGATCCACGACATTCATCTTGAGCGGCTCATTTTGCACTTTGCGGGAACCCCACCGGCAGCAGTTCCGCGTCGGCGGGACAGAAATCGAGGGCGGACATCTCGGCGGGGGTGTACCAGCCGAGGGCTTCGTGCTCGAGCGCGGTGGGCTCTGCGCCTGGCGCGGGTTCGCAGTCGATAAGCGTCAAATGGATCGTGCGTTCGGAGTAGGCATGAGTGACCGCCGTGTGGATGCGGGCATTCACAATCTCAAGCGCGATCTCCTCGCGGCATTCGCGGGCAAGCGCCTCGCAAGGCGTTTCGCCAGGCTCTATCTTCCCGCCGATGAACTCCCAATACCCACCAAGCGACTTTCCGACTGGCCGCCGCCCAAGAAGATATTTGTCTCCCCGACGGATGATTCCGCCAACGACTTCTATGATTTTAGCTTCCATGGTTTGACGCCTTGCATTATACCATTTGGGGTTCGTATTTGCCGGAGAATTTTCCACCATTTTCTGCCATGTTAGCAGCCCATAAGGTTTCTGGTCGGGAAGTGGAGTTAGAACAAACACCTTTTCCTTGCCATCCACTTCAACCAAATAACGCTTGACAACGGGGAAGAACGACGGCGATTTAGAACCGGCGCAAGCAGAAAAGATAATATTGTAGCGAAGGATGTCCATGTCAATGAGCAACAGCTCGCCTACTACCTTGTAACGAGCCTTGATCCATGCAAGGACGTTTTCTTCAGTTCCAATTGGCAGAATCTCGCCTTGGAACTCCTTGTCTCCGTCAACGCTGCACCGATACACCTGGTTCCTGGCAAGCAGGCTCCACATGACGGCATCTGTCGGATTCCAATCCCATATTAGCATATTTCACCTCCAAGTATTTATAAGGCGACGAAGTCAAAACCTTCCATACTATTTACATGAAACCGATGGGAATGCGATTGCTTCCATCCTTCTTTACCTTGCACTCCTCCTTCAGGGCGGCGATGCGATCCCGGTTGCTGGCGTCTTCGCCAAGGTAGAACATCTCCTGCCGCACAGTGTGGTAGTCACCGGGAGCGAGATTTCCCAGCCCGTTCAGTTCCGAAAGATCGTTTTCCGCAAGCGCCGTCTTGAAGAAACGCTCAAAGAAGAGTTTTTTGCCGGCGTCGTCCAGATAGTCGAACTCCAGTTTGAAGGTAAACCGGCGCATTGTCGCCGGATCGAGGTTCTTCGAGAAATTCGTCGCGGCAACCATTATGCCACCGAAGTTCTCCATCTGCTGAAGAATCTCGTTCACCAGCGACACCTGCCAGCTCGCCGTGGCGTTTTCGCGGTCTTGGAGTAGCCCGTCGATCTCGTCGAAGAAGAGAATGGCGTGCTCCGCCTCGGCACGGCGGAAGACCTTCGCGACATTCTGCTCGCTCTCGCCGACCCACTTGGAGAGGAGGTCGCTCCCTTTCGCCACCACGACCTTCCGGTCGAGTTCTTTGCCGAGGTACTTGACGAACTCTGTCTTGCCCGTTCCAGGAGGCCCGTAGAGGAGGATGTTCATTCTGGGCCTGTCCTCTGATCTTGCACAGAAACCTGCGTCGAGGTAATTTCTCGCCGCCTTGACGATGCGCTCAAGCGACACCTTGCCCTTTATGTTGAGCCCCTCAAGCGAGTAGTCCTTCGCTGGCGTGAAACCTCCATCATTACAGATTCCCATCAGCCTGCAGTGTGGCTTCATCAGCGCCTCGACGAGGTCGTCAACTTTCGCCTGATCCGGATTCATGCGCTTGACATTAGAGAGAACGGTCGATATTCCGCCTGCGTTCGTCGGATACTTCGACGCATACACCTCGATCTTCGCCTCGTCGATCATCTTGGCAAGTCCGTACTTCGCCACCAGATTGCGCCAGATTGCGGCGCGCTGGGCGTTGTTGAGCCGTTCGAAGCAGATCGAGTAGTCGAAGCGGCGGCGAACCGACTCGTCCATCGATTCCGCAGGCGCGTTCGCTATCCATATCGCCGGAATCCGCATCTCGTCGAGTATGGTGTTCATTACTCCCTTCTCCGTGGACTTCCCGCCCTTGCCGCCAAATCCGAAGCCGTCAAAACCGCATGACGACCCGCGAAGAAGTTCGTCCGCCTCGTCGATGATCATCAAGCTCTCCGACGGGCTCTCCTGGTTGTTGCACATTTCTATGCCCATCATGCGCGACTCGGACTTCATGTTCATGCCGTCGGCATCGCCCTGGCGTATCTCGAACGACTCGCGTCCGAGTTCGCGCGCGAGGCTTCTCGCAAAACTCGTCTTGCCCGTTCCCGGCGCCCCGTAGAGGAGGATGTTGCACTTGCCACCGCTCGCGGCGACAACACTCTTCGCGACGGCACCGTCGCCACTCGCGAGGTCGCCGTAGAACGACCACGGCAGAATATCGCCATCCCCGGTTCTTGTGTAGAAGCGGCGTTCCAGCGGCTCGCTTACGACACCGTCCATGAACCCGCCGATGGCGTGTCTGCCAAAGTCGTAGGAGTCGTCGAGGAGACCAAACTTCAGCAAACGCCCACCGGGGGACATTGCCTGCGACACCTCTGCAAAAGAGCGGTCGAGCGCCATTGCGTAATACATGGGTTTTTCACGGTCCTCTATGCGCCGCGGCCAGCAGAAGCAGGTTTGGTCACGGATATATGCAAGTACAAGTATGTCGGTTTCCAGATCGCTTAGCTTGAGAGAGCGCTTGAGTTCTGCAAAGCGGCGCTCCACGGCTTCGTTCGTTTTGCGGGACAATCCCTCCATAACATACCTCCTCATAGTGTTAAGGACCACGCGGCACTTTTCGCGACTCCCCTCCGAATTCCAGAGAACATAAAACACGCCCCCAAGAGTGTCGTTGAAGTCCAATTCGCGACGCCGTCCCACGCCATTGGATATAGAATCCAGCTCTTCTCTTGTATACGCCGTTAGGACCAGATCTATGCTTTTTTTGCGATCAAAACACCTGTCTGCAACTTCAAAGAAGTCGTTGTCGCGGCAGTCGTTGTCGAAGTTATCCACTATGTTTCCCCAGAACTCTAGGATTCTGCGAAGCATGAACGTCTGTTCAACCTGCTTGTATCTAGCCATTGTTTTTCTCTTTCATTTGAACTTACATTTCTCCGAAGAATTCTTCGGCGGGAATCAACAAGTCGTCGTCCTCCTTCCCCACGGCATAGACACATGCGGTGCGGCGGGTGGAGATGGACTTCTCCGCATCTTCATGCGAAACATTCCGGAGTTTCATGACCATTCTGAGCTTTGCCTCCTCAAAACGGGCATCCTTGACAGTCTTTTCCATGACTTGCATTCCTCCATTGAATAATCATCTATCTATAACAACGCAGACCATAACACGGCCTTACGCCGAAATCGCCGCCACATGCAGTTTGTGGCAAGCCTCAATGTGATCGGCCATGACGTCAACCACGATCCTGCATGTCTCCCGGTACATGCCATTGTTCCAGATTGCCGTCAGGATGTTGTCAAGACCATGGGAAAACCTCAGTCTCATGTGCATTGGCGCGTTCTCGACCATGTCGAAGATTTCGGCATACGTGAAAGCCATCTGTATCAGCGCCACCCCTTTGTCATGTGGCAGATTTTCCGAAATGATGCGGAAGAACCCCTTGTCAAGGACATCTGCGTCAAGGTTCCGCACCATGTTACGGAAAAACTGCACCGACTTCAGGAACAGATCGGGCTGCGGCGCATCTTGGTTCTGTACCCCTTGCGCAGCCCCATGCTGCAAATTGCGGTAGCGAATCCTCGAAGCCAACCTTATTCTGGTCGCCTCAAATATCCTTTCCTCGACTGTCTGCTTCATTATATGCATCCTTTCTGGGATGGTAAACCAACCCTTACAGATGCATATTAATGGAAGGCGGTGCTTATCTTACATTAAGTCGACGCATTTTTCGTATATTCCGCTGGCTTGAGGTAAACAACAAGGCGTTTTTCTTCTCTAAAAACCTCCACCTTGTCCTCAACCCAGAATGCTCCGTTGTAATCAACCAACAGCGACGCCTCCCTTATACACTTAGGACTTCCAAATATGGATTCTGCCGTATTGTTCGTATTACCGTCACCATCCTTAGCCCACAAAACCGCATACCCCTTAGAATAGCAGCATAATCCGCCACCAATTACATATCTCCCATGAATACTCGACTTCTCTATTTGAAGGCTTTTGCCGTCAACAAGAAAAATAACGTGACAATTCCAACCAAGCCGATCAGTAGCCCAACACCTGGGGCTAATCCTAAAACGCCGAGTGAGACTTTCAACTGTCTTTGCATTTACTATTGGAGCAATATTTAATGTACTGTAGCGTCCGGATCTGTAGTCACGTAGAAGTCCCAACTGAGTCCGGCCGACATCGTTTCCGACAAGCCGATTCCTAACGTTCTTTAATAAGGCAGACACGCGAGGGACGGCTACTTTTAAGTCTTCTGCGATTTCACGAAGCTTATGCCGTCGTCCATCTAAAGCTCCTTCCGCAGCGCAAAATGTTACCCAATTGCGTAAAGATATGCCCTTACCTAAGACATACGTATGAGTTTCAGACTCATTCCATCTCAACAGTAATTTCTGAGCAGAGTCTGGCAGTTGTCTATGCATTTCTCGTTTCAATGTTAGGGTTTCATGTCAGCGCCTGTATTATACCAAAATACTGACTTGTCAGATAGAGCAACCTATAAAAGTTAACACCCTGAGTTAGGCGAAAACTGCGATTGTTGCCATGTATAACCAAGGCAACTTTAGGGTGGATTACATCACCCACAAAAAGAAAGGAAAACAAAATGATGGAAAACCTTACGTCTAACACGTTCAACGAAGCGTGGATCGCATCGGCCTGGAAGAAGCTGACAAAAGAAATCGCATACAGGACATACAAGCTAAACCTTCCGCTAACAGCCACCGACATCGCCTCAAGAGCGATCACCTACGCTCTCAAACCAGGGATTGAGGGAACCGGCAAGTTCCCCACTTCGGAAATGCACATCCTGCACATCGCGAGGAAGATCGCGAAATGGGCAATCATCGATGCCGTCAAAAAGTCCCGCAAAATTCCGGAATGTGTATCCATCGACGATGCAAGGGAAAACGACGACGGCACTGTTGAGGAAATCAGCCCATACGAGGTCACATACGTAATGCAACAGTATCGTGCAAGCAAGAATCACAATGAAATGATGGAAATAGGAAGGACGGCCCTCAACAAACTGGATGCCTTCCTCGCCATGAACGGCGTCTCAAAGCGCGACATTGAAATCTACAAGGCCCGCGACCTCTACAGCGAACCTACCGACATTGTCTGCGCCAAGCACTCCGTCACGCCGGAAAATCTCTACAAGATAGTGTCCGTCATAAAAGGCATACTGCGCAGGCACGGACGCGCCATCATACAGGATTGTTGACCATCCATATTCACTTACAGGCGCGATAGTTACCGGTATTTCGCTCGCATGGTGCCCCGAGGGGGAGTCGAACCCCCACGCCTTTCGGCCCGTGGATTTTGAGTCCAGGTCGTCTGCCATTCCGACACCGGGGCTTCGGTTTGCGAATCAGGCTATCTCCGCGTTACACGCCATAGCACGCGCGTTTCATGTTGTGCCTTCACTGTAATACTACTGAGTGGGCGTGAGAATCTTACGCGACCATTTTTCCTTTTTGTTTCCTACAATTCTAAAACGGCAGCTCCAGTTCATCCTTACAGTATTCTCAGAAATATATCCGTTCTTCTATCCATGGCGGAACCGGAATGGACTTCGCCTTCATAGCGTCCGCGTAGCCCCTGAAGTCAAAATCGACCTCGCGGAACTGTACTTCGCCACTCTCCGGATCGAACAGGACGTAGTTGGAATACGGCCGCACACGCGGATAACCGACCGCCCCGACATTCACGAGATACTGGCATCCTTCCTTCATGCGGAAGTCGCGTTCGTCCTCCTCGTGGCGGCAGTCGGGGAAGTATAGGTCGGAGAAGAATCCGAGCGTGAAGACCGCAGGAACATGGGTGTGTCCTACGAACAGCATCCTCTCTTCGCGGGATGTCATCGAATCACGTGCCTCGAACCTGTCGTGGATGTAGTCCATGAAGTGCGGATTGGCAAAGTTCGCGTGCGCGACAGCAAAACCGTCGTTCTCGTACACGTACGGCAACGCGCGCAGCCAGTCAAGATCGCCCTTCCCCAACTCGCGGCGGTGGCGCTCCGTGCCCTCCCGCGCTGTGTCGATCATTCCGTCCGTGGTCCGTGTCGCGCCAACCAGAAACGGCAGCATCATGGTTACCCATCACGGTTGGTATCCCCCGCTCGCGCAGGATTCTGATCGCACCCGCTGGATCGGGGCTGGCGGATGCGGAACGGTGCGGTGCGGAGAAAGTGGTCTGTGCTGGCGACGTAGTGGGCTACGGCACACTCTCAAGCGCCACCGGATTCGCATGTATGTCTGAGATTATTGCGTATTTCACCATTTCACCTATCATTCATGCATTATACATCCTTGAATTGAAGGTTTTCGCCCGACTCCGACCAACTGGCGAGTTGTTCGTTCATCTCGCGGCTTTGGCGATACACTTCTATAGTTGTTAAAAGCCATGACTTCCAGTTTCTTACACGGTGTCCCTCGGCCACAATGTATTTCCAAACATCATCGACACAACCAAACACGGCAATCGGGGTGTACAGTTTTCCAGCCGAAGCGTCGCACACCTCGTACATCAGGCTGTGGAACGGCCCGAACCAAACGCGGCTACGCACAATAACATCGCGGCCATATAGGGCAACTTCAAACATTTAGCCTCTTCTCCCGTCCGAATAAGGTCTTCTGCTCATAAATTTGAAATGCGCCATCGGTTAAATGTCACCCTCCTGGACAAGTACTCCTCAAATCATTGTACTTAACCGTTTCAATCATCTGCCGCTGCTTTTCGTCAACAACCTCGTGATTGATTGCAGCCACATTACAGAAATGCTCGGCGGGAGTGAACATGTCGCCAGTCTCGTTGAAGTTGCGGCACATGCAGACGGAACAGTAGTCACGGTCTTTGCAATGCCGACACTTTGGGAAGTCTTTTCCCGCAACTCCGCGAATACGCAACGTCTCTGGAGATTCGTTCCAGATCCATTTGAGGTCATGCTCGTAACAACTGCCTAGCTTCACCCCAGCGAATGCCGGGCAAGGATAATAGTACCCTGTCGCATCCAAGCACACGCTTGACACACAGGCACCGCAAACCTTCCTCGCACTCCATTCTTCGTCAGTTTGCATACATTCTTTCTTCTTCGGGTCAAAATACTCATTATTCACAGGGAGCGATCTTAGTACTATGTCTTCTAGAACATGGCGCGTCTCATCCAAATCCAACCGAAAGCGCAAATTACTTGTGTCACAATTCATCTTGCCCATTATAACAAAATCGGTTTGGGCATGCATTCTTAGGGATCTTGCGAATGCCAGAACATCAAGATAGTCTTTGTAATTCTGCTTCATTGTTGGACATGAAATCATACAGGGAACCTGAGCTGCTCTAAGTTGTTCTATAGCCATCTTTGTTGCCCGCCATGACCCTTTGCGGTTTGTTATTTGATCGTGTATGTGCGGCTTCATGCTATAAAGTGATACTTGCACGGTTGCTTCTGTTTCCTGTAACAACTTAACCATCGATTCATCACAAAGTGTTAGATTGGATAAAACTCCGACTATCAAATCTTTGGATCTAGCATATCTTACAATCTTCTCAAAGTCTGGATGTAACATACACTCGCCGCCGGAGAGAGTGAGACATATACCGCCTTGACCGCGAAATTCATCTATCACCTTAACGATTATTTCATATGGCAAGAATATGGGATTATATTCTGGGATATAGCAATGCACACACCGTTCCGTACAAGCCTGTGTTATATCCATCTGGATGTCAAAAATCGTTGGGTGAACCGCAAAATATTCCTCCAGTAACGTCTGAGTGGGAGTGCTCTCCGTAGAAGCTGTTTGTGTCATTCTTGATCCAATGAATTCTGTCTTGGGGTGCTCTACATCGTATGAAAAGGTTTCTTCTGACATCTGTATTGCGGCTTCGTCATTTCCTCTCAGAACAATCTTTTCATTGACTAGCGGCAAGATGAACTCTTCAAAATCATGTTCTATCACGTTACAGTCTACATCAGAGTAAACGTTTGCTATCCGTTGCAGCAATACCGTCTTCTCTATAGGTGCGCGGGTAATCCAACGCATAAAAACTTCAGCATCAACATAGACTTCGTCGAAATTACTTACCCGCCCAAGTATGTAAGTAAAGGGTCCATATTGCCGAACGAAAGCATTCTTTGACAATTGGAATAACATATTCATGCTCCATATACTCTATGAACAGCCAAACCGATGCGACATTTCTCGGGTATTATCTTGAACAGGTCTCCAGACGCATTGAAATTATAAGCTACACATGGTTCGCAAAAAGTTCTGTGTGCACAGGTAGAACATTTCTCCAAATCTTTCCACCTAAGACTTCTCAAGTAATCCAGTTTCTCACCTCTCCACACATTTCCAACTGTAGATGTGCGTACATTACCAAGAACATATCCGTACATCGATGGACACGGATAATAATCCCCGCGGGCATTCAGGTGTAGCCTATAAACTCCAATGTCACACACTGTCTCTTCTGGGTCGCAACAATGGGTTCTTGCCCACCCCATATCGAATATGTCCCTATTCTCCCGAAGCACACTTTCCAGTTCCTCACCGGAACAGGCATATTTAACATTGCTATTGTCATGATTGCATTTAGCGACGATTCCAAAATCGGGAACCAAATGCATATTATGCTTGTCGGTAAATTTCTTTAATCCCCTGAATGCATGTTTATTGATTCTCAACAGAGGTGCTGCCACGCGAACGTTAATTCCCGCGTCCAAACATCGAAGAATCGCATCTTTTGTTTTTTCGCAACTTCCTGGAATTGATGTAATCGAATCATGTTCCTCTGGTTTCATGCTGTAAAGCGAAACGTTTATATACTGAGGCGAAATCTCTTTCAGAAACGTCACCATTTCGCCATCGCACAAAGTAAGATTTGAAAGTATTATTATGTTAAGATCCAATTCTCGACATAGCTTCAATATCTGCTTGAATTTTGGATGAAGCATGCATTCGCCGCCACTAATATAGACGACATATCCGCCCATTTCTCGGAATTCGCGCACCGCCTTTTCCACTAGGGATTCTTCGAGGTTCTTTTGTGGATAATCGGGCAAGTAACAATGGACACATCGCTCTGTACAACTTGCGGTTATGTCAATATGCAAAGCCAAGGGAAGCTTTCGTTCACGATAGAAATTTCCAATGGGATCTCCCTTTTGCAACAAATCGGGCGAAGACACATCTCGCTGCAATGGATTAATGATTCTACCATTCCGATCCAGATTGTTAGTTTCTGGCGTATACAAGAGCCCCTCGTCCAAGAGTTCCTTGATCAGTGGACGGAAATCATCATCTGCGTCTTTTGTCGCGATGTTGCAATCAGCCGCGATTTTCGCAAACACAGATTTGATTGGTTGGAACGTCCGTGTTAGTGCATCTGACAATACACGACCATTATTAACAACCACTGCAGCTCCACTTCTTGGATTAGCGAAAAAAACATCATCGCCCATCACACGGCAAAACGTTGTTGGGGATATGGCTATATCATGAATCATAACAAACTCTTGATGACTATTTTGTTTTTCAAGCGGGCATGATATGGTCAACCATATCATGCCCACTTACCTAACATGACCGGTAGTTATTTGAGACGGCGAATCTCACAGTCAGATCCCGTACCGCTGCCTGCGCCACTGCAGCACATGTAGTGTGACTTTTCCGGACATCCCGCGACGAACGACTGCTTTACAGCGGACTTCGCCACTATCTGGGGTTTCTTGTAAGCCATTTCTGGCTCCTTCCTGAGGCTCTTGCCTCGTTGTTTGTTTTATTACTTCCTCCGTATCCGGCACCCACCGGGCGGATTTGGTAAATTACATTAAGTTTTCAAGGTTCTTTTCATTGAATGCATTGTTGGCCGATCAGGAAGATCATTACGTCGCCTGTATTCTTCCCGCAAAGCCATTCGCAACCAGCTACCAGTGTCTTTACCTGATCTTTTCAAAACAATACAAGCCTCATACAATTTCTTTTCCATTTTCCATAGCCCCTTGAACTGTCCTACCTTCTTTAGAATGCGAAACGCTGCCGCTACATTTTTTCGTTGTGCCGACTCAAATGAGTTCTCTCTGCTCTCCAAATCCTCGCTACCCTCCGAATAATCTGCATCGCTATCTTCATCAAATAGCTTTCCCATCTTTACGCTTCGCATAAACACTTCATGTTCGGATGCAATATTTTCTGACATGCCAATAACCTGTTTAAATATCTGCGAATAAAAATCCTCGTTCGCAAACAATTCAAACTTGTACTTTACGCCAGGGGCATTCTTGTTCCAAAATCGATTCAGCCCACATATCCCAGCCTTTACATCTCTAAGAAACGAACAATTAATTTTTGGTGTAGCAAAGATGACCCTCGCATTTTTTACATCGAGATATCCATATAGTGCAACTGCAGCGACAAATAGTTTTTCCATTACCTTGTGCGCGGTATACTTCTCTGAATCTTGAAAGCAACTACTTTTACTTGGCGCATAGTGTAATCCATCATAATGGAATGCGACTTCTGCAGCTATCACCTGTACCACCCTACCTTTTTTTATATGCATCCCAACACAATCGCATTCAAATTGTTTAAGCGTCCGCTTTGTCAATGTTTCAATTTTGCTCTTCCTTTTATTCGGCAATATTTGCAACGCCTTAGACACCTCGGCTACAAGATTATACACATCGTTCTGATTGTACAATTCCCAATTCAAAGATGCCGTCCAATTAGTCTGTACGAAACGACACTTAAGCACATGCTTCATCCATGAGTAAATTAGGGATTCTCCAACATTGGACATAAGCATCTCCTACAACTTAAATTTGTCTGTTTAGGAATCCCATAAAAATCTCGCTCATCACCGCGTCCGAATATCCAGCTGCGCGAACAGCGTCGAGTTCTTTACAGTAGAAATGTTCAAGTGCCTTGGCGACATCTTCATCCACCCAATCATAGAACCCGCCTTGGATTGGCAAGTCGGTGCCGAACATCACCTGCGACTCCACCCCTGCGGCGACAAGTTCAGGATAATACTCGGCGGGCATGAAGGCTGTGTCCGTAAAGAGGTTGGGGCATTCCTTCAAGCACTCAATCATCTCTTTGTACGGACGGCAATGCGCGAAGTCGATACGCAGTTTCGGATGGCGTTTCGCGAACGGCAGAATCTCGTGCGGATAGCAGCCGGTGTCCTCACCCGAATGAAACTGCACGGGAACGTCTCGATCCTCCAGAACGGACAGAATGCGGTCGAGATCCTTCGGGCGTTCCTTTACCCACGGCGTTTCAAGTTCGTGGATTTTCACGCCCTCGAAAAGCCCACCATCAAGAATCTTGAAATCGGGGTCGGCATCGTAGAACGGACCTGTCACCCAGTAGAACGGGTGTGCGCCAGGACCGAACGCAGCCTGCGTTTCGCGAGCTTCGCGTTCGACATCGGCAATCGTGGCGTGCCGCTGGCTGGAGATGGACGAGAAGATGAACTCGTCCACTCCGCAGCGCTTCAGCACGTCCGCCACGACCTTCGGCTCGTAGTAGAAGTCGCTACGGTCGAAGGCCTCGGCGTCCGTCATGCGGTAATACCTCCCGACATGTATATGTGCGTCGCAGATCATCTGCATGAATTCCTTCGAATCAAGCGCCCACTCGTTTCCCAAAGTTCGGTGTAACGGAAATCTCCTCTAGAATAAGTAATCACAACCTTGTCGTCGCCACTCATGTAGGCGCTTTCAACAGTGCCATTCACTATGATTCGGCGAGCGAGCCGTCCACCATCCTCGTACACGTCAACACGACTGTTACTTGTCGAGCAATACATCGTTTACCTCCTTGGTGGTGTCTTTCTGTTCGCCCACCTGCTCGGTAACGGGCACGGGTGAATTCGAATCTATATTCGAGGACGAATCCTTATTTGGAACCGCAATCGGTCCCACCAGCACTCCTATCACTTTAAAGATAATTCCATAAAGTAACATGGAATAAAGAAAAGTCATTATCAACCTTCCAAGACCTGGCATCTGCGTTCCATCGCTTGTCTGCGCGACAACACCTTTAGACCACCTCCATCCCAACTTTACCGGTAGAAACGGAATCGTGAGAATCCACACCAGTATCTTAAACAAGATTTTCAACACTTTCATTATTACTTCTTCTTTCTGCCCTCACGTTGCGATCACGGCGAAAGAAAGAGGGCGCAATCCCTTGCCGTGTTTCTGGTGAGGCTGTAGGATGCCCTGTAAGAACCACGGAAAGAAGATACGCCCATCGGGCGCATTCTTCGCTCCGTCTCGGCTCTTACAGGTCAAACTTCCTACATTTCACCTAAGCCAAAACGATGCTAAGAACGCAAAGTCTTGAATTGTCTGGCACACATTATAGCACAATTACCGCCCAATGTGGACGGTCATTTGCAAAAAAGTACCAGTGCATCGCGACCTTGAGTCTTCTTCCGTGGAAAGGAAAATCCTTGCCTCTACTTCATACTAAACGACCCGAACCGTAATCTTACGCTGGAATCAATTAATATTTCATGAATCGCGGTTATGAGTTACCAGAGCCAAATGACTATGGCGACAATCAAAATGTCCACAAGCAAGCCTATCAGGAAAAACGCCAGCGCGACCTTACCCACAATTCGCCACAAATTGCGCCGGCGGATCACTTTCAGAAAATCATCTACGGACTGATAGCGACGATCGGGAATTGATGACGTCGCGCGTTCGATGATGCGCCGCCATGCTCGCGGCGGCTTGCCGCCGAAGCAACGGTCAGCCAATACGCCGAGAGCATGGATGTCGGACGCGACGGTCGCCTCCCCTCGCTCCATCTGCTCGGGGGCGCCGTAGCCGGGCGTGCCGACGCCGCCTTGGGTAATATCCGATGCCGCATGTCCGATGTCCGTTGTCGTGATGTCCTTTGCGAGGCCAAGGTCGGCGAGAACGGGAACCGGCGGTCGCGGGGCGAC
>CADCOC010000078.1:0-37318 GCA_902802945.1 uncultured bacterium | reverse complement strand
CCGCCGTTCGCCACAGGATGTTGGAAGGTTTGATGTCGCGGTGGACGATTCCACGGGCATGAAGTTCGGCGACGGCGTCGCAAACCTGTCGCAGAAAGCGTGCAACTTCCCTGTCTCCAGTCGGCAGATTGCCCGGCTCAAGGAGTTCCATCACAAGATAGAAGTATCCGTTCGCTTCTCCGTATTCCAGAAATTGAGGGAAAGACGCGGACTTCAACTCCGATAGCAACCGCGCCTCACGCACGAAGCGCTCCCTTGCGCGCGGCTCGTTGCGGACAAGCACCTTTAGAGCTGCGGACGTGCCGAGCGAAACATGTACCACACGATACACCTCGCCGTTCCCGCCCTTGCCGAGAAACGCCGTCACACGCCAGTTGCCGAACATTTCGCCGTCCTGAAACGACGCGCCCGTCGGCATCCGTCCATGGGCGGAAAGGATTCCTTCTATCTCGTCCACGCCAAGACTCATATATTTCCCGCCTTTTCAAGATCCGCCACAATCTTCTGCAGCCGTGGCATCATCCGGCTTTTGATCTGGTCAACGGCGTTGCGCTCGATCCCAAACGCGGCGGCAACATCGTCCGGCTTCTCGCCGTTCACCGCCACGCGCAAGAAAACCTGACGCGTGCGGGATTGGATCGACTCGTCGTTCATCAGTTGCTGGAGCGCGATTTCAACGAGCGTTTCGCGCCAGGATTGTTCGTCGTCGGCCATCATGCCTGACGGCGGTCGCGGGGCGACCGCCCTACCGTCGCGGTCACGCGGGACGCGTGACCCTACCAAAGGTTCAATGGAGGCATCCCGCCCGACCATTTCGGTGATTTCCGCCTGCCGCTGGTCCTTGTGGAGCTGCCGGAGCGCCTTGTTGCGGAGGATGCCGGTCAGGTAGTTGTGGAAATATCCATTCTCTTCCGGCGCATAGCGATAGGACGGCAACGCCGCACAGACGGCGATCAGCGTTTCTTGTATTACGTCATCGGCATCAAGCGACGGGAAACGCTCGCGCATGTACGCCTCCATTATCGGACGATAGCGCGCGACGAACTCGCCCCAGCGAGCATGCTGCGAATCATTCGCAATGTCGCGAAGAAGGGTTGTCGATGTCGTGGGGATTTTTGCCATGGGACCTCACTCAGTATTCGGCTAACGCCTCTGCTGCGGCGCGGACGGCGTTGCGGACGCAATTCTCGCAGCTGCAGAGGACTTTGCCCGTGTCGATTCCCTTAAGCTCGCGGCAGATGGTCGCGCCGCCGCAGAGTTCCTTGAAGCGCGGCATGATTGCGCGGGAGTTCTTCATCGCTGTACCGTCGGGCGAGACGAGGGACGAAAGCATGACCGCGCCCACGAGCGCGCCGCATGTTCCCTCCATCGTCCCCATGCCCGCGCCAAATCCGGAGCCGAGGCGAATCAGTTCGGCCTCGCTCTTCCCAAGCCTGTCAGCAAACGCCACAAGCACCGCCTGACAGCAGTTCATCTCGCTTTTGCGCCTCTCGGCGTAGTCCATGCGTTCTTCTAATGTCATTTCAATACCTTTCTTTTGTTTTCATCAATTCCTCTGCGTTCTCAGCCTCTCCGCGCCTCTGCGTGAGTTCCCAACACGGGTTTGGGGACGGTCAGCGCGAAGGCGCTGTTGGCGAGGGCCATGAACGCCGCCGTGGCGAAGAGGACGCCGGGGCCGAAGCGGTCCCAGATCCAGCCGCCGAGCAGTGCGTAGAAAACGGTCACAACGTGATTCACGGAGATGCCGGAGGAAAGGGTCGCTGTCAGCTCCTCCTGGGAATCGGAGAGCGTGCGGGCGTAGAGGTTCGTCGCCATCGAGGCGTTGCTCAGCACGGCGTCGAGGACGTAGTTCACGCACACGACCGCCACCGCCACGCGGGACGGGAACCAGTCCTTCGCGAATCCGTAGAGCAGGCACACGAAGAACAGCACGACCGTATCCCAGATCATCACGTTGCGGTAGCCCCAACGGTCCACGAGGCGACCGATGAGGCGTCCGCCCCACAACGCGGTGAAGAGCGCCGCCGCCGCGAAGAGCATCGCGACGTGCTGCGTGTCCATGCCATAGACGCGGATCAGCACGAACGGACCAAAGGTGAAGAACACCTGCTTGCGTGCCCCGTAGAAGAGTTCCAAGATGTAGAACGTTGAGTATTTACGTCGGAAATAGAACGACGGGCGCGCGCGTTGCGCGAGCCCCGGCTCTTTTACGGACGCCGCGACGGCGAGACTGGCGGCGAGAAGCAACGCCACAAGCACCCACGTCGCGTCGTAGAGCGCCCGACGCGACACATCCGCCCAGAAGCGCACGCCGAAGTAGAAGATGGCCGCCACAAGGATACTTCCCGCAACCGTACCTGCGTTGATCGCGCCCGTGACGATTCCAAGCGACTCGCCGCTCTTTCCCTCCTTGGCTATGGAGAGCGCAAGAGACTGTCGAACGGGCATGACGAGATGCTCGCCCAGCGCCCACACGACGATGAACGCAACGGCCCATGCCCATCGAACCGGCACCAGCAACAGCACCGCCGCGATGAGGGAACAGGCCGTGCCGAAACGCAGGACTTTCCAGTCGGAGAACCGGTGAAGCGCGGCGAAGATCGCCACGAGCAGCACGCCCGGCGTCTCGCGCAGGAACTCCAGCACGCCGCGGTCGAAGCCGTTGATGTCGTATGTTTCGACGAGGAAGTTGTTGAACGCCGCGCCGAAGCACCCGATGCCGACGCCCCACACGAGAATGCTCGTGAAGAAGGCACCCGCCCCGCTTCCCGGGCGGCAGACGGCTTGGTATGAGGAAAGTGGATTAGTCATTTCTTCTTCATCCTTGATGCCACACGCGAAAAGAATGGAACATCAACCCAGCACAAGCTGTCGGTCGAAGCCTGCGGGGACGTGCGCCTTGGAATGCGCCACGCACACCGCTGCCACTTTCGGATGCGCGTCCAGCCACCGTGCGACGCGCTCCAGCGCCGCACGCGACCGTTTGGCCGAGAGATTACAGCATGGTTCGTCAAGAAGCAGCAGGCGCGTCGTCTGGACGAGCGCGGCGTCCAACTGCGCCTCCACCGGCTCGCCGAGCATCGCCTCGCGTTCTGCGGACACTACCCCGACATGGCGACGAATATCTGCGAGCACCACGCCCGATTTCCCTCGCCGTTTACCGAAAAGACGAATGTCAAATGCGTATGAAAGCGGGGAGTCTCCTGTGACAAGCGCAAGAAGCGTCGTTTTGCCGCTTCCGTTCGGCCCGCGCAAAACCCACCGCTCACCCTCGCAGACAGTCCAGGAAAAATCCTTGAACAGCACGCAGCGTCCGAACGCCAGATCGACGCCTCGCATTTCTACCACGGGCTTCGGCTTTCCTTGTCGCGCGCGGACACCACTTCGCTGGTTCTTCGACCACGAACGAGCACCCGTCTTGTTGCGCACCGCGTCCGCACCCTCCAACACGAGTTCGGTTCCCAGTCCGCGGATTGCCTCCGGAAGCGCACACATCCTTTCACGCCAGTCGGGGTCGAGTCCGCAGAAGGGATCGCGCACAACCAGCCGCTCGGGACATCTCAGCAACGCCCGGGCAAGGAGTACGCGGCGCATCTCGCCGTTGGAAAGGGACGAAAAGGCCTTTCGCAACAGCGGCTTCACATCGAGTGCTTCAAACACCAAACTCTTTCTGGCGTTGTACCCCCGCCGCTCCGCCGCATGTCCACGCCCGACCTCAAAGGGATTGATCTCGAATACCGACTTGAACGACAGCATGTCGGCCACGCTATCGCCTTCGTCGCCATGGTAGCGCATCGCCGTCCAGCCGCCACTGACGGCCGAACACTGTTCCTCGAAGACTGTGACCATCGGAGAATCAGTTTTCGTTCGAGTGGAGACCGCCGGAACCGGCCGTGAAAAGGATGTTGCCCTTGTCCGTGCCGGGCTGGAACATCGAGCAGTTCCAGATGCACGCGCCGCAGTGGACGCACTTTTCACGGTCGAACTTCGGTACGCCGCCCGGTTCTTCCGGCGGCATGATCGCCTGCGCGGAACAGATTTCCCAGCATGTGTGCTTCGTGCACTTCGCGCAGAGTTCGGGATCGGCGAAGCGCACATGGTCCGCAAAACCCGGCGCGGCCTGCACTTTACCACCGAGCAGCAGCGCGTCCTGGTGCTGCATGAGCAGTTCACCGTCGTAGGGAATCGCCGGCCAACCGCAGGCGTCCATCACCGCATCGTGGATCGGCTTGCGCGCCTTCTCCGCCGCCTCGATGCCCGCCTTCAGTTTCTCGGCGTCAACCTTGCGCCCCTTGAGCGCATCTTTCAGTTCCGGCGTACGCACCGCACCCGGACGGCTCTTGAACGGCAACGCAATGCCGAGCATGCCGCGCAGACCTTCGCCGAACATGCCCCAGAAGAAGCTCTTGTTGAAACCGTTGCGCGCGCCGGTCGCCTTCTTGAGGCGCTTGTTGAGCTTCGAGGCGCGACGGTCGGCCACGTAGGTTGCCTCCAGGTTCTCCTTCGTGAAATCCTTGCCTTCCGCGAGGAGCTTCAGCACGGCTTTCGCGAGCATCACGCCCGAGGCCCATGCCTCGTCGACGCCCGCGTTCGCGAGCACGTCCGTCGTGCCGGAGCCTTCGCCGATGCGCGCGTAGCCGTCGCCGCAGAGGTACGGCTCGCCCTCCTGTCCGCTTTCCTGGATCGACTTCGCGCCCCAGCTGAGGAGCTTCGCGCCCTTGAGGTGGCGCCACAGATACGGGTGCTGCATCCAGTGCTGGAGATAGCGGTAGGTCGTCCGCACGGGCGTGTCCTGCCAAGGTGCGACGAATATGCCGAGGGAGGCGGTCTTGTCCGCCATCACGTAGAAGAAGCCGAAGATTTCCGGTTCGGGGAAGCCGATCGTGTGGATGATCGTACCGGGCTCCAGTTCGCAGTCGTCTGGGAGCTTCACCACGGCCTTCATGCCCACGCCCCAATCGTATTGGTGGTGTCCGGGGGGCAGACCGAACTTCTCGTCAAGTGCGCGGCCAACGGCGCCGACGGGACCATCCGCCACCACGGTGAGCGCGGCCTTCACGTCCATGCCGAGCATGTACGCGCCCTCGACGGGCGTGCCGTCCTTCTCCACGCCCTGGTCGACAAGACGTACGCCCACCACGCGGTCGCCGTCGAAGATCGGCCCCGCCACGGGCGAACCCGGCCAGATCTGCGCCATGCCGCTTTCCATCACCTTCTGCGCGGCCCAGCCGGTGAATGCGCCCACGCCCATTACCACGCCGCCGCGCTTGTCCATGAACGGCGGCGTGAACGGCAGCTCGCGCGCCTTCCACTTCTTGCCCTTCATGAAAAAGCCGGCCTTGAAGCAGAGATCGACGAACTTCGTGCTGAACGACCGCTTCGAGCAGCCCAGGTGGTCGAAGAGGTACACGGTCTTCTCCGCCTTCACCTCGACGGCGTTCGGCACCTCCTTCGCAAAGTCGGGGAACGATTCGCGGATCGCCTCCGCCTTCGTCACCACGCCCGACACGCCGAAGCCCGTGTCGTCCGCGCGCTCGTAGCACATCACCTGCAGCGGACACCCCGGCATCGCCTTCGATTCATAGAGCGGCGTGCCGTCCTCCTTCGTCTTCGCGAGTTCGGGCGCGAGCGTCGTCAAAAAGCCGGCGGCCGCGGGACCGAAACCGGTCACCACGATGTCAGCCTGCATTTCCTGTCGTTCCATCTTCTAGTCTCCTTGCGGCATAGTATACCATAATCTCTCCCACCTGAGAGGGCCGCACTTGTCGTGGCGTCGCGGCCACCTATGGAATGCCACCATCTTGGCGGCGCACTAGTAGAACGCGCAGCTTGCGCATTCATCACGGTGAGGCGAGCCCTCCGGGCGAGCCGTCGCCTCATCGTGCGCTACCGCACGATGAGAGTGAGGCCGCGCTTGCGCCGCCAGGTGTACGTGAGGCGCACCTTCGCGGAATCGGTCGCCGTGTAGGAGGCGCCAGTCGTCCTTCCGGCGGCGGTCCAGCTACCGTTGTTCCACGTCTCGACCTGCACGAAAGGAACGTACCTGTGGCCGTCCGCCTCGACCTCGTCCGCCGTGAGCGTACAGCTGCCCGTCACCTCGTATTCGCCCGCCGGAAGCGACGTCGTCGCCGCGATGTCGTCCTCGTTCGCGCCGTAGGCGACGACGAGGTTCGCGTAGTTCGCGAATCCGTTGTTGAAGCGGATCTCGTCAACCTTGCGGTTCTGGTGCAGCTCGTCGTCCGTGAGGATGCGGTTGTAGAGCCTGACGGACGAAATCTTGCCCACGAACATGCGCGTCTGCGCGGTAGCGTTGCGTCCCGTGCCGATGGTGTAGGGCCACGACGGCAGCGTGCCCGACGCATTGGATTTCACCCAGGCGGGCAACTCGGCGTTGCTGATGCTGGCCTTCTTCCTCTCGAGGTCGTCGTAGAACACGTTGAGGTACGGCCCCGTCCAGTCCGACGCCATCGTGTGCCGCGTCACGTTTTGCAGCTTGAAGTTCGGGCGCATCTTAAGGCCGTTGTTCACGTTGCCCGAAGACCTGTCGAAGTACACGATGAGGTCGTCCCTGCCGGTGTTCGCGGTCGTCCCGAAGATGTTGGGATAGGAGCCGATGTTGCTGTCGTGGTCGTACGCCAGGATGAACTGCGCGGACAGCTGCTGGCCGAAGGCGACTTTTTCCGTCAGAGCGAAGTGATTCTTGCCGCCGAACGTGTATCCGTCCGCAGCCCACGAGCCGGCCACTGCGGAGGCGTCAGGGTCGCTCAGCGCCGTGGCGACGAGCGTCGCGTCCGGCCCACCGTCGGCGAGGTTCAGCCAGATTCCGGCGGAATTGTAGTGCGAACGGGTCGCGCCGTAGTTGTTGATTCCGTCGAAGTTCGATGCGAGGCCCGCCTGCACGTAGTCGGCGGTGGTGTAGTCGGCGGCGGAGCGGATACCCTGCGTCAGCGTCCAGAGCCAGACAAGACGGCGGTTCGCCGCGCCCGACGTGCCGGAGAACGTCTTCGTGCGGGCGGCGGAAGTCTCCGCGACGTTCCACACGCGCGCCGCCGCGTCCCACGTCTCGATGCGATATCCGGCGCAGGCGTATTCGCCCTTCTCGCACGTAAACGTCTCCGGCACGGTGAACGTCTTGGTGCCGGTGCCACGGATGATGTACGCGCCTTCGTCCGCGACCGTCACGGCGTCGCCCGGCGATTCGCTCTTGACGAGCACGGCATCCGTTTCGTCAAGCCCGCCAATCCGCCCGAAGAACCGGGCCTCGTCGATCGCCTTGTTGCGCTGGATCTCCGCATCGGTGAGCAAGCGGTCGTACTGGCGCACGGCGAACACCGTGCCGGCGTAGATGTGCTCGGCCCACCCGGTCCCGGGGCCTGTTCCCGTGCCGATGGCGAGCGAATGGTTGCCGATCTCCATGCCGGCTGGAATCGCCTTGCTTGCGCTGTTCCACGAAGCGCCCGCCGAAACCTTCATTGTGTCCGTCTTTGCGGAACGCGACTCGATGATGCGGTTGACGTAGCGTCCATCCCACCGGTCAACATCGTTGCGATAGGTCGCGTTGCCCAAAACGTACGTGTAGGTTTTCATGTCCACGTTGTTGTCGATGTTCATGTAGAGGATGAAATGGTTGGAAATGTCCGTCGCTCCGAAGAGGCACGGCCATCTGACCTTGTGCGGGTCGGTGTTGTAGTGCTTTGTCCCGACGGTGTCGTAGTCAACGACGACCTGCGTCGTCGCCTCGCTGCCGAGCGCGACCTTGTCCTTCAGCGCGAAGAAGTTGCGGCACTTGAACACGTAGCCCCTGTCCGTCCAGTTGCCAAACGCGGAATCGGCTTGCCAGTATACGTCGGAGACGACTGCGTTCGTGGCGTCGACCGCGCTGCCGAGCGAACCGAGGTTCGCCCACGTCTCCGCCTCCGCGTCGTGCTCCGCCGCGAGTCCGGCGTTGCGGATGCCGTCGAAGTTGAGGAGAAGCCCGGCCTGCGCGTAGTCGTCGGGGTCGAGCTTCTTCACGCCGTCCGCGAGCTTCCAGTTCCACGTGAGGCGCACCTGCGCGCGCGCCTCGCAGTTCGTGTAGGCGTATTCCGTCGCGGACGACGACTCGAGCACCGCCCAAACGCCGTTGGCGTCCCGCACCTCGAGCGTGTAGCCTGCCGGCGCCCACGTCGTGCTGTCCGCCTTCACCACGCTCGCGGGGGCCGTGAACGTGTGGCTGCCGTTCACCATGTAGTCGCCTTCTGGTTCCGTCCCGGAGAGCCCCGCTCCGTTAGATGCCACGACTACGTTCGCTTCGACCATGCCGAAGAAGCGCGCGTCATCGACGATCCTGTTGACCGCGAGTTCCGCCGCGTCGAGCACCCGGTTGTACACACGCACGGAACGGATCTTTCCAAGGTACATGCGAGCGCCCATCTGGGCGTCTGTTGCGCGCCCCGTGCCGATGGCGTAGGACCAGTCCCCGAGCGCGGCCGTGGTGCTGGCTTCCTGCCAGTTCGGCAGGACGGCGTCCTCTATGCTCACATGCGAATTGGGCGCGTCGTAGATCGCGGTCAGGTGCGATTCCGTAAACCGGCGCCCCATGTTGCGCGCCGTCGCATGATTCTGCTTGAACACAGGAACCGCCCCTGCATTGTTGACGCGGTTGAAGTAAACGCTAAAGTCGTCGCGCGACGAACTCGCGGTTGCGCCGAAGAGAGCGGGATAGTTGGCAACTTGCGCCGATTCGTCGTAGTCCGCCGAGACCTGTGTGGTCAACTCGCTTCCAAGCGAGACCGTGCCGCCGAGCGCGAAGTATTCCTTGCCCTTGAACGCATAGCCGTCATCGGCCCATTCGCCTGCCGCCGCGCCGGACGGGACGCTCGACGCAAGCGTGGTCTTCGCGGCGTTCTGCGCGGCGCCGAGCGTGCCGAGGTTCGCCCACGTCGTCGCGGCGGGATCGTGCGGCGCGGACGCGCCCGCGTTGCGGATGCCGTCGAAGTGGAGGATAAGCCCGCTCTGCACGTAGTCGCCCACGTCGAAGTCCTGCGCCCTCTTCGCGAAGCGCGGCATGGAGCTGTCGTACCGCTCCGACCACGCGCCCGCGCCGAAACGCGCCTCGAACTGCGCGGCGGACGCGCTCTTGACCGTGATCGCGAGGTTCGTCGCCGTGCCGCCGCCCTGAATCGCGCCGAGGTCGCCGAACCATCCGAGGAACGACGCACCGCCCTGCGGAACGGCCGTGAGCGTGACCGTCGCCTCGTGGTCCAGCCAGCACGACGCGGCATCCGTCGCAGCATCCTCGCCCACCTGAACAAGGCCCTTCGACGGATTGGCGGACGCGACGTATATCTTCGCCGAAAGGACGCCGTCCTCGTACTTGTAGTCTTCCACGCCGCCGACGCCGCCGCAATACGCGAGCGCGGGGGTGACGCTTCCGTTCGCCTCGCCGTGGAACGTGCCGGCGACGATGTTCGTGAAACCCGCGCCAAGGGTCGCGTCGTTGTACGGCACGAAGAAGTGAACGGGCGTGACGATGTTCGCGCCATCCACTTCCGCCGTCTCGTCAATCGCGAACGAGTAGATGCGGGAGGTCGAGTATTCCGCATACGGGCCGGGCGTGTCCGTCCGGCGCTCCGCGAAAAGCGGCGTGGCGAGCGTCGCCGTGTTCGCGTGCGTTCCGCCGAGCGTCTTCGTCACAACGCCCGGATCCTGCACGAGGCGGAGCGTTCCGCTGTTCGCGAACGCGTCCTCCGTCACGACGCGGCGGCGGTAGTCCACGCCCACGCCAAAGTTCGACCACCCCGCACCGCCGTCGCGCATCGCGTAGCCAAACACGGTGCTGCTGTTGACGTAGAGATTGCATCCGGCGACATCGCGCACGCCGAAGATGCGGGACTGCGTCGTGTTGACGAGATACCGGAAGTCCGCCGTGTAGCGCGTGCCTGGATTCGTGCAGTAACCCGTGTCAACCGCGTTCGTGCTGGCGGACTGGACGTACGCGCACTGGCGGAGCGTCCCGGCCGGGTACTTCGCGGCGTACGCCGCCGCGTCCGCCGCCGTGAACGCGCGCGAGAAGAAGCGCAAGTCGTGGAACGCCACGTCGGGATTGTCCTTGGAGGTAACGCAGGGCGAGACAAAGTATGACGGCGAAGAACAGAACTGCATCAAGTCGCCGAACGGTATATCGGTCGTCATGGTGTAAGTGGCCTTCAGTACGCCATCCCAGTAGATTTGCAGCATTCCCTTGTTGCCGGACGGCGGAGCGTGGTGGACGGCGACGATCGAATGAAAACCAGTCGTATTGCCGACATCCAGCGTGAGCGTCGTCTCGTGCGACTTCGAGTTAGTCGGCACGCGCTTCTCCACATAGACCTTGAACTTGGTCGGATCGGAAGAGGCGCTGAACACGACCGCCTTTTTGTTGTCGTTGTTCAACCGCCCGAGGCCGAGAAGGACGCCGCCTTCCACGGAACCGGGGCGGACGTGCATCGCAAGCGTCCAGTCGGCGCTCAACGTGGCCGCGCCGATCGCGCCGTATCCAGGTGCGGTCGGATGGACTGCGGTATCCGCGCCGTCGGGGCCGTAAACGGGGGCGTAGGCGGCGCTTGTTGTGACGAAGTCCGCCGACACCGCGGCGCTGCCGAAGAACACCTTCTCGCCCGACGAGAAGTCATAGCGGAATCGATAGGATTCGAGGTCGGTCGCCAGCAGGGAAGTAGTCGCCATGCAGGCAACGACCGCAAGGTAGGGCGCGATCACCGAGCGCGCCGCCACCGCACGCAGAGTAGAAAGTTTCATCTATTGTTCCTTTCCGCCCGAGGGTACAAAAACCCCAGACACCGTGTATTTTACACGATTCGTCGTTTCACTGTCAAGAGGATGGCCGCGACATGTTGGCCGCGATAGAGGATGGCCGCTAGGGCAAGTGAAATGCTGTGGCATTATTAGCCGAACCAGTTGCAAAACCATTCTTGCTTTCGATTACCACCGGGCCGAGCAGTCCAGATGGCAGTAGCGCGTCGTCTTTCGTCCAGTGCTTCCATGTGGTGAACGTGTGGCGTCCGGTGGGCGACGGCTTGCCATCCTTCACCCACTGCGGGATTTCCTTGATTCCCGGCTCGTTGAGCTTCTGCCAGCCGTGCCACCGGAGCGCCCATTCGCAGTCAGGAGGATAGAGCGTTTCGTCGCCGATGAGACGGTTCGGCCAGAGGTTGGTGATGCGGATTTCAAGGTCAATGGCCAGCGGCTGTTGCGAAGTGATTGCCGCATCTTGCTGTTGTACGGGCGGTTGTGAAGTGAACGCCACATCTTGCTGTTGTACGCTTGCTGTCTTCACCGCGTCGGTGATGTCAACGCGGAACGGGGGCCTCCACAACGGCGGGTACGACTTGCCGTTCACCTCGACTTCGGCAAAGTCTTTCACATTGCCGAGGTCGAGGAAGATGCGGCGGTCGCGGGGCGACCGCCCTACCGAGGGCAGTGAAAGAGCAGAAGGTGAAAGAGCAAAACGCTTACGGTATGTGGCCGTACCCGAGAAGTACTTCACATCGGGATCGGCATCGGAGGTCCAGTCCTTGAGCGCGGGCCAGTCGAAGGTCTTCATCGCGCTCCCGCCCGTATACCAATCAATCGGAAAAGAGACCTGCCAAGGGCCGGACATTCCGGATTTTCCGGACATTCCGGATTCTCCGGATATTCCGGATATTCCGGATATTCCGGATTCTCCGGATTCTCCGGGATTTCCGGATTTTCCGGATTCTCCGGATTCCCTCCTCAACACCACAAACGCGCTTCCGCTCGGTGGGAAGTCGAGGCGTACCACCGTGCGGCCACCCTCAGCGCGCCAGGTGGCGGCGGCGCGTATCTCGCCCGTTTCGGCATTCCAAATTTCGGGCACTTTCCCCGCGATTCTGAATGACGCCTCAAAAGAAACGTTTGTAGCGCTTCCGCAGGCGACGAAATACCAGTCGGCGTATGGCGGCGCGCTCGACGAGCGCGCCCTACCGGTTCGATGGATCCAGGCAACATCCTTCAGATCGCATGCGAAATCGGGTTCAACGCCGAGGCGCTGAAGCGCCTCCGTGGGCGAACACTCCAGCACGCCCTTCGCCCACACGGCATCGACGAGGGCCCGGTAGGACGGCACGGCCGCGACAAGCGCGGCCGCTCCCGCTTGTTGTTGTACGCTTGCTGTCTGCGCGGACCCATCTTGCTGTTGTACGCTTGCTGTCTGCGCGGCCGGAGTCCGCGCCCTACCAAGTCCCGGCGCGCGCGCTGGTCGCCGCTGCGCGACCACTCGCGCTCCCGCATCAACCAACTCGCCCACCCTCTTCACCATCCGCTCGCTCATCGTGTCCCCGTCGGGCAACACCAGAATCTCGTACTCCACCCCACCCGGCACTACGACCTTCCCGTTCTTCACCTTCAGCTGCTCCACAACCTTCGTCGCGCACACGTCAAACCCATATCCGCTCGGCAGGTCAACCTTCGGCCAACCGTGCTTGGGAACCTCCTCGCCGTTCCAGTAGAGCGCATCGGCGCAGAACTTTCCCTCCTGCAGCATCCACTGGCAGCGCGCCTGGTAACGGAACCATCCGCCCGCGAGATGCCACCACGTCTGCGTCCTGTCGAGGTGCATTCCCCATCGGCCCATGGTCATGCCGGGAAGATACTTGTCATCCGTCCACGGCTGGTGCGTGAAACGATGATATACGATTAGGTTGCAGCCTTTCGCGAACGCGCGGTCGTTCTGCCACTTGATCGAGAACGGCGTCTCGAGCCAGCGTCCGCCGTTTGGCGGACCTGCGGTGAACGCCTCGGCGGCGGCGTAGCGGCGTCCCCACACGTGCGCGAGCGACGCCGCGTAGTGGCTGTTGTCCATGCAGGGGAACTTTCCAGGACCGCACGTGCCGTCCATCCAGAAGCACGACATGGGGACGTCCACCTTCTCGCCGTACTGAAGGTCATCGGCGTTGCTGGGGCCGTACGGCTCACAGGTGAATTCGAGACCGTATTCGTGGCAGCGCTCCGCCATTCGCCCCGCATAGTTCTCCGCGAGAAGATCGGCCAGGAGACGGCGGAAATCCTCGCAGAAACGTTCGCTCTCGTCAACGGATCCTACAACGTGTCCGGCGAGAACGGGCAGGTACGGAATTATCGAATAACCCACACGTTTCTCGAAAGTCTTTTCCAGCCCGTGCGTCCAGTTCTGGCAACCGACCTCCCAGCTGTCGATGTGGATATTGGTGAGGCCTGCGGTGGGCGTGGAAACCTTGCTGTTGTACGCTTGCTGTTCCACCCTCGGCTGCGACAAGCGCCACTCTTCCAACCCCACCTCCCGACAGAGCCGCCCCATGTAGGCGTCGAAGTGCCGGCCGAATGCCGCCGCAGAGAACTTGTCAACTTCGAGTCCGTCACCGTCCTTCGACGGCAGACGGTTCCGCCGTCCGTTGCAGATGTAGCCGAAACGGAAGATAGTCCACTTCCCGGCGGGGACGTCCCATGTGAGCGTCCCGTTCCTGGACATCTTCGCCGTCAAGTCAATGATCCTGTCCTTCGCAATCACCTTCGCGGCGGGGAACTCCTTCGTATCGCGCGCCAGCGATGACAGCTCCGTGCTCATTCCCTTGCGGCTGCGACCAGTCTTCACGTTTGCGTTGGAGAGCGTCGCGCCCTTTTCGATTGTCGGGTAGGCGAGCACCGCGATGTCGGCGTAGAAGCCGTTGTCCTTCTTGATGCGCGAGAGCTTCTTAGAGAATCGCGACGGACCCGTTGTGGAAAACTCCGCGTGCATCGTCACCTTCATCGCGTCGGCGGGCGTGACCCAGGGTCCGCCGGAGCTGGACCAGCCGGAACAGTTGTGGATGCCGAGCTTTAGGCCGAGCCGCTTCGCCTCGTTGTGGGCGTGGCGCAGCAGATCGAACCATTCGGGCGAGCCGAACTTGACGTCGCCAGGCGGGATGTCGCAGCCGACGTCGAATATCTGCACGCCGCCGAGTCCGAGCCTCGCCATTTCCTCGAAGTCGCGCGTGATGCCGGCCTTCGTGACGTTGCCGTTCATCAGGTGGTACCACGTCTGCGGCCGCGCATCTGGTGGTGGGGCCTTGAATCCGTCTTCCAGCGGGCGAGCGTATACAGAAGCGGCTACGCCCACCGCGACGGCGATGGGGACAATGACTCGAATGGCCTTCATGCTAAGTTTATTTCACATTGTTGACTATGCCTGAGAGGCGGCGGCGCGAAGATCCTTTAGGTACTGCTGCACGCCGAAGCCGGGACGTGCCGGACGGAACATCATACCGTTCGCCTCCGCATCGTCGATGAATCTCTCGGCTTTCGCATCCCAGGTGAGCTTGCGCCCGAGCTTCATCGCCATGTAGCCGAGCACGCAGGCAACGGATGTCCGCTGCGCCTCCTCAAGCGGCATCGCGAGCGGGCCGCGCGTACGCATCTCCTCCACCCATTCGCGGTTGTGTTCCATGGGGCGCAAAAGCGGCTTTGACACCGGATCCTCGATGATGCCCCTGCGGCTTGCGGCGATCGGCAACCCCGCAACCTTGTCCGCCGAAACACCCACGGGGTCGCTCGCCGTCTGCCGTCCCTTGAACCCGCAGAAAATCCAGTCGCCCTTCTCGCCGACGAACCGCACGCCACACGGGTATTTGCGCGTCGACGCCATCTTGATCTCCGCGCCGGAAGCATAGCGCCACGTGATGTCACAGTCGCCATGGACATCCCACAGCCTGCGTTTCGGGTAGATGCACGTTCCCTCCACAGATACTGGGCCGCCCAGCTCCTCGCCAAGGCCGCGGATCGCCGTGTCCATGTGGTGCGCGCCCCAGTTGGCGACCATGCCCATGGTGTACGTCTGAATCGTCATCCAGCTTGGACGCGCAAAGTTCACCTTGCCGCCCTTCCCGCGCTGGTGGCTGCGCAGCTGCGAGTACGGCGCATCAGGCGTGGAACCCAGCCATAAGTTCCAGTCGAAACCGGCGGGAATCGGCTCCTCGAGCGGGAGCTTGTATTCCTTCGGGTCGTCCGGAACGCCCACCTCCACGCGCACCACCTTGCCGATGCGCCCTTCGCGCGCACATTCGACGGCATGGATGAAGTTCTCCTCGGTACGCTGCTGCGTACCCGTACGCAGGATGCGTCCGTACTTCTTCGCGGCATCGACGATGGCGCGTCCTTCGCCTATCGTCAGCGCCATCGGCTTCTGGAGGAACACGTCCTTCCCTGCGCGGCATGCCTCGACCGCCATCTGCGCGTGCCAGAAGTCGGGCGTAGCGATCAGGACGCCGTCCAGCGCGCGATCGGCTAGTAGTTTGCGGTAGTCGGAGTAGCAGCGGGAATCCGCCACGAGGTCGCGTCCTTGCATCTTCTTCCCCGCGAGCTTCTTGCGCAGGCTCTGGAGGCGGTCAGGATCGACATCCGAGAGCGCGATGAAATCGCAGTACGCCTTCCCGCCGTTCGCGAGGCACGACGGTACGTTGTAGGTGTGCGCAATGCGCCCGCACCCGATCACGCCGAGCGCAATTTTCTTCGACGGCGCCGTTGCGCCCAACACGCTCGCGGGCACGAAGACGGGCGCCGCGCCAGCGGTTATTATTCCAGCAAGTCCGACGGCGGAGCGTCGGCAGAATTCTCTTCTTGTAGTGTCCATTTTCACATCCTTACTTTTTGCCGTATGCGCTGAAATTATACCCTAATCTTTACGCGTGCGCAACCTGTATTAAAAACCAAAAGAGTTGCTGCACCTTTCTTGCTTTCGCTATTGCGAGTTTAGGAGTTTAGGAGGCATGGAGACATGGGGTAAATCTTTAAACCTAAAATCCTCGGTTGAAAGTCTCACGCAGAGGCGCAGAGAGGCGGAGAGCGCAGAGAAAGTTCAGAAATCCGACGGAAAAAAGAAAAACATGACAAGAAGAATCTCGGAAATTTATTTCACCCAATTGGTGAAAACAAATACATGCTCAAGCAATGGGATAACCTCTGCGAACTCTGCTTCTCCGCGCCTCTGCGTGAGATATAACATGGAGTGGTAAATCGAAATGAGGAATTTAGGTTAAAAGTCTCAATATCTCCAGGACTCCAAAACTCCCAATAGCGAAAGCAACGAACGTGCGTCAATGGCAGGGGGGGCAACTACCCCCTAATGTAACACCCGCATTGGAAACTTCACGGAAGCGAACAGGTTCGCGCAGATGTGGTCGCGGACCTGCGCGGCCCAATCGCGCACGCCGACGCCGACCGGACGGAAGGAGGCGTGCCAGACAGTGTCGGCGAGGGCATATACGGAAACCTGCGCCCACACGGAGGTTGTCCAGAGCTTCAGCTGCGTCTCGTCCTTGATGGCGCGCGCGAGCAGATTGCGCAGGGAGTCGTAGACGGGCTTGCCGAAGTCGCGCTGGAATTCCGCGTGGAACTTCGTGGGGCGCGTCACCTCGTGTCGGAAAAGCGCCGCGCACGCGGCCTGCGCCGGTTCGGTCGGAAGCGTCATGAAGAGGAAGTCGTCCACCCACTCGCGGATCGCGTCGCGCCAGCTCGTCTCGTCGACAGCCTTCTCCGGGAGACAGGTCATCGGCGCGCCAAGGTCGCCGAACAGACGCTTCGCCACGATGCGGTAAAGCCCCTCCTTCGACCCGAAGTAACGGTTGGCCAGGGCCATGTTCACTCCCGCGCTGCGGCTTATTTCCCGCACCGAGGCAAGCTCGTAGCCCTTTTCTGCAAACTCCCGCTCGGCCGCCGCGAGTATCTTCCCGCGCGTCCGCTCGCCGTCTATCCTGCTCTTTCGCTCTGGCATTCCATCTTCCTCCTAGTCCGTAATCGCACGATTACTTTACCACACATCAGGTTTGCCGTCAATTGGATAACATTGCGGTAACAAGCAGTTTTTCAAAAACACGCCGTTTGGTATTGATTCCCGTCATGTTTTTCGCTATACTATCCCGAAACACACAAAGAGAAGTTGAAAAACAGACAAGAAAGGGAAATCTAAATGGCAGAAAAGACGAAGTACGTGTACTTCTTTGGCGCGGGCCAGACGGAAGGCAACGCCAACATGCGCGAGCTGCTGGGCGGCAAGGGCGCGAACCTCGCGGAGATGGCGGGCCTCGGGCTCCCGGTGCCGCAGGGCTTCACGATCTCCACGGAGGCCTGCACGCGCTACTACGACGACGGCAAGAAGATCGCCGACGACATCCAGCAGCAGGTGATGGAGTACATCGACAAGCTCGAGAAGTCCGCTGGCAAGAAGTTCGGCGACGCGAAGAACCCGCTGCTCGTCTCCGTGCGCTCCGGCGCGCGCGCGTCCATGCCGGGTATGATGGATACGATCCTCAACCTCGGCCTCAACGAGACGGTGGTCGAGTCGCTCGCGGCGCAGACGAAGAACCCGCGCTGGGCGTGGGACTGCTACCGCCGCTTCATCCAGATGTTCTCGGACGTCGTGATGGAGGTGGGCAAGAAGTACTTTGAGAAGCTCATCGACGACATGAAGGCCAAGAAGGGCGTGAAGCTCGACGTGGAGCTCACCGCCGACGACCTCAAGGAGCTCGCCGGGCAGTTCAAGGCCGAGTACAAGAGCAAGATCGGCAAGGACTTCCCGTCCGACGCGAAGGAGCAGCTCTTCGAGGCGATCAAGGCCGTGTTCCGCAGCTGGGACAACCCGCGCGCGAACGTCTACCGCCGCGACAACGACATCCCCTACAGCTGGGGCACGGCGGTGAACGTCCAGATGATGGCGTTCGGCAACCTGAACGACGAGTCCGGCACGGGCGTCGCCTTCACGCGCGACCCGGCGACGGGCGAGAAGAAGCTCATGGGCGAGTTCCTCATGAACGCGCAGGGCGAGGACGTGGTCGCCGGCGTGCGCACGCCGATGCCGATCGCGAAGATGGCGGAGGTGATGCCCGACGTGTTCAAGCAGTTTCAGGACATCTGCTCGAAGCTTGAAAGCCACTACCGCGACATGCAGGACATGGAGTTCACGATCGAGAACAAGAAGCTCTTCATGCTCCAGACGCGCAACGGCAAGCGCACGGCCAAGGCCGCGCTGAAGATCGCCTGCGACCTCGTGGACGAGGGCATGCGCACGGAGGAGGAGGCCGTCCTGATGATCGACCCCCGCAACCTCGATACGCTCCTCCACCCGCAGTTCGATGCCGTGGCCATCAAGAAGGCGAAGCCCATCGGGCGCGGCCTCGCGGCCTCCCCGGGCGCGGCGTGCGGCAAGATCGTGTTCAACGCCGCCGACGCGAAGGAGTGGAAGAAAGCCGGCGAGAAGGTCGTGCTCGTGCGCCTCGAGACATCCCCCGAGGACATCGAGGGCATGAAGGCCGCCGAGGGTATCCTCACGGTGCGCGGCGGCATGACGAGCCACGCGGCGGTCGTCGCGCGCGGCATGGGCGAATGCTGCGTCTCCGGCTGTCAGGAGATCGTGATGGACGAGGAGAACAAGAAGTTCGTCCTCGCGGGCAAGACCTTCAAGGAGGGCGACTGGCTCTCCATCGACGGCTCCACCGGCAACATCTACGACGGCGTGATCCCGACCGTGGACGCGTCCATCGCCGGCGAGTTCGGCCGCATCATGATGTGGGCGGACAAGTTCCGCAAGCTGAAAGTGCGCACGAACGCCGATACGCCGCGCGACGCCAAGAAGGCGCGCGAGCTCGGCGCCGAGGGCATCGGCCTCTGCCGCACGGAGCACATGTTCTTCTCGCAGAGCCGCATCATGTCCTTCCGCCAGATGATCTGCTCCGACACGGTCGAGGAGCGCCGCATCGCGCTCGCGAAGATCCTCCCGTACCAGCAGGACGACTTCGAGCAGCTCTTCGAGGCGCTTGACGGACAGCCCGTCACGATCCGCTTCCTCGACCCGCCGCTCCACGAGTTCGTGCCGCACACCGAGGACGAGGTCGCGCTGCTCGCGAAGTCCATGCATAAGCCGATCAGCCGCATCAAGGACATCATCGACTCGCTCCACGAGTTCAACCCGATGATGGGCCACCGCGGGTGCCGTCTGTGCGTGACCTACCCCGAGATCGCCGTGATGCAGACGAAGGCCGTGATCCGCGCCGCCATCAACGTGCAGAAGCGCCACAAGGGCTGGAACGTGAAGCCGGAGATCATGATCCCGCTCACGGGCGACCTCAAGGAGTTCAAGTTCGTGAAGGATATCGTGGTCCACGTGGCGAACGAGGAAATCCAGGCCGCCGAGATCAAGCTCAACTACGAGGTGGGCACGATGATCGAGGTTCCGCGCGCCGCCCTTTGCGCGGGCGAGATCGCCGAGGAGGCGGAGTTCTTCTGCTTCGGCACGAACGACCTCACGCAGATGACCTTCGGCTTCTCGCGCGACGACGCAGGCAAGTTCCTGGGCTCGTACTACGACAACAAGATCTTCGAGAACGACCCGTTCGCGAAGCTCGATCAGGTAGGCGTGGGTAAGCTCATGCAGATGGCCGTCACGGACGGCAAGGCCACGCGTCCGAAGATCCACTGCGGCATCTGCGGTGAACACGGCGGCGACCCCACGAGCGTGGAGTTCTGCCACCGCCTCGGCCTCGACTACGTGAGCTGCTCGCCGTTCCGCGTGCCGATCGCCCGCCTCGCTGCGGCCCAGGCCGCCCTGCGCAAGTAACCTACTTCAAACGCGCATAACAAAACCGTGCTGTTCGCGCCTAGCGCAACAGCACGGTTTGTTTTTTGCCTTTGTGACCACTTATGCAGTCATGTTGCCGATTACGGCCTTGATGCGGCGGACGCCGGCGGAGGAGGACTGCTCCTTCGTGATCTTGAAACTGCCGAGCTCGCTCGTGTTCTCCACGTGCGGACCGCAGCAGATTTCCTTGGAGACGTCGCCGATCGTGTAGAGCGTCACCTGGTCGCCGTACTTCGAGCCGAAGAGCGCCATCGCGCCCTCGTTCTTGGCCTCCTCGACGGTCGTGACCTTCTTCGAGACGGCAATGCCCTGCTGAATCCACTGGTTGACGAGATCCTCGACCTGCTTGATCTGCTCGTCCGTCATCTTCTCCGGCCACGTAAAGTCGAAGCGCAGACGCTCCGGCGTGATGTTGGAGCCCTTCTGGTTTGCGGTCGGGCCCAGCACCTTGTGGAGCGCGGCGTGCAGGAGGTGCGTCGCCGTGTGCATGCGCGTCACGACTGCGGAGTTGTCCTGCAGACCCGCCTTGAACGAGCCGGCGGACGTGGTGCGGCTCAGTTCCTGGTGCTTCTTGTTGGCCTCCTCGAAACCGGCCACGTCCACTTCCAGTCCCTGCTCCTTGGCGAGCTCGAGCGTCATCTCGAGCGGATAGCCGAACGTGTCGTAGAGCTTGAACGCCGTCTTGCCGCTGATCTGCGTCTGATTGTGGAGCTTCAACTGCTCGGCCACCTTCGCGAACATCGCCGCGCCCTTGTCGAGCGTCTGGTTGAAGCGGTTCTCCTCGGCCTCGAGGTCGTTCTTGCACGAGGCGAGGTTCACGCCTAGTTCGGGATAGACGTGCTTGTACTTCTCGCAGATGACCTCCGCGAGCTTCACCGTAAAGCCGGGCGCGATGCCGAGGAAGCGGCTGTAGCGCACCGCGCGGCGGATGAGGCGACGCAGCACGTAGTTCGCGCCGATGTTGCCGGGCTTCACGCCGCCCTTCGGGTCGCAGAGGATGAAGGTCGCCGTGCGCATGTGGTCGGCCACGATGCGGCGAGCGCGAAGAATAAGATCAGCATCCTCCGTTCCCCCTTCCCCGTTCCCCGTTCCCCCACTGAGCTCGTCGATCTTCGCCATGATGGGCGCAAATATCTCAGTATCGAATACCGTCGCCGCGCCCGAGAGCATGCACACCGTGCGCTCCACGCCCATGCCGGTATCGACGTTGTGGCGGCCGAGCGGCTCGAACTTCCCTTCCGCGTTCTTGTTGTACTGCATGAACACGTTGTTCCAGATCTCGATGTACTTGCCGCAGTGGCAGCCGGGACGGCAGTCGGGGCCGCACTTCGGCTTGCCCGTGTCGATGAACATCTCGGTGTCGGGGCCGCACGGGCCCGTGGTACCGGCCGGCCCCCACCAGTTGTCCTCGCGCGGGAGCGGGAAGATGTGGTCGTCGGGAAGACCCTGCTGCTTCCAGAGGGCGATCGCCTCGTCGTCGCGCGGGATGCCGTCCTCGCCCGCGAACACGGTCACATAAAGATCCTTCGGGTCGAAGCCGAGCTTCGTGGTGAGGAACTCGTAACTCCAGGCAATCGCCTCGGGCTTGAAGTAGTCGTTGAGCGACCAGTTGCCGAGCATCTCGAAGAACGTGAGGTGCGCCGAGTCGCCCACGGCGTCTATGTCGCCCGTACGGATGCACTTCTGCACGTCGGTGAGACGCGTGCCGGCGGGATGCGGCATCTGTCCCATCAGGTACGGCACGAGCGGGTGCATGCCCGCCGTGGTGAAGAGCACCGTCGGGTCGTTCTCGGGGATCACGCTCGCACCGGGAATGCGCGCGTGCCCCTTCGACTCGAAGAAGCTCAGATACGTCTCGCGAAGTTCGTCTGCTGTCAGCTTGTTCATCTCTATCTCTTCTGCTTTCTTGGAAAGCGCATATTATACCACAAATTGCTCATGCCGACGGAGCGCGGGCGAGAAGAACCGCCACGAGGGCCATTAATCCGTATCCGGCGAGGATGCACCAGAGGAGACGGTCCGTCAGCAGTACCCTTTCAGGCCGACCCGTATCACCCCGCCCGTAGACGAGCCACAGATACCGGGCGAGTCCGAGCGCCACGAACACAGCCGTGGCGCTTAGCCCGCGCGTGCCGAAACGCGCCACGGTATCCCCGGAGAGCGTGTAGCACGTGTACACCGCGAGCGTGCCGACTGCGGCAAGGAGGATGAGCGCGTCAAGGACGAGCGGATGGTATCCCTTAAGCGCGGGACGCGAATCGCTCGCTGTCTGCATCTCGTGCCGCCGCTTGCATAGGGCGAGGAACAGCGACAGCGAGAACGCGCACGCGAGCAGCCACGGCGAGATACGCACATTCATCGCCGCCGCACCCGCCACGGCGCGCAGAACGAACCCGGCGGCTATCACCGCCACGTCCACGTAGGGCACACGCTTCAAGAAACCGGAGTAGGCGCACTGCATTACCGTGTAGACGAGCAGCACCGCAAAGCCCCATGTGCGGTCGGGATGCCTGAACACGAGATAGCATGGAAACGCGAGTCCGAAAGCGAAGAGCGCAAGCGCCGCGCGCACGGCGTCGATCTTCGAGATCAGGTCGGCCGCCACCGGCCTGTTCCGCTTCACGGGATGGCGGCGGTCCGCCTCGTAGTCGCCCACGTCGTTAAGGAGGTAGAACGCGCTCGATACGAACGAGAAGGACAGCGCCATCGCGCAAACGAGCGCGAATGGACGCCACCCCCGAGCGAGCGCGGCCTGCGACTTGTCGGCGACGGCGAAGAACCACGCCGCGAACACTACGGCGTTCTTCGTCCACTGGCTTACGCGCAGCGCCTTTATCCACAGTGATACCATGCACGCCGAAACGGCGGGGGGTCCATCCACTTGCGTCACTATTCCTCGTCTGGCAGCGTACTAGGCTTGCTGCCGTCGTGCGGTACGTCATAGCCCTGGCAGAGGTAACGCGTGAGTTTTTTGATGTAGTTTTTGTCCGTAGGCATCGTAATGGTAACCACATGCGCGTCGGCGAATGCGACGTTTCCACCGTACCTGCCCTTACCCAATGAATGCGTGAAGCCTATGTCCTCCTCATTGTATTTTAGGATTGCATCCGACTTCGTCTCATCTCTGTTAACCACGGCCTCAAGCGTAATGCCGTTCTTCTTATCCTCAACCTTCGCGCCCTGCACCTCGGCGAACAGAAGCACTTTGTCGGGGCTATGAGAACCTATGTTGGCGCCAAAGCAACGCCCGACGAAGCCACGAACGCCACTCCCGTTACTGTCATAGCCGAACTCCTGGTTCATCATGTAGCTCCATCCTGGCAGGCGCCCCTTCGCCTTCTTGAAGTTACTTGCGTGAACGGGGCAGCGATAGACCTCGTATGCCGTACCTACGGCATGCCAGATGGCGCCGTTTGTGATTGCAGTGCGGGTGTCTTCTTCTGAATCCGCAAACGACACGACCGAACCGGCATCTGTTCGGGTCAGTCTACTGTTCAACACCTTAACGTCGCCTTTATTGCTGATCCATGGACGATGAGGAGCGTATATTGGCTTCTTCTCCTTCACATCGACACCATCGATGTAACGGTAATAACCAGCGGACGGGAAGTGACCGTAAGTGTTTGCCTGCGCGCGGGCAAGTACGCCCTGGGCAAGGTTCCGCATGTTATTCTTGCACTGTGCGGCCAAGGCGCTATCTCGATTACCGCTCAGCATCGGCAACATCACGGCCACGAGGATGGCGATGATGCCCATTACCACGATAATTTCCACCATCGTGAAACCCGCACGGCGGGCATGCGATTCTGCGTTTTTCATCTCTTGCACTTCCTTTCTCTCTCAAAACCTAACATAGGCCCTTGGCACGGAGCGCCTCCATGAGGCGTGCCTGGAACATCGCGCCATCCGCCGGCGACGGGCGGTATCCCTGCGGCAGATCCCCGCCTAAGCCGAGGCGCCCCATCTGATCAAGGTACCACTTGCCCTTCACGCCGTCGCTGAAAGTGACGTCGCCCGAAGCCATCGTGCCTGGAATCATCAAAGCGTCAACGGTCACTGCGACATTGGCCAAGCCTTTTTCCGGATCTTCCGGATTCTCCGGATTTTCCGGATCTTCCGGATTCTCCGGATTTTCCGGACATTCCGGACTCTCCGGATTCTCCGGATCTTCCGGATTTTCCGGACTCTCCGGATCTTCCGGATCCTCCGGCTGCGGCAAATCGGCCACCACCATACGCAGGTCGAAATACGTGATATGCACGCCAAACTCCGCGACAAGGCGCTTCTGGATTTCATCCAGCGACGCGCCGCCTGCGAACCAGGTGGCAACCGACTTCAACTGTTCTTCGGTAAGTTTCATTGTTTGATTTAACTAAAGCTGGTGTTACTCAAACTGGCGGTAGAAGAGAATGCGCATCTTGTGCGGGTGGCGCGGGAGAGTACGCTTGCCTTCTACATTTTTTATATCGTTCGGAGACAGCCCATCCCCCTCCATCACGTTTTCACTTGCGGGCGCATCTGGGTCACGCCATACGAGCGCCACGGCGCGGCCCCCTTGCTGGGCCGGCGTACCTTCGCCCGCACCGCCGAGGGCCGTGGACTCCGCGCGCACGAAGATGAGGAAGAGTTGCTGCCGGTTCGCGAAACAGTCGCGCCAATAGCTGTAGAGAAACATTCGGTCGACGTCGAAGAAATCTTGATAGCACGACGTATCCCCCGTATTATCGCCTGCTATCTGCCCGCGGAGCGGATCGGCCATCAAGTTCTTATCTTCATCCCAGTGGACGGCCTTACTCGGTGTGATGCGAATCCCCGTATTGATTTTCTTCGCGCCACCGCCGCGGGCGAATCTGTTGATGTCTTCATAGCCATTGTATTGATTATAACTTTCACGGTAATTATTCCCGTTGCCTTCACCTCCCTTGTAAAATTTCTCCAGAGCTTCATAAACATTCGCGATTGTACAGTTCATAGTACCGCTCCAGTCAAGCGCGTCGAACATGTCCTCCCAGACTTTCTGGTAAGCGTACAGATCCTCCTCCCGCATCGCCGTGGGGATGTCAATCATGCTGGCCAGGTCCTCGAACCGGCGACGCAGGAACGTGGCGACCTTGTTGAGGTCCTGCCCTTTCAGCGCTGGATTGCTGTCGCTACCGAACATCCATTTTTTTCGTTTGTCGAATTGTATTTCATCTTCTTTGTATTTTTTGTTTTCACAATCATAGTTTTCACCGGCCACCCAGTAGTTAAGCGGGGAATTCGCTAGCGCGGCAAGCATCACCTCCTGGCTCTGCGTAAATGGGTTCACGTAGAAACACTGCGAGGGGTTGACGAGGCCGCGGCGGTAGAGGTTAGCGCCAAACTCAAATCCATTCCGATTCGTCCGAAAACTCTGATAGGATTTCCAGGCGGCCAGCGCGCACGGCATTGTCGCAACCGTAGTCAGGTCACGTGGCTTACCATCATAAAGCGCCCCTGAAAAGCTGCCGCTCTCAATCGTTTGCCTTGAATCGCCCAACACGCTTACTGGGCTGCCGTTCTCCCTCATGTTTGACAGATGCGGTAGGAACGCCAGTTCGCCGACGGACTGGAGGTAACCTAGATTAGAAACGAACAGAAGCGGATCGTTCGCACGGTCGCCGCGGTGATCGACACCGCCGTCAAATTCGCTCCGCACCAGCTTGTTGAGGATGGAGTTGTCGTCGTTCGAGCCATTGCCGAAAACGGCGTCGTACCACTTCTGTCCACTAGGCTCCGCGTCGCCCTTGTCAAACCACCAGTTCTCGGGTGCCCAGTTGAAGCGCGGGTCAACTGCATAACACGACTTCTCTACCCAGTCACCAGAAGGAGACTTCGACGTGTTTACGTCATCGTATGTGAACGACATGGAATTCTGGAAACGTATGATTGGCAAGGCGTGCCGGCCCGACAGGTCTGAAGGCGTATTGCCTAATGGCTCATTAATTTCTCGAAAATTGGGCATAGATGCATTGTTACGTTCATTGAAGGCCAAGTCGTCCTCATACGTGGCCGGCACCATATCCACCGTTTTTTTATCATCATCCAGCATCTCCACGCGCGCCCACGTCACAAGATAGGGTTGAATGACATACTGGGTAGATAAAGCCGGGAAATCCTTATCTGGGATCTTGCCGTCCTTATACTGGCCCGCGATGTCCAGCACTTCGCCATTCTCATTGAACGGTCTGAGCAGCACCTCGTAGTAGGTCTCCTTCTTTTGGCCCCGCGTATAGTTCGGGGCCTTTCCGCTCCGTTCATACACATCCACCTTGCGGAGAATCGGCTTTTCCAGTGCTCTTCCTGTTCCTGGGCTTTTGAGCTCCAACAACAGACGGTCATTGTCTTTCCAGATGTCCCGCTCGTTATGTATTTCATTCGGCAACGATACGTTTTTCCCGTCGCCCTGCGACGGTAAGGTAACGACCAAGCAGTTCTCAGCCGACGTACGCGAGATTTTACCGCTCCCAGTTCCTTCTTTCAGCGAAAACTGCTTGTCATCATCGACATTATCCGTCCATTCCTCTTTTCTCATTGGACGGAAGTTCTTCGCGAAACCATTATTGCGCAATGATATGGGCGCAGCAGTGGCTGCGCTACCCGCTGCATTACCAGCCACGAACACGAGTCGCGCGAATGCCTGTGCCGAAAAGTTTTTGTTTTGGCGTTGTCCATTCCCGCTATCGTTAAATGGAAATACGATGGTGGAACCAAGCGCCGTACCGCCGAATGTTATCTTGATGTTGGCCTCGCTTGTTTCTCGCCAGTCGTTCTGGCTCATGTCGGGATCGCCTGTCGATTTCATGGGGGTGAACTCCACCTTCATGTCCACGAGTGGCGCAAGAGCGGTAATCATTGGCACGCGTTCCGCGCA
Organism: uncultured bacterium; assembly: GCA_902802945.1. Lineage (GTDB taxonomy): Bacteria > Verrucomicrobiota > Kiritimatiellia > RFP12 > UBA1067 > RUG572. The sequence goes on along the minus strand of CADCOC010000078.1, from coordinate 10,787 downwards.
TGGCATGGCAAGAGAGAGAGGCTCGTCGTCTTCGTCGAGGTAGTCGAACAACGTGAATTGGTCAAGAATGCAGAAGGTGTGGCTGTTTTGTTTCATCGCATACCAAAATGGCAAATCGCCAGTACCGCCATTTTGTACGAAACTGACAAGCGTCTTATCGTCGCCGTTTTGCAGCCATCCATTCGGGAACGGCAGATTCTTCGAGATGTCCAGCGGCGTGTTGGCAGAACCGTCACTTTTCGAATATTCGCTTGGCGGGAACCAAGAGGCCGTCACGAACGGCTGACGCTCGGCTAGTTTCACAAGGCGATGTGTTCCATCGTTGCTACCATAGAAGGCCCTACCCTTAATATCCCCATTGATATAATCATAGAACGGAGAACGCAGTGTTACGTTTTTCGACCCCACGGAAAGATTGTAGTCCAAGATGGAGACCAGCGGCGCCGATGACCAGTCTTGCGGAGCATGAACAGCCTCGTCGAACGAATCCATGCCGTCAACATCGTCGAATTTGTCCTGGTCGGGTTTTCCGACATTTTTCCTGAAAAGATACGCAAGCGAGAAGCGGGACGGCGGTTCTGGTTTTTTCCCGGCCTTCTGCGCGCGCATTGCGGGGGCAGACGTGCGTGGCGAGTCTGCCGCCATCTTTGTGATGTCCAGCATGTCGGAGACGTTCACCGCGCAGAATGCGTAGCGCCCCGCGTCGAAGTTGAAGTAGTCCCACTGCGCCGCCCATGACGAGCGGGCAAGCAGACGCACGTCATTTACGATGGATGGCGGCAGATAACCGAGAGCCTCGAGGTTCAGCACGGAAACGGTCTTCGTTATTGGCGCGTAACGATGATGCACATTACCGGATTCCGAATCCTTTTCCTTGCCTTCTGGCTCTGGCGGCATGAACACGCGCGCCTCCCACCAGTCGTAGGCATAACCCCTAGCATTTCGGTAGACGTTGACATCAGACGTGCCGAGATTCGTGTTGTTCGTATGCCAAGCACCTGGAAATACATGCGAGCGGATGGCATCGTCCACTCGGCTCATCGCCTGGGCAAGAGCTGCCTTCACGAGGTAGCGGTTCGCGACCGTGCGGCGGAGGCTGCTTGACGGGAGGCGCTCGGTGCGCATCCAGATGGCAAAAGCCACGGCGCTCACCACCATGAACGACAGGAAGCCAAGGACGATCAGGAGGGCACTGCCCTTTTTGGAATGTCTGTTCATCAATTCACCTCGTCCGCGGGAATGCGGTTGATGTTCGGGATTGCAACGGCCGATCCGGACGCATTTCCCGCTTGGTCGTCTGCGTCCATGTCCGGCGCCTTTATCCGAAAGCGATATGCATTCCCCCATGGGTCGAGAATCTTTTCCCCACGCACGGCACCGTTGAACAACACGGGTATATCCCGATCCTTCTCTTCGCCAAGGACGAATTTCATTTTTTCCTTGGACGCTTCCACCCAGTCATCGCCAGTCAACTTGTCCCTCAGCGGAGAATGATCCTTTTTCTTCGGATCGATGAAATTCTCGTAGGCCAGAATGGCGTTTGTCAGCTCCTGCACCTCGGAAATCGCCTGCTGTATCTTGGCGCGGCGGCGGGCGCCGGAGACGGCAGACGTGACCGCGCCCATCAGGAGGATGAGCATCGCGATGACCGTGATCAGCTCTACTAGCGTGAAGCCGCGTTTTCTATTCGTCTTTTCCATCGCAGCCTCCTCTAGTCCATGTCCGGCCAACTGCTGATGTCGTCGCCGGAGTTCTCATTGCCGTCCGGGCCGAGGGACCATACGCCTACGACGAACGAGTCCGCCTTGCCGGTGATTTTTATGTTTCCCAGAGAAAACGTGGCCCACAGTTTTTTCTCACTTTCATACAACCATGGTTTACCCTTATCCGCGTCCAAGGACGGCATTGTCAATGAACTGCCGCCATCGAGGTTCTGCACTATGGCCCTCTTGCGGGGTTTCCCCCCCTCATCCCAAGGACCCACCAGATACCCCCAGGTATTTTTGTTGCCCACCTCAACACCTGGAAGGGCGTTGTCTGCCTCCAGACCTGCGGCTGCCATCGTGTTCCGCACGTTGTCCATCTTCGCCACACTCGCCTTACCCGTACTCCAGGCTATGGAAGAAGAGTTGAACACCATGGTGAGGATTGTGATTAGCATTGCCAGCAGCATGGATGCCACAAGCACTTCTAGCAGTGTGAAACCCGATTCTGAATTTCGCCGTGTCATTTTTTACTCCCTTGATCGCCGAAGTCGCCCTGGAAATGGACTTCCGTGTAGTAGAGTGGCGCGGTCATTAGCGCGCCCGACCGGCGCGACATGCGAAAACTGATCGAAACGCGCGAATAGTCGTCGCAGTCTATGCCATCCACGATTCGTTTGCCCCACTGCACTACAAGACCGTGGGAGTAATTGCTGTCACGGTCCCATCCGATATCCACGCCTGCGGCCTTTGCTAACGCGTTGAACACTTCATCGGCAAGTTTATTCACGCCTTCCTTATCCATAACCTGGTACGAGCCGCCCTTTTTTCTAAAGTAGGAAAACCAGCCATCGTTGGACACTTCAACAGCCACCTTGATGTTGTCTCTCCATTGCTTCCACTCGATGTTGCGCGAGGAGAGAGCCGCGGTGAGCTTTCCCAACACCTCTTCTGCGGTAATGGCCGCACGCACGTCGTCGCGCGACTGCTGGCTCTCGCGAAAACCGAGGGGGTAGAGCGATGCCATCGCGAGCACGCCCACCGCCATGATGAAAACCGCGAGGTTGACTTCCATCAGCGTGAAGGCTGCGCGCGCCTTGCGGAGCTGTCCGATGATTCTTCTCATTGCGTCGCCTCAATGTTAATTGTCGTTCTCAGTGCTCAAAACGGCCGGGCCGACGGGTTTCTTGTCGTAGGTTCCGCGCTTACCGGGACGAAGCGCATATATCGGGACGGAAGCGGAGGAATTGGATCCCCCGGCCTTGAAGTCCACCGAGATTTTTGCTAATTCAAGCGTGAAACCGCTCGGCACCGCTTCACCGAAGATGTAGCCCTTCGGCAAGTCTATGCGGGCGATCTCGATGCCGTAGGGGTCACCCACATTCCAGTCGCTTTTACCTTTGATGGGCTTGAAACCCCATACAGAGTTGTTCGCGTTGTTGCCATTGCGACTGCACCAATCGTTAATCTTAGCGCCAGCCTGGATCATGTAGTCGTCATTCTCAAAAGATGTGACGGATGGCTGCACCAGCGTGCTGCATGTGTCGATGTTACCGCCATCTTCATTCATCCAGAACATCCGAATGCCAGGCCCGCTTGAATCCCCGTCATCCGTCGGGTAGGACTGATTCCAGTCAGCAAACTCGTCAATGAGCAGTTTATCGCCTTTGTCCGGCTTTAGCGTGATTCGCCCCGCCTGCTTGATGGCGATGGCAGTCCCTTGATAGAGGATGGTGGCGTCTTCTGAGCCATTGTCGAGGCGCTGGTTGAAGAACAAGACCTTTGTGCGCACGTGGTCTATATTGCACGCCTGCTGGGCTACACGCAGGATCGACTCCGTCGTCTGGACCACGCCACGATCGGCCATCCCGCGGCTTGCCGCGCTGTAGCCGGCCACGGAAATCGTGGCCAGCACCGCCATGAGGCCGATGACGACCAGCAGCTCCACAAGAGTGAACGCCGTCTGCGCTTTTTTCCGCGTATGCTTCATCAGTGCCATTTTTCTCCACCATTCCAGTTTGGCTCGTACTTGGAATTGTAGTCACCTTGCGTCATCACGGTGACCGAGTCGCTCTCAGTGTTGTATTCGATTACATACCGGTACGCCTTGCCGTTCCCTCCCTGGTATACGACTGTCATCTCGCTCGTTGACATGCGCTTCGCGTAGGGTCCGTTCTTTTGGGCTGCCGAGCGGAAGTCCACGCCGCTTGACTTGCCGTCAGTTCCGTTTTTCCCCATGATCAACAGACCTACTGGGTCCATAACGCGGTTCTTCATGTTTTTGCCCACGGACTGCTTAAGCAGTGCCTGCATGACCTTGTCGTAGTCGTTATTGGAGAGATATCCCAATTTTCCGTTGTGCGACTTGTCTGCCCAGGTTTCAATCTGCTCGGGCCACTCGTCTTTCAGCTGACGATACGCGGCAATGCCGTTTTGAATGGTCTGCTTCATCGCCTGCGTACGCCGATCGCGCGCCTGGTTGATGGAAGCAAAAACAGCCGTGGTGATTATGCCAAGGAGGGTCGCCATGATTGCGACCACCATCAGCAACTCTATGATTGTAAATCCCTTTCTCTTCATCGATCCTCCTGCCCGCGCTGCCAGCTGTACACATTGTCTGCCCTCGCCTTCAGGGCTTCTGCACCGTTCCCGTTGAGGCCAAGTACACCATCCTCTCCGGCACACCAGGCAATGGCCTTCGCACGGACCTTTTTCGCCGGCGCACCTTCGGCCTCAGTAACGAACCCGTCATCGTCCTCGTCAACGGCGAAGTAGATCAAGTGATTCTGGATCGTGCCGCCGGACGGCACCGAAGTACTGAGCGTGGCCTTGCCATTTTTGTCGCGCTTGAGCACATCCTGCGCCCACGGATCCGCGATGCCGAAACGGTCGACGCCGCGCAGCTTGTAGTCATCCAACGTACCTTGATCTCCAGTTTTTTTGCAGTCCACGCCGAGTAGACCGTGTTTGAACAGCGTCTTAGCCACCTTCGCGTCCATCACGCGGAACTTCCCTTCCTTCGTGCTGCTGAACAGCGCGCGCGGCCAGCCCTCGGATCGTTGGAACAGCATCTCAAGCGCATCCTTCGCGTTAGAAACCGCTTCCACGGCCTTTGCCTTGCGCGCCGACCTCACCGCATAGCGGTACCCCCCGAACAGAACGGCGGCGAGAATGCCTATGATGCCGATGACGACCAGCATCTCAATAAGCGTAAAGCCTGATTGTTTCTTTTTCATGTTCCGATTCCTTCCCTTACTTGTCGCCCACCTTGATGTCGTCGGCGATCCAGGAGTTAACTTTCTTCTGTTTGTCCTGTGAGAGTAGCGATTTGTCATGCCACGGCGGAAACGTGCGCTTATTCGGACCTGACGACCAGAGCTGGTAACTCTGGTAGGGCGGCGGCGAGTAGTAGTAGAATTCCTCGCCCCAGCCGTCCAAAACCGTTTTCTTCATCTGGACATAGATGGGATTACCGTCGGCGCCGTCCTTGCCGATTACACACCACTTCGCGGACGAATTGCCGTAGTCGTGGGGGTCGTTCGTATCTACGCCAAAGAACTTCGTGTGGCTGGCGACTGGAGTCGTGACGACGATGCCCGCCAGATTAGGCATCCAACGGGCGCAGACAGCCTGTGACGGCAGGTTCTCGAGCATTGCACGTTTTTTGTCGTTGTCATCACTGGACGAGTCATTCGAATACTCCCCCACTCCCAATATCGACTGCACCTCATTCCAGTCTGAAAGGCGGTCTCCGTTCATCAGGAACGGAAGTCGATTGTACGCCTCCCACGGATCATTATCTGTACGAGCGCCCTTGTAAATGCCCTTAATTCCGTCAAGCATGAACTGGTAACGAGGGAGTAGGTATGACATGAGCCCGAACATGAATGTTGAGTTCTTTGACCAAACCGGGTCTGTATGATTGAAACCGCTGTAGTCTAGGAGGGCCGTGTAGGGCGGGAGGTGGAACACTTCAGCCATGACCCTTATGGCATGGTCCTCAGGCCCTTCCTTCTGGTATGGGCAGACAGCGGCGACGGGCTGGGCGCGGCAGGCCGCCTCGATCTGGTTCTTGTCAAAATTTGTGTTTCGGTATTTTTTATCTTTCTGTATGCCGTACCCCATCGAATAGCCTACATCTTCCCCCCCGTGCACTTCCGTGTAGATGTCGCGGCTGCGCCCCTGGAGCGGTACGGGCGGGTAGCTGCCGAACGCGGCGTAGTAGCCACTCAGCGCGTTGGAGAGCTTCTGCAGACGGGAGATCGTTTCCGCACGCGCCCTCGAGTCGCTGCCCGAACCCGCCAGGCGGAACACGAGCCCCATGAGCGTGACGATCACCACCGTCACGATCAGGAGCTCTATCAGCGTAAAACCTCTCTTCTTCATGCGCACCTCTTTTAGCCGGCGGCGGACACCGTGGAGATAATCTTGATCATCGGGAGGAACATTGCGATGACGATCGTGCCCACGACCACCGCGAGGAAGATGATCAGCGCCGGTTCGATCGCCGACGTGAGGCCCGCCACCGCGTTGTCCACCTCGTCGTCGTATGTGTTCGCGATGCGCGTGAGCATGTCCGGCAACGCGCCCGTCTCCTCGCCCACCTGCACCATCGAGACGACCATCGGCGGGAACACGCCGGACGACGCGAGCGGGTCCGTCATCGACTCGCCCTCCTTCACGGCGTCGTGCACCGTCTGCACCGCGCGGCGCACCACGCGGTTCGCCGTGGTGTCGCGCACGATCGTCAGCGCCTGGAGGATGGGCACGCCGGACGAAAGCAGCGTGCCGAGCGTGCGGGAGAACTGTCCGATCGCCGTACGGCTCACGAGCGAGCCGATGACCGGCAGCTTGAGCCTGATCTTGTCGAACACGTACGCGCCCTTCTCCGTCTTCGCTATCAGTTTCTTGGCGACCACCAGCGCCACGATCCCCGCGCCTACCATGAGGCCGTTGTTCTCCACGAAATCGGCGAGGCCCATGACGAACTGCGTGATCGGCGGCAGCTCCGCGCCGCCGAGGAGGTCGTCAAACACCTGCTTGAACTTCGGGATCACCGTGAGGAGCAGGAACGCCGTGATGCCGATGGCGGCCGTGAGAACCACCGCCGGGTAGATCATCGCGCCCTTCACCTTGTTCTTGATCTTCTGCGCCTTCTCGGCGAACTCCGCCAGACGGTTCAGCACCACTTCCAATACGCCGCCCGCCTCGCCGGCCTTCACCATGTTGATGTAGAGGTTGTCGAAGATCTTCGGGTAGGCCGTGAGCGACTCCGAGAACGTGGCGCCGCCGGCGATGCCTTCCGAGATGCCGTCGAGGCAGTCCTTCATCGCAGGCGCCATCTTCTGCTTCTTCATCACCTCGATGCAACGCATGAGCGGCAAGCCCGCGTTCACCAGCGTGGCGAGCTGGCGCGTGAAGGTCGTGAGGTCCTTCGGCTTCACGCGGCCGCGCATGAACGCCGGCAGCTTGATCTCGATCTGCCCGAAGCCCTTCTTCTTCCCGGAGGCTGCAGGTGCCTTCGCGGGGGGCTTCTTCGCGGATTTCGCGGGCGCCGGCGCGCCGCCGCCCTTCACCTCGCCCAGTGCGGTGGGCATCAAGTTCTGCGCGCGGATGGCCGCGATCGCGCCCGCGCGGTCGCCCGCCTCAATCGTTCCGCGCTGCTCCTGGCCTGCGCTGTTTTTCGCGATGAACTGGAATGTCGCCATTATGGATGCCTCGGTTGGTTTCTTGGACGGTTCATATTATACCCCAGCGCTCACCTGCGCGCAAGGGGAAAAAGGAGATGGAAATTCTGGCCCCCCTACGCAACGTCCGCGAGCAGCTCGCGGAGTTTCACCTTCGCGCGGTGCACGCGGACCTTCACGAGGTTCTCCGTCGCGCCCGTGATGCGGGCTATCTCGCGCACGGACAGCTCGGAGATCTGGAACAGCGAGAACGCCTCGCGCACGAGCGGCGGCAGCTGAGCGAGCGCGTCGTTCAGGCGGCGTCGGAGGTAGGCGGCGTCGGTGGCGCTCGTGTCGGACGGCATCACGGCGCCGGCGTCCTCGTCCGTGATCTCCTCCTGCAGCGTCTCGCGCGACTGCCGACGGAGACGGTCGGCCCGCAGGTGGCGGGCGATCGTGTAGACGTAGCCGCTGACCTGGGCGGGGTCGTCCATGAGCTCGTCGCGCTTTTTCCAGAGACGGAGGAACGTCTCCTGCACGATGTCGCAGGCCGCGTGGTAGTCCGTCCCCACGCCCACGAGGTAACTCGTCAGCTTCGGTGCTATTGCGTTGTAGTGCTCTTCGATGGTCATGGCCTTCTCCCTAGCGCGCCACAAACGGGAAGTTGGTGAAGATGTCGTTGGTGAACAGCAGCAGCTCGCCGCCCATCCAGTGGGCCGCAAGCATGATGGTCAGCGAAATCGCGATGAGCTTCACGGCGAAGCCGAGCGTCTGCTCCTGTATCTGCGTCAACGCCTGGAGCAGCGACACGAGCAGGCCGATCACCGTAGCCACGACGATCGGGATCATCGAGAGCTTCAGGACGAGGATCAGCGTCGTCTGCGCGTAGTCTAGGAGCTGGGCTTCGGTCATGGCGGCGGACTCCTCAGTGGACGTATGACTGGACGAGTCCCTGGATGAGACGCGCCCATCCGTTGACCATGACGAACAGCAGCAGCTTGAACGGCAGCGAAATCGTAACCGGCGACACCATCATCATGCCCATCGCGAGAAGGATGTTGGAAACGATGATGTCTATCGCGATGAACGGAAGGTACACGAGGAAGCCGATCTGGAACGCGCGCGTCAGCTCCGACACGCAGAAGCTCGGCACGAGGATGAAGAAGCTCTGCTCGTCCACCTTCGCCGGCACCTTCACCGTGTTGCCGGATTCGTCCACCTCCTCCTTCGCCCACAGCTTCTCGGCCGTGCGCACGAAGAAGGCGCGGTGCTGGTCGGCCGTGTTCTTCGCCAGGAACTCGCGGAACGGCTCTGCCGCACGCGACGCGAGGTCCGTCCTGTAGATGACCTCCGGCTTGTTGTTCCTCATGCCCTCCTGCAGCAGGTCCCAGCTCTTCGACGCGATGGGCGACATCACGTAGAACGTTAGGATCAGCGCGAGGGCGTTTATCACCATGTTCGGCGGGATGGACTGCACGCCCAGCGCGTTGCGGATGAGCGACATCACGACTACGATCTTCAGGTAGCATGTCGACACCATCGCCACGAACGGCAGGAGCGACATCCCCACGAAGAGGACTATCAGCGCGAACGGGTCTGTGTTCAGCATAGCGCCTCCACTGCAAAGGCAGGCTGTTCGCCCAGTTTCGAGAGTCGTCCGGAGGCGATGCGGCGCTCGCCCAGCATGAGCATGAGGTCGTCCGTGCCGACCGGCGCGCAGCGGAGGTCGTCCTGCAGCGCCGTTGCAAACGGCACGTTCGCCAGTTCGGCGGCTACGATCCGCAAACGTTCTGGCGGCAACGTACCGGGACGGCACACGCGCCCCGGCTTCTCCGTCGACATCTCCGGCAGGAGCAAATAGTCTCCCGGCGCGAGGCCGGCGAGCTCGTCGGCGGAAAGGTCGAACACGGCGTACGCCACCTCCATTGGAACCTTCGTATCGGCAATCGATGGATGCTCAGTATTAAGGTACCGGAGATCGCCCAACTCGCGGACCAACGTATCGGTGAGCGTGAGGGTGAAGGCGGGGGCGGATGCGGACGGATCGTCCGCCCCCCCGACCTGAAAGGTGTGCGCTCCATCGGCCGGGGCATCGGCGAGGCCCTGCACGGAGAGTTCCCTGCGCAAGGCGTTTTCAAGCATCTGGAAAAGCGGCCCCGCCTCCTTCTCGACTACGGCGAGCATGATCGGCGGCGGCACCTCGGCACGCGCAGGAAAGAGCGCCGACAGTTCGGGGAAAGCATCGGACGGCACGAGTCCCAGCACGCAGTCCTCATCCCCAAGACGTACCGAGAGGTTGATCGTCTCGGAAGTCGCCACCGCGTCCGCACGCAGCGCCGCAGGATTTTCGTTCCAAGTCACCGGAACGCTCCAAGCCGGATGCGAAATGATGTCCGCAGGCGTCAACGCCTTGAATTCATCCAATTGTTGAAGTAGTTCAATCGGTTTCACATTCATCACCCTTTCAACTTGTCGTCGCGCTTCACATTGACCGAAACACTGAAACCATGCACGCGCTCGGACAGGTAGGCCACGAGCTGCGGCGCACATTTCTCAAGCAGCGCCGCCACTTCCGCCGTCGCAGGCGTGAACTGTATGCTCATCTTTCCCGCCTCGGTAGTGGATATGCGGATAACCGTGCCTTCCAGCACGTCGGAACGCAGCTGCACCTCAATCTCGCTCGCACCGCGCAACACCTCCGGCGACACCGTGATCGTGTCCGCCACGGCAGACGCCGCATCGACCAGCACCTGCGCGGGAGTGAAAATACGCTTCACACCTGCCACGCCCTCGACGCCGCTCTGCGACGGCTGGATTAAAACATTCCTAAAGTCAATAACCTGCGGCTCAGCTTCATCAGAAGAAGTTGCTTCGCTCCGCACAACAACATCGTCCGCCACACGAACGCCATTGTCCTTCGGCAATTTCTCAGCAATCCCCTCCAACGGGAGGGTCGCGCTTGTCGCGACCTGCTGCGTGGTCGCGCTTGCCGCGACCACCGTCGGTGCCTCAACCGCCACCGGCGTCACCACCTTCTCGACCACCACCGGCTTCTCCACCACGCCCTCCAGCGGGAGGGTCGCGCTTGTCGCGACCTGCTGCACGGTCGCGCTTGCCGCGACCACCGTCGGTGCCTCTGCCACCACAGGCGTCACAACCCTCTCGGCCACCACCGATGCCTCAGCCACCACGGGCTTCTCGACCTTCTCGACCGCTACCGGCACCTCAGCCACCACAGGCGTCACAACCCGCTCGACCCTCTCAACCGCCACCGGTGCCTCAGCCACCACGGGCGTCACAACCCGCTCGACCCGCTCGACTGCCACCGGCACCTCACCCACCGCAGGCGTCACAACCCGCTCGACCTTCTCGACCGCCGCAGGTGCCTCAGCCACCACGGGCGTCACAACCCGCTCGA